>NZ_JBFREQ010000004.1:0-313547 GCF_052114385.1 Variovorax sp. M-6 | reverse complement strand
ACCCGAAGGGAAGGCATGCCAAGACGTGCCACTCCGCGTTGCACTCCTTGCATGTGCCAACGCACATGCGGCGTCGCGCGCCTTGATTGGCCCGTCTTGGCATGCCTTCGCGACCCTGGAAATAGGGTGAACACGCCCTAGCTATCGCGTGAACGAGGGCACCGCCACCGGAAGCTCGGGCGCCCGCCAGACGTACTCGTCGCGCAGGATGTTCCGGCTCGGGTCGCTGCCGGTCCAGCGGATGTCGAGCAGGTCCGCGACCACCCAGCCGGTCCAGTCCGAGCGGAAGGGTTGCTCGGCGAGGCCCGGCCTCGGGTGCGGGGGCTGGCGGTTGCGCCAGATGACCGTCGGGATGCGATAGCCCGAAGCGGTCGACGGGCTGTGGCCGGCGCGGTCGCTCACGTGTCCGACTTCCTGGCCGTGGTCGGACAAGTACATCCACGCCCGGTATTCCGCCTTGTCCTGAACGGATCGTGTCATCTGGAGGAGTTCGGACACCACGAAGTCGTGGTACAGCAGGGCCGCGTCGTACTCCTGCCGAAAGCGGCGCACCCAGGCGGAGCGGCCATCGTTCACCAGCTTGGTTTCGACCGCGTCGACGTCGTCGTCGAAGGGATTGGCGCCGCTCGGAAACCTCAGGCGATAGTGAGGATGGGCGCCCATCAGGTGCACCACGATCAGTTTGCGCGAGGCCGAATCCTGCAGCGCCTCCTGGACGCAATCCAGTATTTCACCGTCGAGCGAGGCGCTGGCCCTTCCGGGGGTGCGGTTGACCATGTCCACCACGTCGGCGAGCCGCGCATGGGTCTGCTCGATCGCGACGTCGTCGTGGTTGCTGATCCACCAGGTCTTGTAGCCGGCCGCCCGTGCCAGCGCCAGGACATGGGGCGGGCTCTCGCCATCGGGCTGGCCGAAGCTGAAGATGTTCCTGAGCGCGGGCAGCGTGCTTGCGTCGACGGACCAGGCGTTTCCCAGCACCAGCATCTTGTCGTTCAGCTGCGCCTTGTGGTCGAGCAGGCGCGGGGTCGTCGCCCTGTCGTAGCCATAGAGCGCCATGTTGTCCCGGTTGATGCTGTCGGTGATGACCAGCATGACCGTCGCGGGGCCCTCCCGGGTCACGACGGGTGCCGCGGCCCTGGCCCGGCCGAGTGCAAGCTCGCGCATCTGTTGCTGGTCGACCCAGCTCGCGCGCAGGGCCTGCACGGACTGCGTCCATTTCGGCCAGAACATGAACGGATGCAATCTGCGCCATGGCTTGCTCGCGTAGGCGAGGAGGGCGGCCGTGATCAGCACCCAGACCAGGGGCGTCTGCCAGCGCGTGCGCGACGGCCGCCGGGCCCCTCGGCGCACGCAGGCGCCGACCACGAGTCCGGCGGCCGCGAGCGTCGCCGAGCCGATGGCCATCGCGCGCCAGTGCATCGACAGGTATTCGCCGCTCTCGCGGACGGTGGTGTTGGCCACGGCGCCGAGGACCATCGCGCCGTCGGGCGCGGCCTGGTAGGCGTCAAGCAGGTAGGCCCGGGCCAGGCCGTCCAGCGCAAAGGCCATCACCCAGAGCCAGGCGACGGCGGCGCGCAGGCGATGCGCCCAGGCGCTTTGCAGGGGCCAGACCAGCCACACCGCTGCAGGCAGCGCAAGAACCATGAGCTGCGCGATGCGCCGGCCATCGTGGCCGAGGACGACCAGCGGCAGCAAGGTGGCGAGCAGGACCCCGCCGGGCCACCACGCGTGGCCCTGCCACCTGCGTGCAGGTCGAACTCGGAGGGGGTTGGACGGTGTGTACATGGGGGCCGGAGATCGGCGATGGACGGCGGGAATTCTGCCCGCGCCGAAGGCACCCGGCTGTCGAGTGGCCCGATTTCCGTGGGGTCTTCGAAGGTCGGCGGGGCGTCGATAATCGGCGGATCGTCGGGGTTGGGGTTCGATCCCGCCCAGGCGGTGGTTCAGTTCAGCATGGTTGGTCTGCCGCGACCCGCGCCTCTCGCGAGGAAAATCAAGATGTCTGCTGCCTTGTTTGCCGCTCTGTGCCTAACGGTGGCACTCCTTGTGACAACGGCCTACTTCATCATGGGCTCCATCCCGCTTCTCATCCTGAAGCACGACACGCCGCTTGACGCCCGCTTTGTGCGTGGCTTCTTCAACACCTACTACGTCCTCGCGTTTGTCACTGCGACTGCAACGGCGATCAGCTTTGCGTCTGCCGGCCGCCCAGGGCTCGCAGCAGGTGCTGCAGCGCTGGCGTTGATTGCCATCGTCCTGCGCAAGAAGATCATTCCCAAGATGGACTCGCTCGGGGCGCAGATCCAGTCGAACTACATGGATGCAATTCCAGGATTCCGCAGAACTCACATCGTCGCAATCCTGATCAACGTCGCGCAGCTCGCAGCGATCGTGTGGAGTCTCATCACCTTGAGCCGGCCAGGCGCCTGATTGCGAACGCCACGCGCGCCTCGCTCCAAGAGGAATGATGGCTGTTCGCGTCTCGTCGCCGGATCCGGTCATTGCGGCGGCAGAATTCAGCCAGTGGCACCCACGAGCCGGTATGGCACCGACGTGAAGGAACAGGAGCAAGCGAAATGAAAGCGGAACAACGCGAAGTCCTCATCGACGCATTGAAATTGCGGTTCATGCAGAACGCGCACAGGCACACAGGCGTCGAGTGGGCCGACGTCCATGCTCGCTTGCAGGGCAGCCCCGACCGGCTGAGGTCGCTGTTCGAGATGGAGAGGACGGGAGGCGAACCCGATGTCATCGGGGCAGCGGACGATGGCGGCGCCTACCTTTTCTGCGATTGCGCCGCCGAAAGTCCGCAGGGGCGCAGGAGCTTGTGCTACGACGCGGAAGCCTTGAATTCCCGGAAACAGAACAAGCCGCAGGACAACGCCATCGACATGGCTGCGGTCATGGGCATCTCGCTGCTGACGGAGGCGCAATATCGCGAACTTCAGCAGTTCGGGGCGTTCGACCTGAAGACGTCCAGTTGGGTGGCAACACCGTCCGACGTCAGAAAACTCGGCGGCGCTCTATTTTGCGACAGACGCTACGGCAAGGTCTTCGTGTATCACAACGGGGCGGAGTCCTACTACGCCGCGCGAGGATTCAGAGGCTCGGTGAGAGTCTGAGCCTGAACGCCGCAGTCGGCCAGGAGCCGACCTTCGGGCTCCGCTTGGCGCAGAGGTTTCCCGGCACGAATGGTGGCGGGTCGGCTGCGGGCGACGACGCCGACCGTGACGAATTTCTCAAAATGACCAGTCACGCCTGGCTCCGGCGCTCTGGGCCAGCGCCGTAGACGTGCATGCTACGGCTTCAACTTTGCAAGGAAACGGTGTTGTGAGCTTTCGCTGGCTTGCCGTGGCCGGCACGGCTCCATTCAACATCAGTGGCGTCAATTCATGATGACCTTGCGGCAGTTCATTTTCCTCTGCCTGCTGTTCTTGCTTCAGATCGCGGTATTCGGCTGGATCGAGTGGCGCTGGGGCGCACGGCGGATCGAATGGCGCAAGGTCTTGCTTGGGGACTTGATTGCCGTCGTGTTCTTCGCGCTCGTGACGCGGCAGGTGGCCAACTACCTGAATGTCTGGACGGGCATCTATGGCCCTTGGCCCGCAGCAATAGGATCCTGGCCTTTCCCGGTGCGTCTGGTGCTCTACCTGCTGGTCGCGGATTTCGGCTCCTACTGGACGCACCGACTGGTGCACCTCAAGCCCCTCTGGCGGGTGCACCGCTGGCACCATTCGCCAACCCACATGTACTGGCTGGCGGGTAGCAGGACCTCCATCCTTCAGCAAGCGATATTCAATCTTCCCTACATTTTTGCGAGTCCGATTCTCGGCGTGTCTCCATTCTGGCTGGCCAATGGGCTGTTCTTCTTCTATGCGATGACCAACGGCTGGATGCACATGAACGTGAACTGGCGCCTGCGCGGCGTTGACTGGATACTGGTGACGCCGCAAAGCCATCACATTCACCACAGTGACAACCCATTGCACCATGGAAGCAACTTCGGCGTTTTGCTCTCGATATGGGACAGGATGTTCGGAACGTTCACCAGCCCGAAAGACATGTCTCCCGACACGCTGAGCTTTGGCATCGGCGAAAAGGTGCCCGTCGCGAAGCTTGCCATTGGCCTCTAGGCAGCGGCTTCCCTGCGCCCTCTTGCCCGGACGCCTTCAGCCCGCCGACCCCTGCGGCATCAACACCTCCCGCTGCGCCACGGCTGTTTCGCGCAGGAAGTTCCACGTCGCCTGCATGCGCGCGAGGTGCCGCGTCTCGGCCGGCACCGACATCCAGAAGGTGCGCGTGAAGCTGGCCTCGGCCGGCAGCAGCCGGCGCAGCGACTTGTCGCGTCCCGCGATGAAGGCCGGCAGCACCGCGATGCCGGCACCCGCCAGCGCGGCCTGGTGCTGGGCCAGGATGCTGGTGCTGCGCAGCGCGAACGAATCGGGCTTGTAGAGCTCGTCGAGATACTGCAGCTCCTTGCTGAACAGCAGGTCGTCCACGTAGCTGATGAAGGTGTGGCCGCGCAGGTCTTCGCGCGTGCGGATCGCGCCGCGTCGCGCGAGGTAGTCCTTCGATGCGTAGAGGTGCAGCACGTAGTCGGTGAGCTTGGTCACCACCACCGGCCCGCGCGCCGGGCGTTCGAGCGAGATCACGATGTCGGCCTCGCGCCGCGACAGGTGCACCAGGCGCGGCATGGCGAGCAGGTCGATCACGAGCTTGGGGTGCGCCTGCGCGAACAGCGCCAGCTTGGGCGCCAGCACGACGGTGCCGAAGCCTTCGGTCGCGCCGATGCGCACCAGCCCCGACAGACCCTCTTGCGATCCCGGCGAGGCGCTCTCGACCGCCAGGAAGGCGCTTTCCATCGATTCGACCTGCGGCTGCAGCCGCCGGCCGGCCTCGGTCAGGCGATGGCCGTCGGCTTCGCGCGAGAAGAGGGCGGTGCCGACCTGCTTCTCGAGCGCCTGGATACGCCGCGCCACGGTCGTGTGGTCGACCGCAAGCCGGCGGGCCGCGCCCACCAGCGTGCCCGAACGCGCCAGCTCGAGGAAAAAGCGCAGGTTGTCCCAATCCATGATCTGCAATTATGCAGATCGGAAGTGCGAATTTGTCTATTGCCATCGCAAAAGTGCAAAGCTAGCATCGACTGCTGCACCCCCCAACTGGAGACAAGATTTCATGGACGCCACCACCACCCCCGCGACCCAGGTCGCCACCGTCAAACTGCTGATCGGCGGCAAGTTCGTCGAGTCGAAGACCACCGAGTGGCGCGACATCGTCAACCCCGCCACCCAGCAGGTGCTCGCGAAGGTGCCGTTCGCGACGCCGGCCGAAGTCGACGCGGCCGTCGATTCCGCCAAGGAAGCCTTCAAGACCTGGCGCAAGACGCCCATCGGCGCGCGCGCCCGCATCTTCCTGAAGTACCAGCAACTGATCCGCGAAAACATGGCCGAGCTGGCCGCGATCCTCACGGCCGAGCAAGGCAAGACGCTGCCGGACGCCGAAGGCGATGTGTTCCGCGGCCTCGAAGTGGTCGAGCACGCGGCCGCCATCGGCAACCTGCAGCTCGGCGAAATCGCCAACAACGTCGCCAACGGCGTCGACACCTACACGCTGATGCAGCCGCTCGGCGTCTGCGCCGGCATCACGCCGTTCAACTTCCCGGCCATGATCCCGCTGTGGATGTTCCCGATGGCGATCGTCACCGGCAACACCTTCGTGCTGAAGCCGTCGGAACAGGACCCCATGGTCACGATGCGCCTGTGCGAACTGGCACTGCAGGCGGGCATTCCGGCCGGTGTGCTCAACGTCGTGCATGGTGGCGAGCAGGTGGTCAACGCCATCTGCGACCACAAGGACATCAAGGCGATTTCCTTCGTCGGCTCGACCAAGGTCGGCACCCACGTCTACAACCGCGCCACCCTGGCCGGCAAGCGCGTGCAATGCATGATGGGCGCCAAGAACCACGCCATCGTCATGCCCGACGCCAACAAGGAGCAGACCCTCAACGCGATCGCCGGCGCGAGCTTCGGCGCGGCGGGCCAGCGCTGCATGGCGGTGTCGGTCGCGGTGCTGGTGGGCGAGGCCCAGAAGTGGGTGCCCGAACTGGTCGAGAAGGCCAAGTCGCTGAAGATCGGCGCCGGCACCGAGAAGGGCGTCGACGTCGGCCCGCTGGTCTCGTGCGCCGCCTATGAGCGCGTCAACGGCCTGATCGAACGCGGCCTGGCCGATGGTGCGACCCTGGCGCTCGACGGCCGCAAGCCGACGGTGCCCGGCTACGAGAAGGGCAACTTCGTCGGCCCGACGGTGTTCGCCGACGTCAAGCCCGGCATGGTCATCTACGAACAGGAAATCTTCGGCCCGGTGCTGTGCCTGGCGAACGCCGACAGCATCGACGAGGCGATCGAGATGATCAACGCCAACCCGAACGGCAACGGCACCGCGATCTTCACGCAGTCCGGGGCCGCGGCGCGCCGCTTCCAGGAAGACATCGACGTCGGCCAGGTCGGCATCAACGTGCCGATCCCGGTGCCGGTGCCGATGTTCTCGTTCACGGGTTCGCGCGCCTCCAAGCTCGGCGACCTGGGCCCGTACGGCAAGCAGGTGATCATGTTCTACACGCAGACCAAGACCATCACGTCGCGCTGGTTCGACGACAGCACCGCGCACGGCCTCAACACGACGATCAGCCTGAAGTAAGCTCGTCCGCATGGACTTCGAGCTAACTGAAGAGCAGCGCGCCTTTGCCCAGACGGCGCACGATTTTGCGTCGAGCGAATTCGCGCCGCACGCGGCGCGCTGGGACGCCGAGGCGATCTTCCCGAGGGAGGCGATCGCCAAGGCGGGCGAGCTCGGCTTCTGCGGGCTCTATGCGCCCGAGAGCATCGACGGCCTGGCGCTGCCTCGCCTCGATGCGACGCTGGTGTTCGAGGAGATGGCCGCGGTCGACCCGTCGACCACGGCCTTCATCACGATCCACAACATGGCGACCTGGATGCTCGGCACCTGGGGCGGTCCGGCCGTGCGCGAGCGCTGGGGCGCGGACCTGACCAGCGGGCGCAAGCTGGCTTCGTACTGCCTGACCGAGCCCGGTGCCGGCTCGGACGCCGCGTCGCTCAAGACGCGGGCCGAACTGCAAGGCAACGAGTACGTGATCAACGGCGGCAAGGCCTTCATCTCGGGCGCCGGGTCGACCGATGTGCTGGTGCTGATGGCGCGCACCGGCGGCGGCGGCGCGGGCGGCATCTCGGCCCTGGCGGTGCCGGCCGATGCGCCCGGCATCAGCTACGGCAAGAAGGAACACAAGATGGGCTGGAACAGCCAGCCCACGCGCACCATCGATTTCGACAACGTGCGCGTGCCGGCCGAGAACCTGCTGGGCAGCGAGGGCGAGGGCTTCCGCATCGCGATGAAGGGGCTCGACGGCGGGCGCATCAACATCGCGACCTGCTCGGTCGGTGCGGCGCAGGGTGCGCTCGACGCGGCCCGGCGCTACCTGCACGAGCGCCAGCAGTTCGGCAAGCCGCTCGCGAGCTTCCAGGCCCTGCAGTTCAAGCTGGCCGACATGGCGACCGAACTGGTGGCCGCACGCCAGATGGTGCGCCTCGCCGCGAGCAAGCTCGACGCCGGCCATGCCGACGCGAGCACCTATTGCGCGATGGCCAAGCGCTTCGCGACCGATGCGGGCTTCAATGTCTGCAACGACGCGCTGCAACTGCACGGTGGCTACGGCTACCTGAGCGAATTCCCGCTGGAGCGGCTGGTGCGCGACGCGCGCGTGCACCAGATCCTCGAAGGCACCAACGAAATCATGCGCGTGATCGTCGCGCGCAAACTTCTCGAAGGCGATAGCGACATCCGATGACCGACTCCGTAGTTCTCTTCAACGAAATCAAGGCCGCCAACGGCAAGCGCTTCGGCGTCGCCACGCTCAACGCACCGGCTTCGCTCAATTCGCTGTCGGTCGCGATGGTGCGACTCCTGACCCCGCAACTGCGCGCATGGGCCGCCGACGCGGGCCTCGCCGGCGTGCTGCTCGATGCGGCGGGCGAGAAGGCCTTCTGCGCCGGCGGCGACCTGCGGCAGCTCTACCAGACCCTGCTCGATTGCGGACCCGAGCGCAACGAATACGCCGAACGCTTCTTCGGCGAGGAATACGAGCTCGACGATCTGATCCACAACTTCCCCAAGCCCTTTCTGTGCTGGGGCCACGGCATCGTCATGGGCGGCGGCGTCGGGCTGATGGCGGGCGCATCGCACCGCGTGGTCACGGCACAAAGCCGCATCGCGATGCCCGAGATCAACATCGGCCTGTACCCCGACGTCGGCGGCAGCTGGTTCCTGCGGCGCATGCCGGGGCGTGTCGGTCTGTTTCTTGCGCTGACGGCCGCGCCACTGAATGCGGCGGACGCGATCTTCTGCGGATTGGCCGACCTCATGGTGCCGCACGACGGGAAGGCGCGGGTGCTCGATGCGATCGCTTCGACTGCCTGGCAGTCCGAACCGCAAGCCGACCGCGCCGCCTTGTCGCGCCTGCTGGCACAGGCCGGCGAGGGCGTCGAGCTGCCCGCCTCGAAGCTGCGCGAGCACTTCGACACGATCAATGCGCTGATGGCCGGCGACGACCTGCTCGACATCGCGAAGCGCCTGCGCCATCTGCACAGCGAGGACCCGTGGCTGCAGGCCGCCGCGAAGACCTTTGCCAAGGGCGCACCGAGTTCGGCGGCGCTGAGCTATGCCCTGTGGCAGCGCGTGCCACGCATGTCGCTGGCCGAGGTGTTCCGGCTCGAGTACTGGGCCTCGCTGGGTTTCTGCGCCCACAAGGACTTCGCCGAGGGCATCCGCGCCGTGCTGATCGACAAGGACCGCAATCCGAAGTGGAACCCCGCGACGCTCGAAGAGATCACGCCGGCTTTCATCGAAGACCATCTGCGTCCCCGCGGCGAGATGGCGCCCGAACTGCTGTCGCTCACCTGAGCACGCCGCAAGCATTCACACAAGCACGGAGACACACGACATGAAGATCGCATTCATCGGCCTGGGCAACATGGGCGGCCCGATGGCCCTCAACCTGCAGAAGGCCGGCCACACGCTGAGCGCCTTCGACCTCTCGGCCGAGGCCTGCAAGAAGTTCGCGGCCGACGGCCTGCCCATCGCCGCCTCGGCCGCCGCATCGGTGGCCGGCGCCGAGGTGGTCATCAGCATGCTGCCGGCCAGCGCGCATGTCGAAGGGCTCTACCTCGGCAGCGACGGCCTGCTCGACAAGATCGCCCCCGGCACGCTGGTGATCGACAGCAGCACCATCGCGGCCGCGACCTCGCGCAAGCTGGCCGAGGCGGGTGCCAAGCGCGGCGTGGCGGTGATCGATGCGCCGGTGTCGGGCGGCACCGGCGGCGCGATCGCGGGCACGCTGACCTTCATGGTCGGTGGCTCGGAAGCCGACCTCGAACGCGCCCGTCCGGTGCTCGAGAAGATGGGCGCCAACATCTTCCACGCGGGCGCCGCGGGCGCCGGCCAGACCGCCAAGATCTGCAACAACATGCTGCTCGGCATCCTGATGATCGGCACCTCCGAGGCGATCGCGCTGGGCGTCGCCAACGGTCTCGATCCGAAGGTGCTGTCGGAGATCATGCGGCGCAGCTCGGGCGGCAACTGGGCGCTCGAAAAGTACAACCCGCTGCCGGGCGTGATGGAAAATGCGCCGGCCTCCAAGGGCTATGCGGGCGGCTTCGGCACCGACCTGATGCTGAAGGACCTGGGCCTGGCGCAGGAGAACGCGGCCGCGGTGCGCGCCTCGACGCCGCTCGGCGGACTGGCGCGCAACCTGTATGCCGCGCACAGCCTCGGCGGCCATGGGGCGCTGGACTTCTCGAGCGTGATCAAGCTGGTGCAGGCGAAGCCGGTCTGAGGCATTCCCCCACCGGGAGGCCGGTGGCCGGACCTCAATAGCCCAGCGTCGGGTTGCGCCGGGCTTCATCGCGCCGGCGATCTTCGCGGACGGCGTCGCAGCGCGGGTGCCGGGTGTACGCGGGCTGGTCGCAATGCGCGGCCTCGCAGCGCGCGGCCGAGAAGAAATTGAGGTGCTCACAGCCGCGTCGCGGATCGACGGCCACCCTGGGCGTTGCCGTGGCGACGCGCGGCGGCTGGCGGTGCGGGAGTGGGGGCGCCGCCGTCGGCGCGGCCGAGCCTGGCGCCGCCGCGGGCGGGTCGGCGGTGACTTCCGCTTCGCCGGCCGCCAGTGACGACGCCAGCGGCACGGGGCCCGGACCCTGGGGGTCACCCAGCCGCGGAGACGGCGCGGGCGGCGCGGACGGCGCGACCACGGCCTGCGCGGCGTCGGACGCGGGCGGCAACGGGGGGACCTTGCGCGTCACATAGGCGAACCAGCCCCCGAAGCCGAGTGCGGCGGCGAGCAGCAGCAGCCCGAGACCGATCCAGAAGCCACGCGCTTCGGCGGGCAGCGCGACCCGGGCCCGCCGGGCACCGGGCTCCGGCGAGCCGGCCGGCTTCCTCGGCCGCATGGCGTCGAGCAGGGAAGGCCCGGTGGCGGCGAAGCCGGGCAGCTTGCGGGCGCAGCCGTGGCAGAACTTCGCGGCGTCGCGATTCTCGGTTTGGCAGACGGCGCAGATCATCGGCATCGGAACTCCTCGGGTGGCGGGTGCCAGGCCCTACTGTCCACATTCGGCCATGCGATGTCTGCCAGCCGCCGCCTACGTTGTCCGGCAGCGCCGGTGCCGGTCGTAGACTCGCAAGCCTGTGCCCAACCTCCGACTCCGGACCCGCGCCATGAATCGATCGACCCTCTCCGCCCTCTCGCTGGGCCTTGCGCTGGCCATCGCCACGCCGGTGCTCGCCGACACCCTCAAGAAGCCCCAGCTCGAGCGCCTCGCCGCGGCCCAGCAGGCGGCGCCGTCGGTCAGCTTTCGCGCTTTCCTCGCGCAAGCCGCGAAGGCCGATCCCAAGCTCAGGCCGAGCATCGCGGCCTATGAAGCGAAGCGGCCGCTCGCGGGCAACGACCTGACCCAGATCGCGCGCCTGCTCGGCCTCTACAACCGGCTGCACAACCAGAAGGCCGTGCTCGCCTCGATCGAGGCGATGGTGGCGATTCCGACCGTTCGCGACGACAAGGTGCCGCCGCACGAGAGCCCGCAGATCATCGAATTCGGTCGCCTGATCGAGAAGATGGCCAAGGACTTCGGCCTGCAGTACCGCAATGTCGACAACCGGATCTTCGAGGTCAAGCTGCCGGGCCGCGGCCCCGACGAGTTCGGCATCCTGACCCATGCCGACGTCGTGCCGGTCGTGGCCGACGAGTGGGTGCTCGACGACGGCACCCGGCTCGACCCTTTCAAGATGACGCGCGTGGGCGACACGCTGTACGGACGCGGCACCATCGACGACAAGGGTTCGATCGCCGCGGTGCTGTATGCGATGAAGGCAGTGAAGGAAAGCGGCCTGCCGCTGGCCCGCACCATCCGCCTGATGATCGAGACCACCGAGGAGACCGGCGGCGACGGCATGAAGTACTACCGGGCGAAGACACCGCTGCCCGAATACAACATCGTGCTCGACAGCAAGTATCCGGCGGTGGTCGCCGAGAAGGGCTCGGGCGCCTTGAAGGTCTTCTTCCCCGTCGAGGAGGCGGACGGCAGCGGTGCGGTACGAACGGCCATCACCGCGATGTCCGGCGCGTCGGCAGCCAATGCGGTGCCGCAGACCGCGACCGCCACGCTGAAGGGCGGCGATCTGGCGCAAGTGACGGCGAGACTGGAATTCGTCAAGGGACCTTTCCTCCAGAAGTACGAAAGCCAGGGCGGCAGGTTCGGCATCGACATCGCGAAGGGCGCGGACAGCATCGAGGTGAAGGTCACGGGCGTGTCGGCGCATGGCTCGCGCCCCGAGGAAGGCATCAACCCGCTGCCGCGGCTGGCGCTCTTCCTGCAGGAGTCCGGCGTCGTGACGGCGGGCAATCACTACACCAAGGCCGTCAGATACCTGGTCGACCTCTACGGCACGGGCTATCTCGGCGAGAAGATGGGCGTGGGCTACAGGGACGACTTCATGGGACCGCTCACGATGTCGCCCAACCTGATCCGCGAGAAGGACGGCAAGCTCGAAGTCACCGCCAATGTGCGGATGCCGCGCGGCAGCACGCCCGACCAGCTGACCGCCAGCATCAAGGAAAAGATCAACGCCTGGGCCGCGACGAGCCAGGCCCGGACTGAGATCGACTATCAGCAGGGCGACTGGATGGCGCGCGATCCCAAGGGCGCGTGGCTGTCGACGCTGCTGAACATCTTCGGCGACACCACCGGCCTCGAAGCCCTTCCGGTGTCGACCGCGGGCAGCACCACTGCCAAGCTGATGCCGAATGCGATCAACTTCGGCCCGGCCATGCCCGGCAAGAAGTACACGGCGCACAACGCCAAGGAATACAAGGAGGTCGCGGACCTCGATGCGGACATGCAGATGTTCACCGAGATGCTGGTGCGGATCGGGAACCTGAAGACGATGCAGTAGGGGCTTCGCGGGCGCGCTTCAGATTTCGCGCCCCAGGCCCTGCGCCCGCAGCACGCCCTTCAAGCGCCGCACCTCGTGCTCCAGGTCGAGGATCAGTGCCGCCGCCTCGAGCCCGACGCCGAAGTCGCGTTCCAGCCGGCGGGCTTCGAGCGCGGATTGCAGGTCGCTGCCGTGGAAGCGCCAGTCATCGGGCCGTTCGGCCGGCGTCAACGATTCGATGATGCCGACCTCCACCAGTTGAACCACCCAATCGATCTGCGCGCCGCAGGCATGCGCGAGTTCGCTGGCGGCAAGGGGGTGCGAGGCGCTCAGGGTCGTGGTCGTGATGGAGACAGAGGAAGTCATGATCGTCACACTCCGAGATGGCGGCGCGGATCGAAGGGCGCGGCCTGTGCGAGTTGCTCATAGGCCTTGCGCGCGGCCTCGGTGCTGGCCGGCGGCAAGGCGATCTCCAGCAGCAGATACAGATGGCCCGGCGGCTTGCCCGGCAGGCCGCGCTCCTTGAGCCGCAACTTGAGTCCGTTGCGCGCATTGGGCGGCACCGTCACTTCGACCACGCCGCCGCCCGGCGTCGGCACCTTGACCTGCGCACCGAGCGCACCTTCGGTCGGCGTGATCGGCAGGGTCATGTAGAGGTCGCGGTCCTCGATCCGGTACAGCTTGTGCGGCGCGATGCGCACTTCGAGGTACAGGTCGCCCGCAGGCTCGCCGCCATGTCCCGGCATGCCCTGGCCGGCGAGGCGGATGTACTGGCCCGGGCGGACGCCGGGCGGGATCTTCACGCTCAGTGTGCGGGTCTTGAGTTCGGGCCGGCCCTGGGCGTCGATCTGCTGCGAGCGCAAAGTGATCTCGCGCTCGGCGCCGTTGAGCGCATCCTCCAGCGCGATCTCGATCGCGGCGTGGTGGTCTTCGCCGCGGGCGCGGTAGTGGCGGCGCTCGGCGCCGCGGCGCTCGGCGGCGCCGAACATCGACGAGAAGAACTCGCTGAAGTCCGCGTGGTCGGCCGGCCCCTGGTTCGGGCCGCGATGGAACTCGAAGCCTTCGTCCCAGCCGGGCGGCGGCTGGAAGCTGCCGTCGGGGCTGCCGCCACGCGCCACGTGGTCGGCGAGCTGGTCGTAGGCGGCGCGCTTCTCCTTGTCGCGCAGCACGTCGTTGGCCTCGTTGATGTCGCGCATGCGCAACTCGGCGTCGTGTTCCTTGCTGACATCCGGGTGGTACTTGCGCGCCAGCTTGCGGTAGGCCTTGCGCACCTCGTCCTCCGAGGCTCCGCGCTCGAGGCCGAGGATCTTGTAGTAGTCCTTGAAGTCCATGGTGAATCCGCGAAGTGGGGTTCAGGCGATGGCGGCGCCGCCGTCGACCTGCTGCATCAGTGATCTGACGCGCCATGCGGCGCCGTCCCGTTCGAAGCGCAGCGGCTGCGCATTGCCCATCAGGCCCATGTCGACCGCCACGCCGAGCAGCGCCGCCAGCACGTAGAGCGAGCCGCCGTGCGCCACCACCAGCACCGGCGCCGGCTGCGCCAGCGCCTCTTCGAGCGCGGCGCGCTTGCGTTCGACGAACTCGGGCAGGGTCTCGCCGCCCTCCGGCGCGCAGGCCCAATCGATGTGGGCGGAGGAACTGCCGATGAGCGCGCCGAAGTGGCGCTCGCGCAGGCCCTCGTGCACCAGCGGCGCGATGCCGTGCGGCGCCGACACGGTGTGTGCGGTGGTCAGCGCGCGATGCACGTTGCTGCTGACGATGCTGCGGATCGGCTCGTCGGCCAGCAGCTCGGCGGCGCGCGCCGCCTGCTGCAGGCCCAGTGCGCTGAGAGGCTCGTCGGCTGCCTGGAAGATGCGGCGCGCATTGCACTCGGTCTGGCCGTGGCGCAGGAAATAGAAGTGGTCGCAGGCCGGGGCGAGCGGGTGCGCTTCGGCGAGGGAGACGAGCTGGCGGAGGCCGGGAGTCATCGCGATGGGGTCTTGGGGCGGGGAGTTAAAGCAGCCACTCGATCGGCAGCACTTCGAGCAAGTCGATCCACGATCGCTTGAGTGCGCCGGCGCCGGGCTCGGTGGTGTAGCGGGTCTCGCCCTGCGGGTTGCGGTCGATCCATACCAGGCCATGCCCATCCGGCTGGATGCGCACTTCGTAAGCCTTGTCCGGGACCACGGTGTCGAGTTGCGCGGCCAGTCCGCCCGAGAGTTTGGGGCTGTCGATGATCACGCCCATCTCGGTGTTGAGCCGTGCCGACCGCGGGTCGAGGTTGAAGGAGCCGACGAAGATCCGCTCGCGATCGACCGCGAAGGTTTTCGCGTGCAGGCTGGCGGCCGAACTGCCGGAGCTGCCGCTTCCCGGGAGGCCCCGGACCTTGTTGTCGCCCTTGTCCGGCGGCGGCACGGCGTCGCCGGGCTTGAGCTCGTAGACCCGCACGCCGCCCTCGAGCAGTTCCTTGCGGTACTTGGTGTAGCCGGCATGCACCGCGCTGACGTCGGTCGCCGCCAGCGAGTTGGTCAGCACGCGCACCTTCACGCCCGATCTGGCCATCGTCACCAGCATCCGTGTGCCGTCCTTGCCGGGCACGAAGTAGGGTGAGACGAGGTCCAGTTCGCGTCTGGGATGGGCGAAAGCCGCCTCGAGCTGCGGCAACATCTGCAGGTCGCTGCGATCGGTCGGCTCCAGCACCTTGGCCGGGTCGTCGTGGATCACGTGCGCCGTGGTCCAGTCGAGCGTGAGCCGGCCATCGTCGATTTCGCGCACCAGCGGGGTCTGGCGCACCGCGTCGAGGTAGCGCACGGCCTGGGGGTCCTGGCGCACGGAGTCCCATCCCGCCTGCAGCTCGGCGCGGGCGTCCGGGCCCGGCGGCGCCAGCAGGCGCGCGGCCGGATAGGCCGAGGCGCTGTTCCAGAACAGGTCGAAGGCGTTGGAGACCTCGCGCACCACGGGCCCGACCGCCACCACGTCGAGGTCCTGGAAGCCCAGCTCCATGTTGGCGCCGAAGTACTCGTCGCCGATGTTGCGGCCGCCGACGATCGCCAGCTGGTTGTCGGCGGTGAAGGACTTGTTGTGCATGCGCCGGTTGACGCGCGAGAAATCGAAGGCGAAGTCGCCGATCCGGAAGCCCCGGTTCGCGAACGGATTGAACAGGCGGATCTCGATGTTGGGATGGGCGTCGAGTACGGCCAGGGCCGGGTCGAGCCCGCCGGTGTTGGCATCGTCGAGCAGGATGCGCACGCGCACGCCGCGCTCGGCGGCCTCCCAGACGGCCTGCCACATCAGCTTGCCGGTGATGTCGTTGCGCCAGATGTAGTACTGCAGGTCGAGGCTGCGGTCCGCGTGGCGCGCGAGCAGGATGCGGGCGGCGAAGGCGTCTTCCGCCGCCGCCAGCGCACGGATGCCGGAGCGATCGGGGTGGGCCGCTACGGCAGGGGCGAAGGCCTTGGCCAGCCGGGTGTCGCCGGTGCTGGCGATCGCTCGGGTCTCGGTCCGGTCGACGTTGGCGGGCAGGCTGGAACAGCCCGTGACGAGCAAGCCGAGGAGGAGGGCGATGAGGACGCGTGATGCAAAGGTGGACACGGCGCGTTTTCAGCAAAGAGTTCGGAGCCATTCTAGGCAGATCGGGGGCGCCGCCGGCCCCCCGGCTTCGGCGCCGCTACAGCTTGGGAATGTGCAGCGTCTTGCTGATCATCAGCGTGCCCGAGAGCCCGAACAGCAAGGCGAGCGGATGCAGCAGCCAGGGCCCGATCGTCCAGGCACCGCCCCAGATCGCATCGCCGATGCGGCCCTGCCCGGCGGCCAGCGCCAGCACGCCGACCAGCACCACGCTGGTCGGAATCGGCGTGCCCTCGAAGTACTTGACCTTGTCGGCGCCCTCGGAGAGCGCTTCGGCGGTGACGTTGTAGCGCGCCAGGCGGCTGACGCCGCAACAGACGAAATAGATCAGCAGCACGCAGTCCCAGCCGCCGTCCAGGCCGGCGGCGAAGGCCAGGGCGGCCGGCAGCACGCCGAAGGAGATCACGTCGGCCAGCGAGTCGAGTTCGCGGCCGAGCGCCGAATGGGTCTGGCGCCAGCGCGCGATGCGGCCGTCGAAGACGTCGAACACGAAGGCGGCCGGCGCCAGCGCCGCCGCCCAGAGGAAGTGCGCGAGCGATTGGCTGCGCATGTAGGCCATCGCGAGGAAAATGGCGCCGACGCCGCAGGCCGCGTTGCCGAGCGTGAACGCATCGGCCAGGTGGAAGCCGCGGATCATCGAGAAATGCTTGCGCGCGGGGGCGGGGGCTGGAGTGGGCATGGTGGCTTCCGTGAGCGAAACTGCGGTGCACCTTAGCGCATGCGGGCACGCGCCGGGGTGGTCGCATTCTGACGCCACGCCGGCGCTGCCGGGTCCCAGGGCTATCCGTAGAGGGACGGATGGCCTTGCGCCACCGCTTCGGTCAGCACGCCGAGATGGAAATGGCGATCGCCCGAGCGCTTCTCGAGCGCCACCAGCCGCTTGAAATAGTGCGATGCGCTCAGTTCGTCGGTCATGCCGATGCCACCGTGGATCTGGATGGCGTGCTCCGCCACCAGCCGGCAGCTGGCGCTGACCTGCGCCTTGGCCGCGGACAGCACCAGGCGCCGCTGCGACCTGTCCCCTGCCTTCGCGACGGCAAGCCAGGCCAGCGAGCGGGCCAGTTCGATGTGGGTCAGCATGTCGACCAGCCGGTGCTGCAGAACCTGGAAGCGGCTGATGGCGCCGCCGAACTGGGTGCGGACCTTGGCGTAGTCGAGCGTCAGCGCGTGCAGGGCGGTCATGGCCCCGACGGCTTCGATGCAGGAGGCCGCCAGCGAGACCGCCAGCGCGTCCTCGACGGCCGGGAAGGCCTGGCCCAGCGCGCCGATGCGCGCGGAGTGCGGCAGCCGGACGCCATCGAAGGACAGGTCCGCCAGCGGCGTGTCGTCGACCGCGCGGTAGGTCAGGATGCCGATGCCCGGCAGCGTGGGATCGACCCACCACAGCGAGATGCCCTCGGCACTGCCGGGTGCACCGCTGGTGCGCGCGGAAACGATCCAACGATCGGCCGAGGCGCCGTGCGGCACCGCCGTCTTGCGGCCCTGCAACACGAAGCCGCCATCGCTGGGCTGTGCGCAGGTCTGCACGGCCGCCCATTCGTAGCGCATGTCCGGCTCCGCATGGGCGAAGGCGACCAGCTGCTCGCCGCTCGCGATGCCGGGAAGCCAGCGATCGAGCTGCGCCGCGGAAGCGGCCGCGCCCAGCACGGTGGCGCATTCCAGCACGCTGCCCACATAGGGCTCGATCACGAGATGGGCGCCGAAGGCTTCCATGATCGGCATCGCGCTCGCGAGGTCTTCGCCCAGTCCGCCGTACTGCGAAGGCAATGCCACGCCGAGCCAGCCCATGTCGGCGAAGCGACGCCAGTGGCGGCGGTCGAAGTCTTGAGGTTCCCGCGAAAGCAGCGTCTTGCGCTGCTCGAATGCATATTCCTGGCGCAGGTAGCGCAGCACGCTGTCGGCCAGGGCTTGTTGATCGTCTTCCAGCTGGAATTTCATGGTTTGAACCTTGGCGCCGTGCTCAGAGGCCGAGCGCGAACTTGGCGATGATGTTGCGTTGCACTTCGTTGGAGCCGCCGTAGATGGTCAGCTTGCGCCAGTTGAGGTACTGGCGGACCAGGGCCTGCGGCAGGGGTGTGCCGGGCTCGTCGTCGCCGCGCGCGAAGGCATGCGCGTGCGGACCGATCGCATCGACCAGCAGCGCCGCGAGCTGCTGCGCGATCTCCGTCCCGCGCAATTTCAGGATCGATGCTTCGGCGCCGACCCCGCGTCCGCTCGCCGCGTTGGAGATCAGCCGCAGCGTCAGGTATTCGAGTGCCAGCAGATCGACCTCGGCCTGTGCGATCTTCTCGGCGAACCGGCGGTCGCAGCGCAGCGGCTGGCCGTGGGCCGGCTGGCGCGAGGCCAGTTGCTTGAGCAGGCGCAGCTCGCGCTTGGAGCGGCCGAGCTTGCCGGCGTTGAAACGCTCGTGGCCCAGCAGCGATTTCGCATAGGTCCAGCCCTGGTTCAATTCGCCCACCAGGTTGGCGAGCGGCACGCGCACCTCGTCGAAGAAGACTTCGTTCACTTCGTGTCCGCCGTCCAGAAGGATGATCGGGCGCAGCGTGACGCCGGGCGCCTTCATGTCGATCAGGACGAAGGAGATGCCTTCCTGCGGGCGGGCCTTCGGGTCGGTGCGCACCAGGCAGAAGATCTTGTCGGCGTACTGGCCGTAGGTGGTCCACGTCTTCTGCCCGTTGATGACCAGATGATCGCCCTCGAGGCGTGCGCTGGTCTTGAGCGAGGCGAGGTCCGACCCGGCGCCCGGTTCGGAATAGCCCTGGGCCCACCAGTCCTCGAAGTGGAGGATGCGCGGCAGGTAAGTGGCTTTCTGTTCCGCGCTGCCGTAGTTCATGAGCACCGGCGCCAGCAGCTTGAGCCCCACCGGCGAGACCTCGGGCGCGCCGGCGAGCCAGCACTCTTCCTCGAAGATGGAGATCTGCAGGGTGTTCCAGCCGGTTCCGCCGTACTCCCGTGGCCAGCTGCAGGCCAGCCAGCCCTGCTGCGCCAGGATGCGGTGCCAGCGCATGAAGTCGTCCTTGGCCAGCGTCTCGTGGGCCAGGACCTTGTGGCGCAGATCGTCGGGAAGGGCGCGTGCCAGGAAGGCCCGGACCTCGAGCCGGAACCGGAGATCGTCGTCAGACCATTGAAGATTCATCGTCTTGTCTTTCGTTCAGGAAATGGGTGCGGAGCCTTCGGGTCAGTCCAGCGCGATGTTGTGGCGCCGGATGATGTCGCCCCATCGCTTGCGGTCCGCCTCGAGGTAGCTTTCGATCTGCGCCGCCGTCTTGGGGGCCAGGACCGTCAAGCCGACCGCCGTGAAGTTCTGGCGGAACTGCGGCGACTCCACCACGCTCGCCATCGCGCGCTGGAGCACGGCGATCACCTCGCGCGGCGTGTTCTTCGGCACGGCCAGGCCGACCCAGCTGACGGCGTGGAAGGGTGCGTAGCCGGCCTCGGCGATGGTGGGGACGTCGGGCAGCGCCTCCAGGCGCTCGTTGTTGGGAACCGCCAGCGGCTTGAGCTTCCCGGCACGGATGAACGGCAGCGACGAGGACAGGATGTCGACCAGCAGCTGCGCGTCGTTGGCCAGCACGCCGGCCAGCGCGGGCGAGCTGCCCTTGTACGGCACCTCGGTCATCCGGACATCGAGCTCGGTCTCCAGCATCTTGGAGGCGAGGAAGGCGACGTTGCTCTGCCCCAGGGAGGCGTAGTTGACCTTGTCCGGATGGGCCTTGGCATAAGCACCGAACTGGCGCAGGTCGGACACCGGCACCTGCGTGTTCGTGACGATGACGGTCGGCAGTTCGGCCGCGATCCCGATCACCTCCAGCTCGCGCTTGACGTCGTAGTTGAGGTTCTTGTACAGGAATGGGCTGAGCACCATGTTGCCGTTGGTCGCCAGCAGCAGGGTGTAGCCGTCGGCGGCGGCGCGCGCCACGGACCGCGTCCCGATCTGGGTGCTCCCTCCCGCACGGTTCTCGACGATCACGGGTTGCGCCAGTTCGCGGCCCATGCCCTCGGCCAGGGCCCGGGCGAGGGTGTCTGTCACGCCGGCGGGCGCATAGGGCACGATCAGCTTGATGGGCCGGTCCGGAAAGGCGGCCGATGCGGCTTGCGCCCACAGCAGGGCGCCGACGCACAGCGCGCGCCGCCACGCGGCCTTCGATGGCTTCATGGTGTCTCCTTCCACAGGTCGTGTGCCGGCTCAGTCGAGCGAGATGTTGTGGCGCTGGATGATGTCGCCCCAGCGCTTTCGATCCGCCTCGAGGTAGCTGTCGATCTGGGGCTTGCTCATCGGCGGCAGCATGACCAGTCCGATCGTGGTGAAGGTCTGGCGAAACTGGGGGCTCTCCGTGACCTTGTGGATGGCCGCCTGGAGCGTCGCCACGACGTTGGCCGGGGTGTTCGCGGGCACGGACAGGCCGAGCCAGGACGCGGCGTGGAAAGGCCGGTAGCCGGCCTCGGCGATGGTCGGCACGTTCGGCAGGGATTCGAGGCGGGAGTCCCCCGGCACCGCCAGGGCGTTGAGCTTGCCGGCGCGGATGAACGGCAGCGACGACGGCAGCACGTCCACCATCATCTGGACGTCGTTCGCCAGCACCGCGGTCAAGGCCGGCGAGCTGCCCTTGTACGGGACCTCGGTCATCTGGATGCCGAGTTCCGTCTCGAGCATCTTCGACACCAGGAACAGCACGTTGCCTTGTCCGAGGGAGGCGTAGTTGATCTTGTCCGGATGGGCCTTGGCATAGGCGCCGAACTGGCGCAGGTCGGTGGCGGGAACCTGCGGGCTGCTCACGATGACGGTCGGCACCTCGGCCACCACCCCGATCACGTCGAGCTCGCGCTTGACGTCGTAGTTGAGCTTCTTGTAGAGCAGCGGGCCGAGCACCAGGTTGCCGTTGGTCGACATCAGCAGGGTGTAGCCGTCGGCCGGCGCTCGGGCGACGGCGGCGGTGCCGATCATCGCGCCGGCGCCGGCGCGGTTCTCGACCACCACCGGCTGCTTCAGCTCCCGGCCCAGGCCGTCGGCCAGGGCCCGCGCGAGGTTGTCGGTGATGCCGGCCGAGGCGTAGGGCACGATCAGCTTGATGGGGCGGTCCGGAAAGGCGGCCGAGGCGAGTTGCGCCCACAGCAAGGCGCCGGCGCACAGGGCCGCCCGCCAGGCGATCTTCGATTGCTTCATGGTGTCTCCTTCCACCGGTCGGGTGCCGGTTGTCGATGGCTGATGAAAACCGGTGCGGCACGCGGTGCCGCCCAGAGGCTGCGTTGCGCGCTACCGGCCCTGAAAGCGGGGCTTGCGCTTTTCCCGGAAGGCCGTGTTCCCTTCCATGAAATCCTCCGTGCCGAAGACCACGGCCTGGGCCAGGCTCTCCTTCAGCAGGAACTCGTCGAAGCTGTCCTTGTGCGAACCGTTCATGAGCGCCTTCGCCAGGCCCATGGAGACCGAAGGCCCCTCGGCGACCTGGGTCGCCACGGCCAGGGCGGCGTCCAGGAAGCCGGCCTGCGGCAGCACGCGGCTCACCAGTCCGATCTCCTTCGCTTCGTTCGCATCGATGCGCCGGTTGGTCAGGAGGATGTCTTTCGCCTGGACCATGCCGACGGCGCGCGGCAGGTTGTAGAGCACGCCGACGTCCGGCAGCACGCCGACCTTCGGAAACCCGGCCATGAAGTAGGCGTCGGCGGAGGCGATGACGATGTCGCCGATCAGCGCCAGCGACAGCCCGCCGCCCACCGCCGCACCGTTGACCGCCGTGATGACGGGCTTCTCGCTGCCGACGAGCAACTGGAACGCCCGGTGCGTCAGGGCCATGCGCTCGCGCACCGCGACCGTGCGGCAATCGGTGGTCATGTTGCGCAGGTCGCCGCCGGCGCAGAAGATGTCGTCCATGCCCGTGAGCAGCAGGCATCGCAGCGTCGGGTCCTGCGTGTAGCGAAGCGCCTCTTCGGACAGGGCCAGCTTCATCTCCGCCCCGATCGCGTTGCGGTTGTCCAGCTGGTTCATCTGCAGCACGAGGACGTTGCCGCGTCTTTCGCTGAGGATGGCTTTTTGCGTCATTGCCTTGATTTCCTTGTTGGTCGGGTGAATCTCAGGGAGAAGGGGCGGTCGCTTCGGCGGGGCGGGCGTAGTTGCGCCCTCCCAGCAGCGAGACGCCGCCGTCGACGGGGATCAGGGCGCCGGTGATGTAGCTGGCGTCGCTGGAGCCCAGGAACATCGCCATGTGCGCGATGTCCGCCAGCGTCCCCATGCGGCGCAGCGGAATGCGCCCCTCGACGGCCGGGCGCGCCTCGGACACCAGACGCTGGACCCCGCCGGTCCCTTCGATCGGGCCCGGCGAAATGGAGTTGACGCGAATGCCGTGCTCGCCCCATTCGAGTGCCAGCACCCGCATGACCTGGTCGAGCCCCGCCTTTGCCGCGCAGGCATGCACCTGCATCGGTGCCGGGTTGTAGGACTGCGGGGCGGAGATGTTGATGATCGAGGCACCGGGCTTGCGCAGGAATTCGTGGGCGGCGCGCAGGACGTGGAAGGTGCCGTTCAGGTCGATGTCGATGACCACCTTGAATCCGTTGGAGGACAGCCCGAGCGCGGGCGCCAGGAAGTTGCCCGCCGCGCCCGAGACCAGCACGTCGATGTCGCCGAAGCGCGCGTGCGCCGCCGCCAGGGCTGCGTGCACGCCGTCGTAGTCGCGCACGTCGGCCGCCTGGCCGAACACCTCGCCGCCATGCCGGGCCAGTTGCGCCTCGGCCGCCCGGACGCGCTCGGCGTTGCGGCTCATCACCGCGACGCGCGCGCCGGCGGCGGCGAAGGCGTCGGCGATGCCCAGGTTGATGCCGCTGGTGCCCCCGGACACGAACACGTTGCGGCCGGAGAAGTCGTAGCTGCGGTTCATGAGGCGCTCCTTGCGTTGTCGTCGTCGTTCTGGACTTCCACGAGTGCATCGAGCGCAAAGGCACCACCGCCTTCCGGCATGACGAGCACGGGGTTGAGGTCGATGCCTTGCAGGCGCGGCCCCGCCTGATGGGCGAAGACCGACAGGCGCGACAGCATCCGCGCCAGCGCCTTGATGTCCGAGGGCGGCTGGTTGCGCACGCCGCGCAGGACGGCTGCGGCCCGGATCGATCCGATCATTTCCTCGGCGACGTCCTCGCCGAACGGGCAGCGCTTGAAGACGACGTCCTTCAGGACCTCCACGAAGATGCCGCCCAGCCCGAACATCGCGACCGGACCGAACACCGGATCCCGGTGAACCCCGAGGATGCATTCGACGCCGCCGCGCATCTGACGCGCGACCAGCACCCCTTCCAGGCGGGCGCCGGGTGCGGCGCTCCGGGCACGCTCGCGCAGCAGCGCGAAGCCGCGCCGGACCTCCTCCGCATTGGCGACGTCGAGCAGCACGCCGCCGATCTCGGTCTTGTGCAGGATGTCCGGCGACAGGATCTTCATCACCACCGGGAAGCCCAGGGCTTCGGCGGCCTCGGCGGCCTCTTGCGCCGTCGCGCAGCTCCGTTCGGGCGCCATCGCGATGCCGGCGCGGGCCAGCAGCTGCTTGGCCTGCGCCTCGGAGGGCGTCGTGGCCGGCAGGTCGATCGCTTCCACCACGGGCGGCGGCGCGCGGTCGGGGCGGGCGAAGCTGTCGCCGAAGCGGCCCATCGCACTGACCGCGACCGTGGCGCGCGTCGCGTCCTCGAACACCGCGAAGCCGGCGTCGTCGTAGGCCTTGGCACCGTCGGGCGACAGCGTTGCCGCGAGAGCGAAGAAGCGGTCCGGATAGCGCTTGCGGCTTTCCACCAGCTCTTGAAAGAGGGTCGATGCGACCGACGACACACCGGCCAGCTGGGCGAAGAATCCCAGGAACGACGAGTAGCCTCCCTGGTCGAGCATCTCGCGCGTGAAGCGGCCCACCAGGGAGATGTCGTTCAGGACCTGGGCCGTGCAGTCGAGCGGATTCCTGGCCGAGGAATACGGCAGCAGCTCGCGCATCGCATCCTGGGAGGCCTGCGGCATGGGCGGCATCGCGATGCCGAGGTCATCCGCCGCATCGCTGATCAGGACCCCCGCGCCGCCGCTGATCGTGATCACGCCCAGGGTGTTGCGCGCCGGGTAGATCCCGTGCGTGGCGGCGTAGACGATGTCGAGCAGTTCCTCGGTCGAACGCGCCCGCACCACGCCGCATTCGGACAGCACGGCATCGGTCACGGCATCGTCGCCCGCGATCGAGGCGGTGTGCGACTGCGCCGCGATGTTGCCCAGCGTGCTGCGCCCCACCTTCATGACGACGACGGGCTTGCGGGCGCGGCGTGCGGCCTCCAGCGCCGCGACGAAGGAGGCCGACTCCTTGATGCCTTCCGCGTACACCGCGATGACGTCGGTGTCCGGGTCGTCCACGTACCACTGGATCACCTCGCCGACCGTGAGGTCCGCCTCGTTGCCGGTGGTCACGCACACCGGGATGCCGATACCCCGGTCTCGTGCCAGCGACGACAGGTGCGATCCGAACGCGCCGGACTGGCTCACGATGCCGACGCGGCCCGGCAGGGGCCAGCCCTGCTCGAAGGCGGTCGTGAAGGTCGGGTACCAGCCCAGGCGGGCATTGACCATCCCGAGGCAGTTCGGCCCGAGCAGCCGCATGCCATGGTGCCGCGCCCTGGCGACGAGGGCCGCCTGGGCCGCCGCGCCCTCGTCGCCCACCTCCGCGAAGCCGGCCGAAAAGACGATGGCGGCGCCGACGCCGCGGGCGCCCAGGGCGTCGATGGTGTCCAGCACCAGGGGCGACGGAACCGCGACGATCGCCGCTTCCGGCGCCTCGGGCAAGTCCGCGATCGACGCGTAGGACCGGAGTCCCTGGATCTCGCTGCGCGCCGGATTGACGGGATAGATCGCGCCTTCGAAGCCCGCGCGCAGCATCCAGGCGATGGGTCGGCCGCCGATGCGCTTGGCGTCGGCGGAGGCGCCGACGACCGCCACGCTGCGCGGCGCCATGAGGGAGGCGAGGCCGCGCGGCGCCGCAATGAGGGGAGGGGTCTTTGTCATGGTGTCGTTGTCTCGGATGGGTTCCGGGTTTCAGGCCTCGATCCGCGCCACGCCGTGGTCGAGGGCGATCACGCCGCGCTCGGGCACCGAGACGCGGAACTGGACTTGCGGGCCGCAGGCCCACAGCGCGATGCGCAGCGCCTCGCCCGGAAAGACCGGCGCGGTGAAGCGGGCGTCGATCGCGTGCAGCCTGGCCGGCTCGACACCGCAGCAGGCCTCGATGACGGCATGGGCCGCGATGCCGAAGGTCGCCAGCCCGTGCAGCAGCGGCCGTTCGAAGCCGGCGCGCCGGGCCACCTCGGGATCGGCATGCAAGGGGTTCATGTCGCCCGACAGGCGGTAGATCAGCGCCAGGTTGGGCGGCGTCCTGACATCGACGACATGGGTGGGCGGCGTTTGCGGCGCTGCAGGCAATGGCGGCAAGGCCGCATCGCTGGCAGATCCCGAGGCCGAGAAGCCGCCGTTGCCGCGCAGGAACAGCACCTGCTGCATGCTGGCCAGCAAGGGGTTGCCTGCCGCGGGGTCCTGCAGCGTCAGTGTCCGCTCGACGACCATGACCGCGCCCTTGTCCGCACCCTTGTCGACCAGGTGCGTGACGCGGCTGCGGCTGCACACCGTGCCGGCGGGCGGCAATGGGCGATGCAGGCGCAGCCGCTGTTCGCCGTGGACCAGGCGCAGGAAGTCGATGCCCGTCGCCGGATCGTTCATCCATGGGCCCGGGTAGCCCAGCATCAGCGCCAGCGTGGGCATGACCTTGAGCCCGCGTTCATGGAGGAAGGGCAGCTTGCCGGCGTCGACGACCTCTGCACCCAGGCCCAGTCCCAGCGCATACAACAGGGTGTCCTTTTCTGCATAGCGCTGTTCGACCCCGGGAATGGGCCAGGCCTTCAGGCGTGCCGCATCGAGCTTCGCCGGCGCCGCCAGCTCGCTCATACCGGGTCCCAGGCGAACACGTCGCTGGAGCGGTCCATCGGCACCAGCGATGCGCGCAGCGCGGGCATCGCGTGCTCGGCCACCGTGCGGGGCGTCCAGCCTTCGCTGCGATGCGTGGAGCGCAGGGGCCGCGGCTGGCTCATGAGGAAGATCTCGTTGTTGCGCACGGCGAAGACCTGGGCGTTGATGTCCTGTGCCTCGTCGCTGGCCAGGAACACCGCCAGCGGAGCGATCTTCTCCGGGGTCATCTGCTTGTTGCGTTCGACGCGGGCGGCTTTTTCGGGCGTATCGGTCGGCACCGAGCTGGTCATCCGGCTCCACGCGAAGGGCGAGATGCAGTTGGAGCGGACCTTGAAGCGGGCCATGTCGAGGGCGATCGACTTCGACAGCGCCACGATCCCCAGCTTGGCGGCCGAGTAGTTGGCCTGGCCCATGTTGCCGACCAGGCCGGAGGTGGAGGTCATGTGGATCAGGTTGCCGCAGTCCTGCTCCTTGAAATGCGGCGCCGCCGCCTTGCTCATGTGGAAGGCGCCATAGAGATGGACCTGGATGACGGCGTCCCAGTCGGCCGTGCTCATGTTGTGGAAGATCCGGTCGCGCAGGATGCCCGCGTTGTTGACCACGCAGTCGATGCGGCCGAACGCATCCACCGCCGACGCCACGATACGCTGCGCCGAGGCCGCGTCGGCCACGCTGTCGCCATTGGCGATCGCGGATCCGCCCGCCGCGACGATGGTGTCCGCCACCGCCTGCGCGGCACTCGCGTCGCGGCCCTCGCCGGTCAGGCCGGTGCCGATGTCGTTGACCACGACCCGGGCGCCCTCGGCGGCCATCGCCAGCGCGATGGCGCGACCGATGCCGCCGCCGGCACCGGTGACCACCACCACCTTGTCTTTCATCATGTCGCTCACTGCTTCGTCTCCTTCTTGTGGGTTGTTGCGTTCGGTGCGCTCAGTCCAGCGTTGCCGCGCTGCCGAGGATCACGGTGGACTGGCTCGACAGCTCGCCGCCGTTGCCGTGGGCCAGCGCCAGCTGCGCGCCCTGGACCTGCCGCTCGCCGCAGGTCCCCATCAGTTGCTGGGTGGCCTCGGCGAGCGTGAACAGCCCGTACATGCCCGGATGCACGCAGGACAGCCCGCCGCCATTGGTGTTGACCGCCAGCGAGCCGCCCGGCGCGATGCGGCCTCCCTGGACGAAGCGGCCGCCTTCGCCCTTCGGGCAGAAGCCCAGGTCTTCCAGGAACAGGATGGTGTTGATGGTGAAGGCGTCGTAGAGCTCCACCACATCGATGTCGGCGGGCGTCACGCCGGCCTGGGCGTAGGCCCGCGCGCCGGACTCGGCCGCGGCCGTCACGGTGAGGTCCGTGGTGGCGGAGATCTGCCGGTGGTGCGTGGCCTCGGCGGCGGCCAGCACGTAGGCCGGCCTGTCGGCCAGGTCCGGCGCGCGTTCGGCGCGCGTCATGACGATGGCGGCGGCGCCGTCGGTCACCAGGCAGCAGTCGCGCACGCTGAGCGGGTGCGACACCATGCGCGCGGCGAGGCACTGCTCGATCGTCAGCGGCTCGCGCAGGAAGGCCTCGGGATTGAGCTGCGCCCAGCCGCGCGCGCTCACCGCCACCTCGGCCAGCTGTTCGCGCGTGGTGCCGAACTCGTGCATGTGCCGCGCCGCCGCGAGCGCATAGGCGGAGGCCGGGACCAGGGCCTTGTACGGCGCCTCGTAGGGGGAGGGCATCAACGAACGCACCAGCTTGCCGGCGGCGCTGCGCTGGTTGCTGCCGTAGGCGATCAGCGCCACGTCGCACTGCCGGGTGGCGAGCGCCAGAGCGGCCCACATCACATAGGTCTGGAACGAGGAGCCGCCGACACGGTTGTTGTTGGTCAGCCTGGGCCGGATGCCCAGGTACTCCGCCAGGCCGAGCCCGGAGAGAAAGTCGGTGGGCAGGCAGACGAACAGTCCGTCCACCTGGGCGGGGCTCAGCCCCACCGCCGACAGCGCCTTGACGCTGGCCTGGGCAGCCAGCTCCATCGAGCTGAAGCCCGGCGCCTCGCCGATGGCGTGGGTTGCCGCACTGACGATGGCCGCCTGGCCGCGGGGAAAGGAGGGCCGGTTCATGGTTGCGCTTCGGTGGCCGGCTCGAAGACCACCAGCGGCCCGTCGGCCTCGCGGATCACCTGCGCTCGCACCCGCAGGCCGATGCGAACGTCCTGGGCGGGGATGCCGTCCACGCGGCTCATCATCCGGGGCCCTTCGTCCAGGTCGACGAGCACCACGTTGTAGGGGGCGGCCGGCGGCTTCACGTGGATCACGGTCACCGAATAGACGACGCCCAGCCCCGAGGGCTCGACCCATTCGAGCCGCGTCGAGCCGCTGCCCGGTTCGGCCACACGGGGATAGAACAGGTGACGGCCGCTGTCCAGGCAGCGCTGGATCATGAATCGGCCTTCGTCGAGAAACTGGGAATAGTCGTGGTCGGGGTGCATGGCAAGTGGATGGAAAAAAGGAACGGCTCGGCTAGTAGGACTTCGGCAGCCCCAGCACCCGCTCGGCGATGTACGAGAGGATCAGCTCCCGGCTCACCGGCGCGATGCGGGCGATCATCACTTCGCGCAGATAGCGCTCGACGTGATACTCCCTGGCATAGCCGAAGCCGCCGTGGGTGAGGATCGCGCGCTCGCAGGCATGGAAGCCGGCCTCTGCGCCGAGGTACTTGGCCGCGTTGGCTTCGGCGCCGCAGTCGCGGCCGTGGTCGTAGAGCCAGGCCGCCTTCATGGCCATCAGGTTGGCGGCTTCGAGTTCCATCCAGTTCTGCGCGAGCGGATGCTGGATGCCCTGGTTCTTGCCGATCGGGCGGTCGAACACCACGCGCTCGTTGGCGTAGTCGGTGGCCTTGCGCAACGCGGCGCGGCCGATGCCGATCGCTTCGGCGGCCAGCAGAACCCGCTCGGGATTCATGCCGTGCATGATGTACTTGAAGCCGCGGCCTTCCTCGCCGATCCGGTCTTCGACCGGTATCTCGAGGCCGTCGATGAACAGCTCGTTCGAGTCGACCGCCTTGCGGCCCATCTTCTCGATCAGGCGAACGTCGACCTTGCTGCGGTCGAGGTCGGTGTAGAACAGCGACAGGCCGTCGCTGTGCGACTTCACGTCTTCCAGCGGCGTCGTGCGGGCCAGCAGCAGGATCTTGTCAGCCACCTGTGCGGTCGAGATCCACACTTTCTGTCCATGCACCACGTAGCGGTCGCCGCGGCGGACGGCGCGCGTCTTCAGCTGTGTCGTGTTGAGGCCGGTGTTCGGCTCCGTGACGCCGAAACAGCTCTTCACCTCGCCGCGCACCATCGGCGGCAGCATGCGCTGCTTCTGCTCGGCGTTGCCGAACACGACGACCGGGTTGAGCCCGAAGACGTTGATGTGGAAGGTGGCGCAGCCCGTCATGCAGGCGCCGGACTCAGCCACGGTCTGCATCATCAGGGCCGCTTCGGTGACGCCCAGGCCGGAGCCGCCGTATTCTTCCGGGATGGCCAGGCCGAGCCAGCCGTCCTTCGCCATCGCGGCATAGAAGTCGTGCGGGAAGTCACCGCTGTCGTCCTTCTGCAGCCAGTACGCTTCGGGGAATGCGGTGCAGGCCTGGCGCACCGCATCTCGAATTGCCTCCTGCTCGTCCGTGTAGCTGAAGTTCATGCGCTTGCTTTCGAGGGAGTGGTGCCGGCGCTGCCGCTGGCGATCATGGCGTCGATCTGCGCGTCGCTGTAGCCCGCTTCGCGAAGGATCTCGAGGGTGTGTTCGCCCTGCAGCGGCGCATGGCGCGTGGCGCGGGGCTGCGTGCGGGACCAGGTGCTGCCGTGGCGCAGGGTGCGCAGCCGTCCCTCCGAAGGATGTTCCTCGGTGCCGAAGTGCCCGGTCGCGCGCAGGTGCTCGTCGTCGAAGATGCTTTCGAGGTCGTGCACCGGCATCGACGGGATGTCCACCTTGCCGAGGACATCGAGCCATTCGGCCGTGGTCCGGGTCGCCAGGATACGTTCGACTTCCGCGTAGATGGCGTCGATGTGCTCCGTGCGCGTCGACAGGCTCCTGAAGCGCGGGTCCTCGTCGAACTCGGTCTCGCGGCCGAGCAGGCGAAACAGGCTGCGCCACTGCTTGTCGGTGTAGATGAGCGCGCAGACGTAGCCGTCGCGCGTGCGGTACGGCCGCCGTCCGCGCGACAGCAGGCGCGCGTAGCCTCCGGCGTCCAGCGGGGGATCGAAGCTCAGGCCCGCGAGGTGGTCCGACAGGATGAAGTTGACCATGGTCTCGAACATGGGAACGTCGATGCGCTGCCCCATGCCGCTGGCCTGGCGCTCGACGACCGCGCCAAGGATGGTGGTCGCCGCGACCAATCCGGTGATGCGGTCGGCGATCGCGGCCGGCACGTACTGGGGCGGCCCGCCGGTGCTGCGCGCGAACATGGCCGCCAGCGTGGAGGCCCCCTGCATCAGGTCGTCGTAGGCGGGGCGGGCGGCATAGGGGCCGTCCTGGCCGTAGCCGAAGACGCCGACGTAGATGATGCGCGGGTTGATCCGGGCCAGTTCTTCGTACGCGAGACCGAGCCGCGCCATCGCCTGGGGCCGCACGTTGTAGACGAAGATGTCGGCGTCGGCCACCAGGCGAAGCAATGCGGCCTTGCCGTCTTCCGTCTTGAGGTCGAGCACGATGCTGCGCTTGCTGCGGTTGGTGTTCAGGAACACCGGGCCCATGCCGGCGTTCCGTGCCGGGCCGATCAGCCGCACCATGTCGCCCTCCGGCGCCTCGACCTTGACCACGTCGGCGCCCATGTCGCCCAGCAGCTGGGTGGCGTAGGGCCCCATGAGCACCGCGGTCAGATCGATGATGCGCATGCCGCGCAGGGGCTGGGCCGCCGACGCAGGGTGCGCGCTCATGCGGCGGCTCCTTCTTCCTGCAGCCAGTGTGCCGGGACGTCGATGTCCTGGTCCAGCAGCATCTGGGCATGTCCCTTGCCTTGCGGGTCGTAGCGCAGCGAGGCGGTGCCGCCGCCGCCAAGGGCTTCATGCAACAGGAAGTTGAAGCCGTTGAGGCCCGGGCATTCGAAGCGCTCGACGCGGCCCCGCACCAGATGCCCGAGGGCCTGGCGGACCCGCTCGGTCGTCAGTTGCTCGCGCAGCACCGCCACGAACTCGGGGCGCCGAGCCAGCACGGCGATGTTCGAGATGTCGCCCTTGTCGCCGCTGCGCGCCCAGGCCAGGGCGAGCAACGGGACCCGCTTGACCGGCCCGCGGGAAGACGATGCCGCGTCTTCGTGCGGTGACGACGAGGTGGCGCGCGCCGGCATCGTGTCGACCGCCGGCGCGCCGTGCGCGATCGCCACGGCATGCCGCTGGCCGTCGATCTCCATGTGGACCGGTGCATCGGCCTTGGGCAGCAGGAACGAGAACAGGCGAACGACGGGCTGCACCTTGGGCCGGCCGCCCGAGACGCCGGCGATCCCTTGCACGGTGCTGGTCGAGGTGGGGAATATCTCGCGCGCGAAGACCTCCAATGCCTTGGCTTGCGGATGCCGCACGGCGATCTTCAGCACGACTTCGCGCGTGGCCTGCATGCGCGCGTGCGGGCCGTAGGTGTCCTCGGCGCCGAGCAGTTCCACCGAGCTTTCGGTGTAGGGGCCCAGGCCGTCGCGGGCCAGGATCCTGCCGGTGCGTTCGAGGATTGCGTTGGCCACGGCGCGCGCCTTGGGCGCGGCGTCGACGCCCTTGACGAGCAGCGTGGCCAGGCAGCGGTAGCCGTCGACCCAGGTGGCGCTGACCTTGTAGGTCGAGGTGGGCGCAAGGCCCCGGGCGTTGCGGACTTCGACGCGGTCGCGGCCCAGTTGCCTGAGCGTGACCTGGGAGAGGTCGCACACGACATCGGGCAGCACATAGTGCGCCGGATCGCCTACTTCGTAGAGCACTTGCTCCGCCACCGTGGCGACGGTCACCATGCCGCCGGTGCCTTCGGGCTTGGTGACGACGAAGCTGCCATCGGCGCGGCATTCGGCAATCGGAAAACCGATGTCGGACCAGCCGTCCTTCGCTTCTTCCCAGTCGGTGAAGAAGCCGCCGGTGCACTGGGGGCCGCATTCCACCACGTGACCCACGAGCGACCCGGCCGCCAGCAGGTCCCATTGGTCGGCCGTCCAGCCGAACTCGTGGATCAGGGGGCCGAGCGCAATGGCGCTGTCGACGCATCGGCCCGTGACCACGATGTCGGCACCGGCCGCCAGCGCCGCCGCGATCGGAAATGCACCCAGGTACGCATTGGCCGACAGCGGCTTGGCCGGCAGGGAGGCGCCGGTGCCCATCTCCCTGACGCCTTGCGTGCGCAAGGCGTCGAGTTGCGGCATCAGGTCGTCGCCCAGCACCGCGGCCACCTTGAGCGACACGCCGCGGGCGCCGAGTTCCCGTTCGATCGCCGCCTTGCACGCCAGCGGGTTGACGCCGCCCGCGTTGGCCACGACCTTGATGCCTCGGGCCGCGATGTCCTGCGCGAAGGGGCCGATGACGTGCGTGACGAAATCGGTGGCGTAGCCCAGTTCGGTGTTGCGCTCGCGCACCCGGGCGAGGATCGACATCGTGATCTCGGCCAGATAGTCGAGCACCAGGTACTCGATCTGGCCGGACTGGATCAGTTGCCGTGGCCCTTCGGGCGTGTCGCCCCAGAAGCCCGCGCCGCAGCCGATGCGGACAATACCTTGATTCATTGTGGTTCTTTCAGACGGAGGGAACGCTCAGACGCCACGCCACCGCGGCGCACGCTTCTCGGCAAAGGCCCGGGGACCTTCCTGTGCGTCTTCGCTGAGGTAGACGCGTTCGAAGAGCCGGTCGCCCACGCGCAGCGCCGCGGAGCGCCCCATTTCGGTGGATTGGTAGACGAGGGCGCGGCAGGACTTCACGGTGAGCGGGGCGTTGGCGGCGATGCGCTGCGCCAGTGCACGTGCCTCGTCGAGCAGGCCGGCCCGCGGCACGACGCGGTTGACGTAGCCGAGTTCGTGCAGCCGATGCGCGCCGATCGAATCGCCGGTCAGCAGCAACTCCATGCAGATCCGCTGGGGCAGCATGTGGACCAGCGGCGCCGCCCAGGGCGTGCCGCGGCCGACCTTGGCTTCGGTGATGGCGAACACCGCGTCGTCGGCGGCGACGCAGAGATCGCACATCTGGGCCAAGAGCCAACCGCCGGCCAGCGCCAGGCCATTCACCGCCGCAATCGTCGGCTTGCTCACGTGCGTGTCGTCGCCCAGCGTCGGCACGAAGCCCCGGGGGGGAATGCGCAGGGCGGTGGCGCTGGCTTCCTTCAGGTCCATGCCGGCGCAGAAGGCGCGGTCCCCCGCGCCGGTCAGGATGGCCACCTTCAGCGAGTCGTCGTTCTCGAACCGGTGCCATGCGTTGCGCAAGCCATCGCGCACTTCCTGCGACAACGCGTTGAGCCGCTGCGGGCGATTGATCGTGATCACGGCGACCGAGTCTTCGATCGCGAATTCGACGGCTTCTTCCACGGTGTCTTGTCTCCAGCTTCTTGTTTCTTTGGGATCTTGTTGTTCTTATATAAGAACGTATAATCCGATATAAGAATAATATGAGCACGACAAAACACTGTCAACATCCACGATGAAGAAATCGACGCAGGTACCATTTCCGGACCGGTCCGCCAGAAGCTCCCGGGCCGAACAAGCTATCGAAACACCCAGCGCACGTTCGCGCTTTCCTGACCGTCGCCATGCCATCCAGTGATCCGCTCCAACCCTCTCCGGACGACCGGGCGTCGCCGCCTCGCGCGCCATTGCGGGTGATGCAGATCGTTGCGGAGCTCGCGTCGAGCAATGGAGGCCTCTCGCTGGCGAGGCTGAGCGAAAGGCTGGGCCTTCCCAAGACCAGCCTGTTCAGCCTGCTGCGCTCGCTCGAAGCCGGCGGCTACGTGATCTCCGAGAACGGACACCATCGTCTCGGCCAGGAGGCCTTCAATCTGGCTGCGGCGATCCGGCGCAACGACGGCTTCCCGGGCAACGTGCGCCAGGAACTCCAGCGCCTGCAGCAGGCCTGCGGAGAAACCACGATGCTCGGCGTGCCGGCACGCGACGGGACCCATTTCGTGTACGCCGATGTCATCGAGGCCACGACCTGGCTGCGTTTCAGCGCCAACGTGGGCGCGCAAAGACCGCTCTATTCGACGGCGATCGGATTGATCCTCTTTGCCTACGCCTCGCCGGAGCAGCAGAAGAAGTACCTCGCTGCGACGGAGCTGACGCCCGTCACGCCCACGACGCTGGTCACCCGGAAGGCCCTGCTGGAGGCCGCCAAGTCGATCCGTGCGGCAGGCTTCGTCAGCAGCAGCGGATCGGTGGATGGCGCCACCGGCATCGCGGCGCCGGTGTTCGGGGAAGACGGCCAGGTCGTCGCGGCCGTGGGCTTCGCCGGCCTGACGCCGCGCATGGAGCGGCATGCGGCCGAGTTTTCGATCCTGGTGATCGACACCGGGAAGCGGATGTCCCGGATCCTCGGCAGCCCCGGCTGATTCAGTAGGCCAGCTGCAGCGGCGCGCCCACGCGCTGCGCCTCGATGTCGGCGCGGTGGAAGGGCAGCGGATGCCATTTCTTGGCCGAGAACAGCGGCAGCTGGTCGTAGGAATGCGGCGAGGCCGGGTCGCTGCTCTGGCCATAGGTCAGCAGGCCCTGCGCCACCGGGCCGCGCTCGTCGAAGCCCACGGTCTGGATGTAGCTGCTGCCGTAGTTGATGTTGTAGCCCTTCGGGTCGATGGCGGCCTGACCCTGGCTCTCCACCTTGTTGAGCACGCCTTCGAACTCGTCGCCGCCGGGGATCGTGACCTTCTGGCCGCGCACCATGCGCGTCTGCACTTCGGCCAGCGGCACGTCGGCCGCGAAGCCGGCGACGCGCACGATGCCGACCGCGTCGCCGAGCGCCTTGAAGACGGCGTCGCGCGTGGCCGGCGTGGCCATGTCGAGGCCGGCCGGCGTGACCACCGGACGGGCCGGATCGAAGGGCACGCGCCAGACCTTCGGCACCTCCTTGGCCTTGCGCCAGAACTCGCGGAACAGCGGTGCGCCCTTCGACGCGCTGTTGCTGGTGCGATCCCAGGATGCCAGCACGCGGCAGCCCTGCGCCTGGTCCGGCGCCAGCGCCGCGGCGTTGGCGCTGCAGGCCGCGGCGAGGTCGTCCATCACCAGCATGCCGGCCAGGTTCTTGTCGCGGAAGATCACGCTGCGCAGCTCGGCGCCGCCCATCCTGTTGCCCGGAAGGCCGTCGCTGCCGGCCAGCCGGCCCTCGATTTCCATGATGCCGCTGCGGGTGCGCAGCCGCTGCGTCGTGCCGGTGAAGCCGACCAGCGGCGAGATGCCGGCCGGCGGCGCGATCCGCGGGTTGCTGAGCCAGAAGCTGTCGTTGCTGTTCTGCACCCAGTCCGGCGTCACGATCACCGGCATGCGCGCCGGCGGGATCGCGCCGGGCATCGCGGCGGCGCTGTCGCGCGTCCAGGCGCAGGCCGAACGCGAGCCGTCGAGCACCGGCAGGCCGGCCGCGGCGAGCAGCGCGGCGGCGGCCGGCGAGGGTGCGCAGGACTTGAGCAGCTCGGCCGACACGTCGGGCACCACGGACAGGTCGGCGTACATCGCATTGCCCTCGCGGTCGGCCGCGAGGGTGTTGATCCACGGAATGCCCTGGTTGCCCATCGCGGCGCGCAGCTCGGCCACGTTGCGGGCCAGCGCCATCTGCATCCAGCTCTGGGCCGAGCGCGTGTTGAGGGTGTTGACGTCGCGGATCGCATAGGCCTTGGTGGCGCTCCAGTCGAGGCCGGCGCGCGGCATCGAGATCACCGGACCCCACTCGGTGGAATAGAAGGTCTTCTGCGCCGGCGGCGTGCCGGCCTTGGCGGAAGCGGCCGGAAGCACGATGGTCCTGGCGGTCATCTTGCGCGGCTGGCCATCCACGAGGTAGACGGTCGGGTCGGCCGGGTCGAGCTTCAGCTCATAGAGCGTGAAGCGCTTGCCGGTCGAGACGGTGTGGGTCCAGGCCACGTCCTTGTTGAAGCCGATCGACACCACCGGGCTCAGGCCGCCGGTCGCGCCCATCACGTCGAGCTTGCCCGGGATCGTGAGGTGCAGTTCCCAGAAGCGGTTGGTGCCGGTCCACGGGAAGTGCGGATTGCCGAGCAGCAGCCCGCGGCCGTCGGGCGTGGCGTTGCGGCCGAAGGCCCAGCCGTTGGAGCCGAACTCGCCGCCCTCGGGGTTGGCGTTGAAGCTGTGGCGCGAGATTTCCGCCACGGCCTGCGGCAGGTCGACCGGGGCGGCCGAGGTCTTGGTTCCCGGCGCGGGCGGCGCCGCAGCGAGCACCGCGCCGGCCAGCGCGCCGATGCCGCCCTGGATCATCGACATCTCGGTGGTGCGCGCCAGGTCGGCCTGCGTCATCGGCCGCACCCAGGGCTTGCCGCGGCAGGCCTCGGGCAGGCCGTTCGGACCGGCGTCCTGCAGATAGCGGTTGTAGCCGGCGACATAGCCGCGCAGCGAGGCGCGCACGTCGGGCTTGAGATCGGCGGCGGCGCGCGCGAGCGCGGCGTCGTCCATGTGCGCGCGGATGAACAGGTCGATCTGCGCATTCGGCGCGCGGCCCAGGCCGAGCTCGCCCGTGCCTTCGGCGCCGAGGAATTGCGAGCGCTCGCCGCGCACGGTCAGCAGGTGCTCGGCGGTCTGGCAGACGTTGTCCTGCGCATGGGCGTAGCCCACGCCGTAGGCGACGCCTTCGTAGTCGGGCGCGGTGATGTGGGCGATGCCGTAGGTCGTGCGTTCGATCGTCACGCTGCGCGTGCCGGGGGCCGGCGTGCTGGCGCAACCGGCGAGCAGGGCGGCGAGCGCGAGGGCAACGGCGCTGGAGGCGCCCGGGGCGCGGCGCGGGCTTGTCATGGCATTCATGTATCGAGGCTTCGGAGTGGAAACGAGCCGTCGATTACATGTTGCGGGCCCTGGACTGCGATGCGTGCTAACCCGGGGGCGCTGTCGCCAAGGCGTCGTGTTCTTCGGCGATCCGGGCGAAGCGGCCGAGCAGCTGCGCCGCCGCCGCGGTGGCGGCCACGCGTTCGCGCAGCGCCGCCGGGTCGCTGCCCTCGGCGCGCAGCGCATCAGCCAGATGGTCGACGTAGCCGCGCATGATCTCGGCGTCGAACTCGGGGTGGAACTGCAGGCCCCAGGCGTTCTCGCCGACCCGGAAGGCCTGGGTCGGCTCGAAGGCATTGCCCGCGAGCCGGACGGCGCCCTCGGGCAGCCGCAGCGCGCTTTGCCGATGTACGACGTGGGCCTCGAAGCGGGCCGGCAGGTCGTGCATCAGCGCGTCGGCGGCGGCTTCGGGCCGGAGCTCGACCTCGACCGTGCCGATCTCGAGGCCGCCCGGGTGATCGCCGGCTTCGCCGCCCAGCGCATCGGCCAGCAACTGGTGGCCGAAACAGATGCCCAGCGTCGGCGTGCCGTGGGCGACCAGTTGCGCGAGCCAGGCGCCCGTGGCCTCGCTCCAGGGCTCGCGGTGCGAGACCATCGCATGCGAGCCGGTCACGATGGCGCCCGAGATCTCGGTCGGCGAGGGCAGCTGGTCGCCGCGGCGCGGGTCGAGCACCACCACCGGCAACCGGGTGTCGCCGAGGCCGGCCGCCATCCAGTGCTCGAAGTCGCCGCGCTGTTCGCGCAGGGCGTCGAAGGTTTCGCCGACCTTGATGATCGCGAGCGGGCGGGGAGGGATGTTTTCCATTCCGCGATGATGCCGGATTCCGTCCGTGCGTCAGGGCGCATCGATGGCGGGCGGAACGCGCCGCGCGACCTCCGCCACCAGCGCCTGCCGCTGTGGCGCCTCGCGCCAGCGCAGGCGCGTGCCGGTTTCCCATTCCGGGTGGCTGCGCGCCGGCTGCGCGGCGCGCACCAGGTCCGCGAGCGCGCGCTGGGCCGCCGCCGCCGGTTCGCCGGCGCCGGCGGCGATGCGGTCGACCGCGGCATGGCCGCGCTGCTCGAGCGCGCGCAGCAGTTGCAGCTGCCAGGCCGCGAGCACGAACAGCACGCGGTCCTCGACCGTCAGCTCGTGGAGGTCGCGCAGCTTGTTGGCCAGCTTGCGGCCCAGAGGCCCGAGGCCCTGGGAGACCGCGCCGCCGATGGCGCCGCCCAGCGCCGCACCGGCGCCGAGAGAGAGGCCGGCCAGCGCGAGGTCCGCCACCACCCCGACCGCGGCGCCCACCGCCACACCTTTGCCGAGCAGGATCCCGGCATCCTTCATCGCCTCGGGATGGAAGAAGTCCATCGCCCACCGTCCTTCCACCAGCGGCAGCGGCGACTCGTCGGCGTCGCCTTCGCGGAAACCGTAGAGTGCCAGCAGGTCGTCGGCGCAGCGCTGGGCCTTGTCGAAGACGGTCTTCTGCAATGCCACGATGAGCCGCTGACGTGTCGACGGGTCGGCGAACTCGCCGGCCGAGACGGTGCGCCGCATCGATGCGGCGTCGACCAGCAGTTCGGCGATGCGCCGGCCCGCGGCGGCGCGGCGCTGCGCGAACTCCGCTTCGAGGAAGGCCGCCACGCGGTCGAGGGCAGCCCGCCGGTCGCGCAGCAGGGTCGCGAGGTCGCGGTAGAGCTCGCGCTCGGCGCCGACGAAGGGCGCCGCCGCATCGAATCGCACCACCACGTGCAGCCCGTAGGCCGACAGCAGTTCCTTCCACCCGGCCTCGCGGCTGGCGCCATCGCGCACGAAGTTCAGCACCGGCAGCACCGGCCGCGCGCAGGCGTTCAGCAGTTCGATCTCGGCGCGGAACTTGGGCAGCACCGGCTCGCGTGCATCGATCACCAGGAAGGCGGCATCGACCTCGAGCAGGGCGCGCAGCACCTTCGCTTCCTGCTCGAACACGCCATGCGCTTCGGGTCCCCCCAGGAACAGGCGGATGCGCTCGGGCGGCGTCGCGGCCTTGTCGAGCGCGTCGATGTGTTCGCGCAGCGCGACGGCATCCTCGAGGCCCGGCGTGTCGAGGAAGCGCACGGCCGCCGCGCCATCGACCTGCAGGTCGACGGCTTCGACATGCCGCGTGGTGCCGGGGCGTTCCGAGACCTCGCCGAAGTCCACCCGGCGCGTCAGCGTGCGCAGCAGCGAGGTCTTGCCGGCGTTGGCATGCCCGACCACGGCGATGCGGATCGGCGTCGTCATGCCCAGCCGTGCAGCACGGCCTCCGGTGCATCGTCGGCGCACAGGCCGTCCAGGCCGACGTCGGCGAGCCAGGCCTGCCAGCGCAGGCGGGCCGCATCGTCCGCCGCGGTGCCGAGCAGCCACAGCCGGCATTCGCCGCACAGGGCCATCACCTCGCGCACGAAGCGCTCGGTGCCGCGGTCCGGACTGGTCGCCGCGCGGCAGCCGATGAGGACGCGGCGTGGGCGCACGCGGGCCAGGGTGTCGAGCAGTTCGCGCCGCTGGGCCGCACTGCCGTCGATCCGCAGCGCGCGCGTGCCGGGGATGTCGAGCCCGGCGGGTGGCCAGTGCTGTTCCGGGTGGAGTTCGAACCCGATGGCGATCAGGGTGTCGGTGGTGTCGCCGGCCGACAGGTGCGCCGGCGCGCCGTGAGGGATGCTGCCGGGGTCGGCATCGACGATCTGCCTTGGCTCCAGGGCTTCGAAGCGCGCGAGCAGCCGATGGAAGTAGGGCTCCGACAGATCGGGCCGCAACGCCTTCCTGCGCGCCAGCCAGACGGCCGCGCTCAGCAGCGCGAAGGCCAGCCGCGGCAGCAGCCCGTAGACCACGAGGCAGCCCGTGAGCCAGAGCGCCCAGGCGCGCTGGCCCGACGCCGCGGCGAGCGGCGACAGCACGGCTTGCGCATCAGGCACCGGGAAGCCCAGCCAGGCCGGCGCCCGCCCCAGCCACTGCACGCCGTGCACGAAGAAGTCCGGATCGAGGATGGTGGTCTCCCAGTTCAGCGTGTAGCTGCGGAATGCGAGCGCGAACAGCATCGCCGCGAGCACCACGGCGAACGAGAGCGTCCAGATCGCATGGCTCACGAAGCCCAGTGCCCAGGGCAGCAGCCGGGCGCGGGCCAGCACCCGTGTCACGGCGCGCAGCAGCACCGGGGCCTGGCCGCGCCGGCCCCCGGCCACCCGGGCCGTGAGCGAGAGCCAGAGCCAGCCGAAGGAGCCCTGGAAGGCGCCGAGCGGCACGACGAGCCCGAGGAGCCACAGCAGCAAGGTGAGCAGGTGCAGGCCCAGCAGACTGGCCAGCGCCACCACGACGTTGATCCGCCGCTCGCCGCCACCCAGCACATTGCCCGCGAGGCTGAGGCCGGCGACGACGATCAGCGCCACCAGGCCCAGCAGCACCCACGGCGCCCAGGCGCGTGCGCGAGACAGCTCGCCCTGCAGCCCGATGCGCAGGCCCAGGATGCGCGCGCGTTCGGCGATGCGGCCCGCGGCGTCGGGTCGCAGGCGCATCGCCTCGCGCACGGCTTGCGCGTCGTCGAGCGGGCCGGACTCCTCGATCAGCTTCACCGCCTCGGTGATCGCCGCGTCCTGCAGCGAAGAGTGGGGCGCAACAGGATTCAACGGCTTCCTTCAGATCGGGGAACGGTCCGGCGCACCGGGGGGGAGCGCGAAATTATGCCCGGCGCTGCACGGCCCCCGCCCCATGAAGAACGGGGCCGCAAGCGACCCCGTGGACCCCCGCAGGAGAGCGGAAAAGAGGAAGCGGCGTTTTCAGCGCAGACCGAAGAACGAGAGTACGGCGACCACGACCACGACCAGACCGACGATGTAGATGATGGAATTCACGGTGGACACTCCTCTTGATTGAAGACCCGTTCACTGTGCCGGTTCGCCGCGATTTCGATGTCGGCGGCCGTCACGGCCCGCTGTAGGACTCCGGGTCAGACCGTCGACGGCTCCTCGATGGCGTCGCTTTCCTCATCGTCGCCGTCGCCCAGGAAACCCCCGCTCTGGTGTGCCCAGAGCCGTGCGTAGAGTCCGCCCTTGGCCAGCAGCGTCCGGTGATCGCCTTCCTCGACCACCCGGCCGTTGTCGAGCACGATCAGCCGGTCCATCGCCGCGATGGTCGACAGCCGGTGCGCGATCGCGATCACCGTCTTGCCCTCCATCAGGCGATAGAGGCTGGCCTGGATCGCGGCCTCGACCTCGGAGTCGAGCGCGCTGGTGGCCTCGTCGAGCAGCAGGATCGGCGCGTCCTTCAGCATCACCCGCGCGATCGCGATGCGCTGGCGCTGGCCGCCCGAGAGCTTGACGCCGCGCTCGCCCACGTGCGCCTGGTAGCCGCGCCGCCCGGTCGCGTCGCCCAGCGTCTGGACGAAGTCGTGCGCCTCCGCGCGCTCGGCGGCGGCGCGGATCGCGGCCTCGCCGGCATCGGGCCGGCCGTAGGCGATGTTGTCGGCCACCGAGCGGTGCATCAGCGAAGTGTCCTGCGTCACCATGCCGATGTGCGCGCGCAGGCTGTCCTGCGTGACGTGGGCGATGTCCTGGCCGTCGATCAGGATGCGGCCGCTCTCCAGGTCGTGGAAGCGCAGCAGCAGGTTGACCAGCGTCGACTTGCCGGCACCCGAGCGGCCGACCAGGCCGATCTTCTCGCCGGGCCTGACGGTAAGGCTCAGATCGTCGATCACGCGGCGGCCGGCGTCGCCGTAGCGAAAGCTGGCATGGTCGAAGCGAACTTCGCCGCGCGGCACCACGAGCGTCTTCGCATCCGGCGCGTCGAGCACGGTGCGCGGCCGCGACAGCGTGTTCATGCCGTCCTGCACGGTGCCGATGTTCTCGAACAGGCTGGTCATCTCCCACATGATCCAGTGCGACATGCCTTGCAGCCGCAAGGCCATCGCGGTGGCGGCGGCCACCGCGCCGACACCGACCGCGCCCTGCGACCAGAGCCACAGCGCCATGCCCGCCATGCCGGCGGTCAGCCCCATGCTCAGCGTGTGGTTGACGATCTCGAAGGCGCTCACGAGCCGCATCTGGGCATAGCCGGTGCCCATGAATTCCTTCATGGCCGAGCGCGCGAAGCCGGCCTCGCGCTGGGTGTGCGAGAACAGCTTGACGGTGGCGATGTTGGTGTAGGCGTCGGTGACGCGGCCGGTCATCGAGGCGCGTGCATCGGCCTGCGCCTTGCCGACCTTGCCGAGCCGCGGCACGAAGAAGACCAGCGAGCCGATGTAGAACACCAGCCAGACCAGGAAGGGCAGCATCAGCTGGCGGTCGAGCACGGCGGCCAGCACGATCATGGTCGCGACATAGACGATCATCGCGACCAGCACGTCGGCCAGCACGAAGATGGTCTCGCGCACCGCCAGCGCGGTCTGCATGACCTTGGCCGTGATGCGGCCCGCGAACTCGTCCTGGTAGAAGGCCATGCTCTGGCCGAGCATCAGGCGATGGAAGTTCCAGCGCAGCCGCATCGGCAGGTTCACCGCCAGCGTCTGGTGCTTGACGATGGTCTGCAGCCCCACCACGCCGATGCTCGCGACGAGCGCGATGCCGAGCCACATCAGCGTGGTGCCGCGCTCCTCCCAGAGCCGGTCCGGCACCTGGCCGCCGAGCCAGTCGACGATGCGCCCGAGCATCGCGAACAGCAGCGCCTCGAAGGCCGACATCGCGGCCGTGAGCGCGGCCATGGCGGCGATCTTGCCGCGCAGGCCCTGGGTGCAGGCCCAGAGAAAGGCGAAGAGGCCGCGCGGCGGCAGCGCGGGTTCGGCGGTGGGGTAGGCGGGAAGAAGTTTTTCGAAGTAGCGGAACAAGCGGGAAGTCTCCAGTGAGGCGTCACTGTACCGGCGGGCACCGCATTGCGCACAAAGAAGGGATTTGCGGCGCGCCCTTCCCGGTGGGTCTAGGAGGCGCCCAGCCGCTCGCTGACGAAGTCGATGAAGCTGCGCAGCTTGGGCGCCATGTACTGCCGGCTGGTGTAGACCGCGAACAGCGTCACGGCCGGGGCCGCGTAGTCCGGCACCAGCCGTACCAGCCGGCCCTGGGCCAGGTCCTCGTCGACCAGCCATTCGGGCAGGAAGGACATGCCGATGCCGGCCCGCACGGCATGCAGGGTCAGCGTGGTGTCGTCGGACCTCATCACCGGCTGCAGCCGCAGCGGCGCCTGGCGACCCTTGCCGTCCCTGAGTGCCAGGCCCTCGATGCTGACGTAGCTCGGCACGATGGCGTCGAGCTTCGCGAGATCGGCGGGCCCCGCGGGCATGCCGGCCCGCGCGATGCAGTCCGGCGATGCGACCAGATGGAACTGCAGGCGGCACAGCGGGCGGGCGATCAGCGCCGGGGAGGGCTCCTGCGTGGCGCGCAGCGCGAGGTCGTAGCCATCGGCGGCGAGATCGACCTTGCGGTTTTCCAGGTGCATGTCGACCAGCACCTCGGGACAGCGTTCGCGGTAGCCGGCCAACACGTCGGCGAAGCGCGGCGTGGCGCACCACACCGGCGCGCTGACCTTCAATTGCCCGCGCGGCGCGTCGTTCTTCTGGCCGATGGCGTTTTCCGCGGCATCGAGCAGGTCGAGCGCGCGGCGGCTCTGTTCGTACCAGGCCCGGCCGGCCTCGGTCAGGCTCAGGTGCCGGCTCGAGCGATGCAGCAAGCGTGCGCCCAAGGATTTTTCGAGCTGCGCCACATGCTTGCTGGCCATCGGTGCCGAGATCGCGAGCCGCTCGGCGGCGGCGACGAAGCTGCCCGACTCCACCACTTCCCTGAAGACGCGAAGACTGGTCAGGCGGTCCATCGATGATTTCCTCCTGGGAAATGAATCAATGAATCCTAGCTTATCGATTTCTTGAAGGGAAATCCTTAGACTGACGTTCAAGGAGCATCCCATGAGCACCATTTCCACCCTGCCCACCTATTTCATCTCGCACGGCGGCGGCCCCTGGCCGTGGATGAAGAAGGAGATGGGCCACGCCTACGACCAGCTCGAAGCCTCTCTGGCCGACATGCCGCGCCAGATCGGCCGCACGCCGGCCGCGATCCTGATGGTGTCGGCGCACTGGGAGGAGCCCGCGTTCACCGTGATGGGCAACCCGCGCCCGCCGATGATCTACGACTACGGCGGCTTCCCGGCGCACACCTACCAGGTGCACTACGACGCTCCCGGCTCGCCCGAACTCGCTCGCCGCGTGCAGTCGCTGATCGAGGCGGCGGGCCTGCCCGCGGGGCTCGATGCCGAGCGCGGCTTCGATCACGGCACCTTCTCGCCGATGGCTGCTATCTACCCGAAGGCCGAGGTGCCGGTGGTGCAGCTGTCGTTGCGGCGCGGGCTCGATCCGGCCGAGCACATCGCGCTGGGCCGTGCCATCGCGCCCTTGCGCGACGAGAACGTGCTGATCGTCGGCAGCGGCCTGAGCTATCACAACCTGCGCAACTTCGGTCCGCAGGCGCGCGATGTGTCGAAGGCCTTCGACGACTGGCTCGACGAGGCGGTGGTCGATGCGGCGCCCGGCGATCGCGTCGAGCGTCTGCTGCACTGGTCGGCGGCGCCCGCGGCGCGCATCGCGCATCCGCGCGAAGAGCACCTGATCCCTCTGATGGTCGCGGTCGGTGCCGCCGAAGGCGAGGCCGGCGAGCGCATCTATCACGAGGATGCGTTCATGGGCGGCATTTCGGTGTCGAGCTTCCGCTTCGGCAAAGCCGCAGCATGAGCCGCCCGGCCGCTTGCGAATGAACGCCGAGGGGGCGACGCGCGGCACAATCCGCGGGTGCCCTATTTCTCGACCTTCGATCCCCAGGCGGAAGCCGACGCTCTCGGCCTGATCGCGCGCATCGACGCGCTGTCCACCCACCACGATGCCGTGCACGACGGCGTGCGCGTGCGCTGGCGCCGCTTCGGCGACGACGCCACGCAGCCGCCGCTGGTGCTGCTGCATGGCGGCCACGGCAGCTGGATGCACTGGCTGCGCAACGTCGAGGCGCTGTCGGCCTCGCGCACGCTGTGGCTGCCCGACCTCCCGGGCTTCAATGAATCCGACGCGCCCTCAGAGCCGCTGGCAGGCCAGGCGGCGGTCGATCCGTTGCTCGACGCGCTGTCCGGAACGCTGGACGGCCTGGTCGGTGCGCAGGCCGAGATCGACCTTGGCGGCTTTTCGTTCGGCGGCCTGATCGCCGCCAGGTTCGGCCAGCGCCGCGGCCGCATCCGGCGCCTGGCGCTGGTCGGCAGCGGCGGTCACGGCACGCTGCGGCGCATGACGGTGGAGATGGTCAACTGGCGCGCCGCCGAGGACCGCGACCAGGAGCGCGCCGCGCTGCTGCACAACCTCGCCGCGCTGATGCTGCACGACCGGGCCGCGATCGATGCGCTGGCTTTCGCGATCCACGACATCTCCTGCCACGGCACGCGTTTTCGCAGCAAGGAAGTCTCGCTGGCCGGTGGGCTGCAGGCCGCGCTGGATGCGATCGGCGGGCGCCAGTTGCTGTTGTGGGGCGAGCACGACGTGACCGCCGAGGCGCGGTCGGTGGTGGCGCAGCTCGTCGCGGGTCATCCGGGGCGCGAAGGCGTGGTGATCGAGGGGGCGGGGCACTGGGCCCAATTCGAGCGGGCGGACGAGGTCAACGCGGCGTTGCTGCGATTCCTGGCTTAGGGTCGCAGCGAAGCTTCATGGCGCAGCCAGAAGGCCGCGTCCGGAAACGAACCTGATCCGGCCGCGGCGTTGTCCGCCATGTGCTCCGGCCGGCTGGTGCCGGGAATCGTGCAGGTCACGGCGGGGTGGCTCAGCACGAACTTGAGCAGCACCTGCGCCCAGCTCGTGCAGCCGATTTCGGCGGCCCAGCCGGGCAGGGGTTTGTCGCGCAGTTGGCGCAGCAGGCCGCCGCCGCCAAAGGGCAGGTTGACGACCACGGCCACGCCGCGCTCGGCCGCCAGCGGCAGCAAGCGCTGGGCCGCCTCGCGCTGATCGAGCGAATAGTTGATCTGCAGGAAGTCGAGCTTCTCGGCGCGCAGCACCGCCTCGACCTCGGCATAGGCCGATGCGGTGTAGTGCGTGACGCCGATGTAGCGCACGCGACCCTGGTCCTTCCAGCCGCGCAGGGTCTTGAGGTGGATGCGCCAGTCGAGCAGGTTGTGCACCTGCATCAGGTCGATGCGATCGGTGCGCAGGCGCTCGAAGGACTGTTCCATCTGCGCGATGCCGGCATCGTGGCCGGGCGTCCAGACCTTGGTGGCGAGGAAGGCCCTGGCGCGCCGGTGCGACGCGGCCAGCAAGTCGCCGGTCACGGCCTCGGAGCGGCCGTACATCGGCGAGCTGTCGAGCACCGTGCCGCCGGCGGCGAACAGTGCATCGAGCACGCCCGGAAGGCGCTGGTATTCGGCGCTGGCGGGCGGGACGTCGAAGCCGATCCAGGTGCCGCAGCCGACCACGGGCAGGGCTTCGCGGGTGGCGGGGATGGGGCGGGTGTTCATGCGCTTGGCCTCCTGGGTTTGCGCTGCTGCGCGCATCGGCAACGTGGCACAGAACGACAGCGCGACGCCCAGGCGCAGCAACTGGCTGCGGGTGAGGACGGGCGCGGTGGACATGGGGAAGGCTCGGGCCGGCTGACATCTGTGGGCGGACATGGTGACCGATTGACTGGAGACTCGCGCCAATGCCCCTGCGCGCAAGTCAGCATGAAATAAAAAACGCTGGCGGACCGCAAGAATACTGTATAAAAATACAGTTATCCGATCCATCATGGGCCTTCCTTCCCTCGACTCTTTTTCCTCTTCCGCGCGCCACAAGATATGGCGCGGGGATGAGCTGGGCGTGGCCGACGCGCAGGTCGTCGGCACCGGCCATGCCGCGCTCGATGCCCAGTTGCCCGGTGGCGGCTGGCCGGTCGGGGCGATGACCGAGCTGCTGCAGTCTTCTCCCGAGGCCCATTCGTGGCAACTGCTGCTGCCTGCGCTCGCACAAGCCGTGCAGGGCGCCAGCGGCCCCGTGGCGCTGATCGGCGCGCCCCACGAGCCCTTCGGCCCTTCGCTGGCGGCGGGCGGTCTCCCGGTCGAATCGCTGCTATGGATCCGCTGCGAGGCGTCGGCCGCGCGGCTCTGGGCCTGCGAACAGGCGCTGCGCTGCGCCGACGTCGCCGCCGTGCTGGCATGGCTGCCGCAGGCCCGGGTGGGCGAGTTGCGGCGGCTGCAGTTGGCGGCTGCGCAGCACGAGTCGCTGCTGTTCGTGTTCCGGCCTGCAACGGCGGCCGCGTCCACCTCGCCCGCACGATTGCGGCTGCAACTGGCCACCTGCGAGGAAGACCGCGCGCAGATCGACGTCCATATCCTCAAGCGCCGCGGCCCGCCGCTGGCCTCGCCGATTCAGCTGCCGGCGCGCAGCGAGCGCATGACGGCGCTGCTCGCCGCGAGCCAGTTGCGGCGCAAGCTGCGCCGGCTGCAGGAGGGCGTTCCGCAAGAGGTCGAAAGGGCAACGGTGGTGCGCATCGACTTCCAGCAGGAGGGAAAGCGACATGCACTGGATCGCATTGCAGTGGCCGCTTGAACTGGCCCCCACGCTCCCCACTGCGTGTGGTTCGCTGCCCCCCGAGGGGGGCGCAGACCGCCTTGGGGCGGCCCGGCGCCGGTCTGAGGCCCCCACGCTCCCCACTGAGTGTGGTTCGCTGCCCCCCGAGGGGGCCGCAGACCGCCTTGGGGCGGCCCGGCGCCGGTCTGACCCCGAGGCCGAGGTGCTGCCTCCGTCCGCTGAAGCGCTCGGCTGGTGGGCCCTGCAGTTCACGCCGCGCGTCGCCTGGGTCGACGAAGCCCTGCTGCTCGAGGTGTCCGCCTGCGAGCGGCTGTGGGGCGGCCGGCTCGGCTTGATGCGCCAGATCGCGAGCCTGAACCCCGCGCCGGTGCGCGTGCGGCAGGTGCAGGGCGCGACCAGCCTGGTGGCGCTCGCGCGGCTGCGGATGTTCGTGCGCGGCCAGCGGCCTCCGGCCGATCTGCCGGGAGGCCTGCCGCTCGACACGCTGAGCGCCGCGCGCGATCACCTCGATGTGCTGGCGCATCTGGGCTGCCGCAGTTGGGGCGAGGTGGCGGCGCTGCCGCGCGGCGGCCTCGCGCGCCGCTTCGGCAAGGAACTGCGCGCGGCGCTCGATGAGGCGTGGGGCTTGCGTCCCGAAAGCCATCGCTGGCTCACGCTGCCCGATGTGTTCGAGCAGAAGCTGGAGCTGCCGGCGCTGGCCGAGGGCGCCAGCGAACTCATGTGGTCGGCCAACCGGCTGCTCACGGCGCTGCAGATCTGGCTGCGCGCGCGGCAGCGCGGCGCGGTGTCGCTCGAACTGCAATGGACGCTCGACCTCAAGCGCTTCAACGGCATCGACCTGCCGCCGCACCAGCAGATCGTGGTGCGCACCGCCCAGCCGACGCAGGACATGGCGCACCTGCGCCGCCTGATGGCCGAGAAACTCGCGCTCACCACGCTGGCCGCGCCCGCGAGCTGGCTGCGCCTGCGCACGCTCGACACCACGCCCTGGGCCGGCGCGAGCACGAGCTTCCTGCCCGAGGACAACCGCAAGGGCGACAAGCTGCATGAACTGGTCGAGCGGCTCAGTGCGCGGCTCGGCCCGCACCAGGTGCTGGTGCCCGCGGCGCAGGCCGACCACCGCGCGGAGCGCATGCAGGCGTGGCGGCCTGCCTTGCACGGGAAGGAGGCCGCATCGGCATTGCCGTCGCAGCAGCAGCCCGATGCGCTCTATCCCGCATGGCTGCTGCCCGAACCCCTGCGCCTCGAAATGGACGGCGAGCGTCCCTGCTACCGGGGACCGCTACGCCGGCTGATCGGGCCTCAGCGGATAGAGGCCGGCTGGTGGGGCCATGTGCAGGATGGCGGCCGGCCTGCCGTGCGCGACTACTACATCGCTGAGAGCCCCGAGGCGGGCCTGGTCTGGATCTTTCGCGAACGCTCCGCCGTCCGCTTCGCTGCCGGCGAAGTACGCTGGTTCCTGCAGGGGCTCTATGCCTGAACTGAGCGACAAGCAACTCCGTGCCCGCATTCCTGCCAAGGTGCACGCGCTGCCGCAGCGCCCCAGGCCGGCGCCGGGCCTGCCGGGTTATGCCGAGCTGCATTGCCTCACGAACTTCAGCTTCCAGCGCGGCGCATCGACGCCCGAAGACCTGGTGGAGCGCGCCTACCAGCTGGGCTATGCGGCGCTCGCGATCACCGACGAGTGTTCGGTGGCCGGCGTGGTGCGTGCCTATGTCGGCTTGCGCGAACTGCCTGCCAAGCTGGACGTCTACGAGCGCGATCATCCCGAGGAGCCGCCGATCCCGCGCAATCCGGATTTCCGGCTGTTGTTCGGCAGCGAGTTCCGCTTCGAGCGCTTCCGGCTAGTGGTCATCGCCAATGACCTCGAAGGGTGGGGCAACCTCTGCGAGTTCATCACTGCGGCGCGCAACACCGAGTTGCCCAAGGGCGAGTACCGCGTGAGTTGGGCGCACAGCGACGTGGCCTCGCTGCAGCACTGCCAGATTCTCTTCGTGCCGGATCGCAAGCCCGGCGAGGCGGTCGATGCCGACGCGCTGCACGGCGACCTGATGGCCGCCAGGGCGCTGTTCGAAGGCAGCCTCTGGCTGGCCCTGGAGATGCTCAACGAACTCGACGACGACCTCTGGTTCGTCACGCTTTTCGAAGCCGGCCGGCGTGCCGGCGTGCCGCTCGTGGCGGCCGGCGACGTCCACATGCATTCGCGCAAGCGCAAGCCGCTGCACGACGTGCTGACCGCGGTGCGCGAAGGCAGGACCGTGGCCGAATGCGGCTTCGCATTGCAGTCCAATGCCGAGCGCTACCTGAGGCCGCGCGTGCGGCTGGCCGGGCTCTATATGCGCGACATGCTCGCGAACACCCTCGAGGTGGCCGATCGCTGCCGCTTCGATCCCAAGGTGATCCGCGAGAACTACAAGTACCCGCTCGAAAGCCTGGGCATCGACGAGACGCCGGCGCAGACGCTGGCGCGCAAGACCTGGGAAGGTGCACTCAAGAGATACCCGCTCGAAAGATTCGCCTCGGGAATTCCCGAGCGGGTGTGCCGCCAAGTCCAGCGAGAGCTCGCACTGATCCATGAACTCGAGTACGAGATGTTCTTTCTCACGGTGGAAAACATCGTGAGTTTCGCGCGTGAGCAGAAAATCCTCTGCCAGGGCCGCGGCTCATCGGCCAACTCTGCCGTCTGCTACTGCCTGGGCATCACCGCGATCCCGCCCGAAAAAGGCACCCTGCTGTTCGAGCGCTTCCTGAGCCGTCACCGCAACGAGCCGCCCGACATCGACGTCGACTTCGAGCACCAGCGGCGCGAAGTGGTCATCCAGTACATCTACGAGAGGTACGGCCGCGAGCGCGCCGCCATCGCCGCGGTCGTGATCTGCTATCGCTCGCGCAGCGCACTGCGCGACGTCGGCAAGGCGCTCGCGATCGACGCGCGGCTGGTCGACGAATTCGCCAAGGACCACTACTGGTTCGACGAGACCGTGCTCGGCGAGCAGTTGCAGGCGGCGTCCGAGCGCGCGGGCGTGCACGAAGACGCGCTCAAGCTGCGCCAGTGGATCGAGCTCACGCAAGCGCTCAAGGGTTTTCCGCGCCACCTGAGCCAGCATGTCGGCGGCTTCGTGCTCACTCACACCCGGCTCACGCGCCTGGTGCCGGTGGAAAAGGCGTCGATGAAGGACCGTTCCGTCATCCAGTGGGAAAAGGACGACCTCGAAGCCATGGGCATGCTCAAGGTCGACGTGCTCGCGCTGGGCATGCTCAGCGCCATCCGCCGCGGGCTCGATCTCATGAACCGCTGGCGCGGCACCGCGCTGCAGATGCACCAGATCCCCCACAACGACCCGGAAGTGTTCGAGATGATCTGCGACGCCGACACCGTCGGCGTGTTCCAGATCGAGAGCAGGGCCCAGATGTCGATGCTGCCGCGGCTCAAGCCGCGCACCTACGAAGACCTGGTGATCGAGGTCGCGATCGTGCGGCCCGGGCCGATCCAGGGCGGCATGGTGCACCCCTATCTGAAGCAGCGCGAGCGCTTGAACCAGGGGCTTGAGATCCGCTACGAGAAAGAGGAGTTGCGGCCGGCGCTGGAGCGCACGCTGGGCGTGCCGATCTTCCAGGAGCAGGTGATGCAGATCGCCATGATCGCGGCCGAGTTCACGGCCGACGAGGCCGACCAGCTGCGCCGTGCCATGGCCGCCTGGAAGCGCAAGGGCGGTCTAGAGAAGTTTCACGACAAGCTCGTGAAGGGCATGACCGGCAAGGGGTATCCCGCCGCCTTTGCCGAGGCGATCTTCAAGCAGATCCTCGGTTTCGGCGACTACGGTTTTCCCGAAAGCCATGCGGCCAGCTTTGCGCTGCTGGTCTGCGTCAGTGCCTGGCTCAAGCGCCACGAGCCCGCCTGCTTCCTGGCCGCGCTGCTCGATGCCCAGCCGATGGGCTTCTACAGCCCTTCGCAGCTCGTTCAGGATGCGCGGCGCCATGGCGTCGAGGTGCGGCCGGTCGATGTCATGGCGAGCGACATGGACAGCACGCTCGAAGCGCGCGCGCCCGATGCGCCGCGGGCACCGCCCGGCACCGAGGCGCGCCATGCCGAACGCCTGGGCAACGCAAACCCGCCCGCCGTGCGCCTGGGCCTGCGCCGCGTGTCGAGCCTCAGCGAGGCCGGCGCCAAGCGGCTGCTCGCCGCGCGCGCCCAGGCACCTTTCACCAGCACCGAGGACCTGGCGCTGCGCGCCGAACTCGACGGCAGGGACATGGCCGCGCTGGCCGCGGCCGATGCCTTGATGTCGCTCTCGGGGCATCGTCGCCAGCAGGTGTGGGATGCGACCGCGCAGCGCCGGGCGCCCGCCTTGCTCAAGGGCGTACCGATCGACGAGCCTTCATTGCAATTGCCCGCCGCCCCCGAGGGCGAGGAGATCGTCGGCGACTACGCCTCGCTCGGCCTCACGCTGCGCCGCCATCCGCTCGCGCTGCTGCGCTCGCGGCTGGCCCGCATGAACCTGATGAGCGCGGAGCAGTTGCGCCCGCTGCCCAGCGGCCGGACCGTGCGGGCCTGCGGCATCGTCAAGGGGCGCCAGCGTCCGCAGACCGCCAACGGCACCATCTTCGTCACGCTCGAGGACGAGACCGGCAACGTCAACGTGATCGTCTGGAGCCACGTGGTCGAGGCCTGGCGCGAGCCGCTGCTCAAGTCGCAGCTGCTGGCGGTGCAGGGCACCTGGCAGCGCGACGTCGACAGCGGCGGCGAGGTGCGCCACCTGGTGGCGACCGGGTTCAGGGACCTCACGCCACTGCTCGGGCGGCTGGCGCAGAGCAATACGAGTCGTGATTTCCACTAGCTGGCACGGCAATCACCTGACAGCTACACCACGAACGGAACAAAGCGCCGCGTGCCGCGCATATAGGCACGGTAGGCCTCTCCGAAATGCGTGAGGCACTCCTGCTCGTCACGCAGTGCGGTCAGGAACAACAGCGTCGTGGCGGCCAGTGCCAGCGCCAGGCCCAGCCAGGAAAACTGCTTCAGGAAGGCGCCCCACGCCAGGCAGATCAGCGCCGTGTACATCGGGTGGCGGATGTAGCGGAACGCTCCGCTGCTCACCAGCGCGCTTGTCTTTTCGAAATCGAACAGGGCGTCGTCGTTGCGCGCCTCGGTGGGTTTCCCGATCCGTTTGAGCAGCCGCACCGCGTGCAGGGGCAGCCACGCCGATACGACGAGCAGGAACCATGACGCCAGTTGATGAGGCGCCAGTGGTTCGTTGCCCCATACAGGCAGGTTGAGAAGTACCAGCCCGAGGATGCACTCCCACGCGAAGAAGCGATAGAAGCCGTGGGAGCCCGGCTGCCTCAACGCGCGGCGCGAGGCCAGGAACAGCGCGACAGAGATGGCGACGAAGGCAGCGATGCTGGCGATGGCGTGGAACATGGCGCCGAATCTACACGGGCTTGGCCCCTCGGCCGGCCAGGCGGCGCCGCGGGACCCGTGGCGGGTTCCTGGCTCGGGCGCGCCGTCTATACTCGAAAACTTTGCCCGCTCCTCGTTACCGTGACTTCATTCTCCCCGAGCACGATCGGGCCGCCCAAGCGCGTGCTCGTCGTTCGGTATTCCCAGACCGGGCAACTCGACGCCGTATCCGACCAGATCCTCGGGCCGCTTCTCGCAGATCCGCGCATCCACGTGCATGTCGAGACGCTTCGGCCGGCGCAGCCGTTTCCGTTTCCGTGGCCGTTTCTTGCCTTTCTCGATGCCTTTCCCGAGACGGCCCACATGCGCCCCCTGCCGCTGGCGCCGCTGTCGCTCAGGGGTGACGAAGACTTCGACCTCGTCGTCCTGCCGTACCAGGTCTGGTTTCTTGCGCCGTCGCAGCCCATCACGGCCTTCCTGCAACACCCTGTGGCGCTGCGACTGTTGAAAGACAAGCCGGTGGTGACCGTGATCGGCTGCCGCAACATGTGGTTGATGGCGCACGAAAAGCTCAAGGCCATGCTCGCTGCAGCCGGGGCGCGGCTGCTCGACAACGTGGTGCTGACGGATCCGGGTCCCACGTTCGCCACCTTCGTCACGACACCGGTGTGGTTGCTGTTCGGACGCAAGCGAGGGTTCTGGGGCATGCCGGATGCAGGGTTGGTTCCGGCTCAGATCTCGGGTGCGCGGCGCTTCGGGCTGGCATTGCGTGACGGCCTTCGCAGCGATGCCGAGCGGGGCACCGAACCCATGCTTGCCGGCCTCGGTGCCGTGGTGGCCGAGCCGCGTCTCTACTTTGGCGAGAAGGTAGGCACCCGCAGCTTTTTTCTCTGGGGCAAGCTGCTCATGGCGGTGGGACGGCCCGGCAGCGTCCAGCGCAAGCCGCTCCTGGTGACGTACGTGCTCTTCCTGTTCACCCTCATCGTGACGGTCCTGCCTGTCAGCCTCGGGCTGCAGGCTTTGCTGCGGCCCTTGTTCAGGCAACGGCTGACTAGAATCAAGGCCCGCTTCGAGTTGCCTTCCGGCTCGGCCCATGACCGACGCCATCGCTATGACCGTTGATGTTTTCCTGACGCGCTCCGCCGCATTCTTGCCCTATTCCCCGGTCAGCAACGAAGAAATCGAAGATGTCCTCGGCATGGTCGGTGGCCAGGCATCGCGGGCGCGTCGACTGATTCTGCGGAGCAACGGCATCCTGTCGCGGCACTATGCCATCGACCGCGCCACCGGCAAGGCAGGAATGACCAACGCGCAACTGACGGCGCGTGCGATTCGTGCGCTGGGGGATGACATCGGCGCGGTCGACTGCCTCGCGACCGGCACTTCGTTGCCCGACCAGCTCTTGCCCAACCACGCCGTGATGGTGCATGGCGAACTGGGTTGGCCGCGCCTCGAGGCCGTATCGTGCGCCGGCATCTGCCTTTCCGGCACGGCGGCCTTGAAGCACGCGTGGCTTTCGGTGCGTGCCGGCGAGGCGCAGCGCGCCGTGGCCACCGGCTCCGAGCTGGTGTCGCCGTTGCTGATGGCCTCGAACTTCGAGGCCGAGTTCGCGCACAAGGTCCAAGTGCTCGAACAGCGGCCCGAGATTGCCTTCGAGAAGGACTTTCTGCGCTGGATGCTGTCCGATGGCGCCGGCGCCGTGCTGCTGGAACGGCAGCCGCGCGGGCCGTCGTCCTTGCGGGTCGACTGGATCGACCTGTCGTCCGCCGCGCACGAACTGCCTGCCTGCATGTACGCCGGCACCGATCGCGATGCCCATGGGGCGCTTCAGGGCTGGATGCAGACCTCGCCCTCGCAGTGGCACACGCAGTCCACCTTCGCCATCAAGCAGGACGTGCGCCTGCTCAACGAGAACATCGCCCGCGCCACCCTCGGCGATCCGCTGCGGGAACTCATGGCAAGGCGCGACCTGAAGGCGAACGAGATCGATTGGTTCCTGCCGCACCTGTCTTCGTTCTACTTCGAGCAGCCGATGCGCGAGTGCCTGGAAGCGGTGGGCCTGCCGATTCCACGCGACCGCTGGTTCACCAACCTCGCGGAAAAGGGCAACACGGGCGCAGCCTCGCCGTTCATCATGCTCGACGAGCTCATTCGTTCGGGTCGTATCCGCACGGGGCACAAGCTGCTGATGTTCGTTCCTGAAAGCGGCCGTTTCTCCAGCGGCTTCATTCACCTGGAAGCCGTGTAGCGATGGACGTCGACGCAGTCCCGCAAGAGGGCAATGCCACGCTCGGCGGGCATCGAAAGCTCATGTACGCACGCGATGCCGACGGCCATACCGTCACGGTCGGCTCGCGCGGCTGGGAGGCCGAGGAGATCGTCACGGCCCATGCGGTCGATGCGCTCGCGGCGCAGGCCGAAAGCGCACGCGCGCGCGTGTTGGCGGGCGCCGCGTCGCCGCTCGAGTACTGGATGTATGAGCGTCGCATGGACGTGGCGCTGCTGTCGCAGGCCAGCGGATTCTGGCGCTGGCGCGTGCGGCGCCACTGTCGGCCGCGCGGCTTTGCGGCGCTTTCTTCCAGGCAACTGGCACGCTATGCCGACGCATTGGGCCTGTCGATTCCGATGCTCGAGCGCCTGCCATGAAGTTTGAGCACCAGCACGCGGCGCATTGCGAGAGCGGCGTCATCTCCGGCATGCTGCGACAGCACGGCGTGCCCATGACGGAAAGCCTCGCGTTCGGGCTCTCGTCGGCGCTGTCGTTTGCGTACCTGCCGTTCATCAAGATCTCGGGGATGCCGCTCGTCTCGTACCGTGCGCAGCCCAGGAGCATCATCAAGGGCTTGCTGGCGCCGCTGGCGGCGCGTTGTCGCTTCGAGACCTTCCGCAGCCCGCAAGCGGGGCAGGCACGGCTCGATGCCTTGCTGGCCGAGGGCCAGCTGGTCGGCTTGCAGACCTCGGTGTACTGGCTGCCGTACTTTCCGCCGAACATGCGCTTTCACTTCAATGCGCACAACCTGTTGGTGTACGGCAAGGAAGGCGACGACTACCTGATCAGCGACCCGGTGTTCGAAACACCGATGCGCTGCGCCAGCGCGGACCTCGCGCGCGCGCGCTTCGCCAAGGGCTTGCTGGCGCCCAAGGGGCTCCTGTATTGCATCCAGTCGATCGAACGCAAGACGATCGAAGCGCAAGCCATCCGCAACGCCATTCGCAGGAACATCCGCACCATGCTGGCGCCGGTGCCGATCGTCGGCGTGCGCGGCATGCGCATGCTGGCGAACAAGCTGGCATCCTTGCCGGTCGGGGATGCGCACACGGTGGACTACATCGGCCATGTGGTTCGCATGCAGGAAGAAATCGGCACCGGAGGCGCGGGATTCCGCTTCATCTACGCGGCTTTCCTGGAAGAAGCCGCGCAACTGGCGGCGCTGCCGCAACTGGTCGGATACGCCAGCCGCCTGACCGAGATCGGCGACGGTTGGCGCTTGTTTGCGCTCAAGGCCGCGCGCATGGTCAAGGGACGCGAGGCCGTCGAACCGCCCGCGCTGGCCGGGATGCTGCGCATTCAGGCCGATCACGAGGAAGCCTTCTTCCGCGATCTGAAGCGCGCCGTGGCATAAGGACGCGCAAATGCTGTCCTTAGAGCAGGTGAGCTACCGCTATCCGGGCACCGTGCAGCCCGCGCTGAACGGCGTGTCGCTGGCCGCTCGACGCGGCAGCGTCCTGGGGTTGCTCGGCCCGAACGGCGCGGGCAAGACCACGCTGATCTCTCACCTGTCGGGTGCGCTGGCCGTGCAGAGTGGCCGCGTGCTGATCGACGGCGAGCCCTTGCATGCGGTGCGTGCGCGCACGCCCACGCGCATCGCCGTGGCGCCGCAGGAGCACGCCTTCTATCCCATGCTGACCGTGGCGGAGAACCTGGCCTGCTTTGCGGCAGCGGGCCGGCTTGCCGGTGCGCGCAGGCAAGCCCGCGTGGCGGCATGCATGCACTTCGCGCAACTCGGCGCATTTGCCGCGACGCGGGCGGAGCGATTGTCGGGCGGGCTGAAGCGGCGGCTCAACCTTGCCATCGCCTTGCTGGCAGAGCCCGAATTCCTGTTGTTCGACGAACCGACCGTCGGGGTCGATCCCCAATCGCGTGCCTTCGTGCTCGAGGCCATCAAGACCCTGGCCGCCGAAGGCGCCGCCGTGATCTATGCGTCGCACTACATGGAGGAGATCGAAGCCATCGCGGACCGCGTCGTCATCCTCGATCACGGCCGGGTCATGCGGGATGGCACCCTGGAGGCTCTTCTGTCCGAAGGCGCCACGGTGCTGACGGTGCGTGTCGATGGTGGCGACGCGGGCCTGCTCGCACGCTTTGGCGCGGTGCTGCAGGACGCCGACCTCTGGCGCGTGCGCCTGGCCGCAGGCATTCGTCCCGCCGAGGTCCTGGCGGCGCTCGACACTGCCGGAGTGACGGTGCGGCACGCCGATTTCGGTCGCCAGAACCTCGAGCAGCTGTTCATGGCGCTGACGCATCGCTCCCTGCGCGATCTCTGAGGACCCAGATTGCTGTCGGCGCTTGTCAAGAAAGAACTGTTGGCCCTCGCGCGTGATCTGCACGGGCTGGCCGCGCTGTTTCTGATGCCTTTGATCTTCATCGTCTTGATGTCGCTGGCGCTCAAGGACTACTACAACCCGTCGCTCGCTGCCTTGCACTATGCCGTGGATTCGCGCGATGGCGGCGCGCCCGCACAGATGCTGCTCACGGCATGGACGCGTACCCACGGCACGCCCCAGCCGCTGCCGGGCGACTGGCGAACGCAGTTGCTTTCCGGAAAGCTCAAGTATGTGATCGTGCTGCAGCCCGGCTTGTCGGATGCGCTGGACATGCCGTCGTTGCCGATCGCGCCCCACGTGCAATTGCTGACCGAGCCCGGCGTCGACGGCAACCTGTTCAATGCACTGCGCGCCGAATTGATGAGCACGGCCGGAGAGGTCAAAGGCCGGCTGGCCTTCGCCGTCGCAGGCGGGCCTCCGCCGCCGCCCGATGCGTCGATGGCCGCGCTGGTGCAGGCCGAGCGCTTCGCGCCGGCCGGACCCCGGCCCACGGCCGTCCAGCAGAGCGTGCCGGCCTGGCTGGTGTTCGGCATGTTCTTTGTCGTCGCGTCGATGTCCAGTCTCTTCATTCAGGAGCGTGCCTCCGGCACGCTGGGGAGGCTGCAGGGCCTGGGCGTCTCGACCGGCATCCTGCTGCTCTCCAAGGGCCTGCCTTACCTCGGCGTCAACGCCGTGCAGGCCGCGCTGATGCTGGCCGCCGGGGTGTGGCTCATGCCCCTGCTGGGCGGCGATGCCCTGTCGCTCGCCGGAGTGCACTGGGGAACGCTGGCCATTGCGCTGGCAGCCATCAGCCTCGCGGCCGTGAGCCTGTCGCTGGCACTGGCATGCGCGGTGCGCACCCACGCCCAGGCTGCGACGGTCGGTCCTGTCGCCAATGTGCTGATGGCGGCCGTCGGCGGCATCATGGTTCCGACGTTCGTGATGCCCGTGTTCATGCAGAAAGTGGCCGCATGGTCTCCGATGAACTGGGGGCTGGAAGCGCTGCTCACGGTGCTGCTGCGCGGTGGCGGCGTGGCGGGCGTGATGCCTGAAGTCCTTCGCCTGATTGCTTTCTCCGCGGCCATGCTCGCGCTGGCCGCCCTGTTGTTCAGAAGACCCGCCGCATGAACGAACGGACCTCGCTGCCTGAACTGATCGCGGCGTTGACGGCACTCGTGCTCGATGCCGTCGAGCAGCCCGCACCCGACGGCGGCTTGAGCCCCGACGAGCCCCTGTTCGGCCCTGACGCCCGGCTCGACCTCGACTCGCTCGATGCGCTGCAGCTGTCGATGGCGATTCAGCAGCAATACGGTGTGCGCATGCCCGACAGCAAGGAAACGCGCCGCGCGCTCACGTCGATCGCGCACCTGGCGGCGTATCTCGGCGCCAGGCGATCGTGAGCGACGTCCCGGTGTACATGGCAGGGAGCGGACTGGCCTGTGCGCTGGGGCGCGACCGGCAGGAATCCCTGGCCGCGATGCGGCGCGGCGGCGTCGCCCCGACGCCTGTGACGGCGGTGGAGGGCTTCGCCTGGCCTGTTCATGTGCTGCCGCCCGATGAGGGCGACTGGTGGCAGCGGCTGCGCCGCACCGTGTGCGACGTGGTTGCCCAATGCGGCCTTCCGGACGCGCAGGCAACGGCGGAGATGCCGCTTTTCGTGGCATCGTCCTCGCTCGATGTGGGCCATGAGGAAGAAGCCCGTCGCCTGGCCGGCGACATGCAGGTCTTTGCCGACGCGGTGGGCGACGCCATCGGTTGGCGCGGGCCGGTGTTCACCGTCTCGACGGCTTGCACGTCGGCAGTCAATGCGGTGCTTGCGGCGGCGGAACTGATTCGCGACGGTGCTGTGCCGCGGGCGATGGTGCTGGGCATCGAGTTCAGCAACCGCCTCACGCTGGCCGGGTTCGGCGGCATGCAGCTGCTGTCGCCGGACCGTGCCTTGCCTTTCGGTGCCGATCGAAACGGTCTGGTTCTTGGCGAAGCGGTGGCTGCGATGTACCTGAGCGCCGCACCGGCACGCTGGTGCCTGATCGGCGGTGCCAACGTGGTCGCGGGCACGACGCCGACCGGCGCCCACGCCGGCGCCATCGGCGCAGCCTGCCGGGCCGCGTTGCAGCAAGGCGGCCTGCGTGCGCAGGACATCGACCTCATCAAGCCGCAAGCCGCCGGAAGTCTCAACAACGACGCCATCGAGGCGGCCGCTTTGGCGACGGTGTTCGACACATTGCCGCCCATGGTCGCGTTCAAGTCGCTGATCGGCCATACGCTCGGCGCTTCGGGCGCGGCGGAACTGGTGCTGCTCACCGCCTGCATCGAAGCAGGGGTGTGGCCGGTCGCGAATCACGCCCTGGACCCGGCGCTGGGCGTGGTGCTCGCCGAGCGGGCGCCGACGAATCTGCAGCACATCCTGGTCAACGCCATCGGATTCGGCGGCGGCCATGCGGCCTTGCTGCTGAAGGATTGCGGCGCGCCATCGGCATGACCATGCCATCTGTTCCGGGCTGGCGGCTTGCCGCGCATTGGGTGGCCGATCCTCCGCCGCCCGATTGGCGCAATGCGCTGGCTGTGCGGCTCGGTGCGCGACCGCGCCGGATCGGCGTATGGGCGGAGCTGGCGCTGTACGGCGCATGGCAGTGCCTGGATGCGTCGGGCGAATCCTCTCTGCCATCGGACGCCCGCCTGCGGGTGGCAAGCCTGAGCGGCTCCGCCGGTGCCATCCGCGCCAGCCTGGAGCGATTGCCCACCGGTCTGCCGATGCCCTTCGATTTCATGCAAAGCCAGCCCGCATTGCTGCTCGCGGCGCTTGCCAAGGGCTTGGCATGGCAAGGCGACGCGAGCTTCATGTCAGGCCGCAACGTGCCGTTGCTCATGCGCATGGCATTGCACGGCGCCGGGCCGGGGGGGCTGTTGCAGGGATGCGTCGACGAAAGCCCCGACGCGCTGCGCAGCGAGTGGTGGCGCTGGGTGCCGGACTCGCGGTGCGCGAGCGCCTTCTGACGGACGGGACGGAATGCCGCATTGCAAGGCATTCATGCGGAAGTTGCATCAATTCCAGTCGCTGATTTCATCGAGGGCCGAGCCGTTGCAGGCATAGCATTGATGCAAGAGGTGCACTGATGATCGCGAACCTTCAACGACTGGACTTCGATGCCATCACAGCGGCGACGCTGCCCGGCAGGGCCGCGAAGCCCGGCGCGACGCATGAGGCGATCGTCGACGCACCACCCGCCGCGAGGATCGATCCGATCGCCGAGTTCTTCGAGCGCAGCGTCGAAGACCGATACCGCGACTGGGATCTTTGCGCCAACGTCGCCCATTGGGCGAGCGTGTCGGCGGGTGTCGCGCTGATGGTCGTCGCTGGCCTGGATCTGTTCTAGCCGGGGTGGGCATGCGGCGCAGTGCAGTGAGAAATAATGTCTGGAAACGCAACGCGGGCTGCGTTCCGTGCCTGCTTGTCGCTAACCTAGCGCGATGACCGCTTTCGCCTTGCAGGGCGTCGGCGCCGGCGCCCCCATCGGACCGCCGCCGCCTGCGCCCGATCTGCCGACACCGCCACCGTCGACGCCGCCGCCGGCCCCCGCGGTGGACCCGCCGCCTTCGAACCCGCCGCAGGTCGAACCCGGCGCGCCGCCGCCGGTCGCCGACCCGCCGCCCGGCGCCTTGGCGCCCGGCCGGCTGCATGCGCGGCGGCTGCGGGAGATCCATCGCTCGGCGGGCTGGCCGTGTGGCGATGCCATCGAGGTCGACCTGCTCGCCGCGGGGCTGCTCGCTCGCATGCGTTCGGCGCAGGGCCACGAGACCCTGCGCCTGACCGATGCGGGCATCGCGCAGCTCGCGCGCACGCTGGTCGTCAACCGGGCCGCGATGTCGCGCCACGAAGCGCTGGTCGAACAGGTCGCGCGCGAGATGACGCGCGCCGGTCGCGTGGCCTGGCGCGGCCTGAGCCTGCGGGCCCGGCTGCCCGGCGCGGCCGAGGGCGACAAGCCGCGCTGGTGCGTGGCCCGCCCCGATGTCTTCTCGATCCGCAACACCAGCGTCGAGGCCTACGCGCAGCCGATCGTGCACGAGGTCAAGGTCAACCGGGCCGACCTGCTGAGCGACCTGCGCAAGCCCGACAAGCGGGCGGCCTACCTCGACCTCGGCGGCGAATGCTGGTACGTGCTGGGCTGCGACGCCAAGGGCCGCCCGATCGGCGAGCCGGACGAGATCCCCCTGGAATGCGGCGTGCTGGTCGCGCAGCAGGGGCGGCTGGTGGTGGCGCGCCCGGCCGTGCACCGTGCCCTGCCGCGGCTGCCGTTCCCGGTCTGGATGGCGCTGGCCAAGGCGCAACCCGTGGCGGGCTTCGACGACGACCTGCAGGAGTTGCTGACCGGCTTCGACGAGTGAGCCGGCGTCTGCCGACCGCGGGGTCCGGCCGGCCCGGGCTCAGGCTCGCCCGGGTGCGTAGCGCAACAGCCAGATCCACAACGCCGCGGTACCGCCCGTGAGTTCGCGCAGGAACACGGGGTAGCCCAGCAGGTCGGCCAGGCGCACTTCGGCGCGCAGCACGACGCAGTCGGTTTGCAGGTCGTTTTCCAGGACGTTCGCGTGCCGGCGGACCAGCTCTTCGAGCGCCTGCGCCGCATGCGCCCGCGGCACCTGGGCGCGCACGAACATGAGGGGCTGCAGTGGCCCGCCGCCTTGGTGGTCGGGCACGCCGTGCACCTGCGGCGCGTCGAGCTTCACCGACGCGCCGTGCGCCTGCATGATGAACGCCACCGCCTGTTCCAGCGCGTCTTCGTGCGCGGCGCAGATCGTGATGCGGTCCTCGTCGTCCACCAGCAGGCAGCACTCCGGCTTGGTGAGCCACTCGAGCAGGCCGCTCCGCCGCAGCGCCGCCAATGTCTCGGGCGCCGCGGTGAGCGACTGGCGCAGGGGATAGCGCGCCAGCTCGTCGTCATCGCGGGCGCGTCGCGCGCTCGCCGCCGGAAGACCTGCCCGTTCAGGTCGTGTAGTCGCCATGGGCCTCTGGCTGGAAGAGGATCTCGGCCACCCGGGCGCCGCCTTCGTCGCCGCCGGGCATCTGCCATTTCGCGGTGGCGCCGGCCCGCAGGCCGATCAGGCCGGTGCCCACCGGCGACAGCACCGAGACGAAGCCGGCGGCGGGTGCGGCGTCGCGCGGATAGCAGAGCGTCAGCTCCTGGCGCTGCCCCGAATGGGCGTCGACGATCGAGAACTGCGAATACATCGTGATGACGTCCGGCGCGACGTCGCACGAGCGCACCACATCGGTCGTGTCCAGCAGGTCCTCGAGTTCGGGAAGGGATTTCCCGTCGATCAGTTTGGCAAGGCGAACGTGATCGAGTTCGGTGAGCATGCGCTCGCCGTGAATCTTTGCAGGCATGAAGCACTCCAGTCGAATGCGGCCGGCCCCGATGGTTGGGGTGGTCGCGGCAGCGCGGGGCAGAGGCCCGGCGATCGATGGTTGCGCTAGAAAAGGGTAAGGGGGGATCGCCGGGCTGAGGAGTCTGCGGCCGGCTCGCGCGGTTCCAGCAGCGTCGCCCCGTTGCCGAACGCGGGCGTGCGAAGGCCTGCCGCAAAAGCGGAAGGCGCTGCGGCGCGGCAGGCGGTGGGATGGGGGACCGGGAAGACCATGGGGTGGATTGTAGGCGGCGATGAGCGATTGGGGCGCGGGGGCTTTCTGCCGCGCTGGCGTCGGTATGCGCAGTCGTTCACGAACCGGCAGGAAGCCGGGCGCCGCGCTGGCGCTCGATCGTGTGCTCGATCGCCTTTCTGATCCGCTGAAAAACCTTCGGGTTGCTGAATGCCTCCACCGAGGCGCGGATCGTGCCGGGCGGCGGCAGCAGCGAGCGGTCGTCGACCAGGGCCTGGATGCGGGCGGTCAGTGCCGCGTTGTCGCCCACCGGGTAGAGCCAGCCGTTGTGCCCGGTCCGGATGATGTCCGACGGACCGGACGAACAGTCGCTGCTGACGCACGGGATGCCGCGGGCCATCGCCTCGATCAGCACCATCGGAAAGCCTTCGAAGGCGGAGCACAGGACGAGAAGGTCGGCCTCGTCGAGCGCGGCCCAGGGATCCGGTTGCCAGCCCGACCATTCGATGCGCTCGGCAATGCCCAGTTCGACCGCGAGCGCTTTCAGCTGGGGGCCGTCGCTGTCGTGGAAGCTGGCCCCGACCAGTTGCAGCCGCCAGTCTCCCCGGACCTCGGCGAGCGCACGCAGCAGGTCGTCGGTGCGCTTCTGTTCGCCCACCATGAGACGGCCGATGTGGGTGATCCGCAGCGGACCTCGCGTCGAGCGCGCGATCGCTGCAACCGATTCCATGCGGGTGCCGTTGTTGACCAGGTGGACGCTGTCGGGCCGGATGCCGTCGAGCGCGGAGATCGACTCCGCGATCTGGCGGCTGATGCAGATATGGCCGTGCGCATGCCGAAACAGGCGCGTCTGCTGCTTGAGCACGTTCGAGAAATGTACCCAGGCCATGACCGGCCGCCGCAGACCGGCCAACGCGAGCGCCACCCTGACCAGCGCAATGGTGGAGCCATAGATCACGACCACCGCGTCGGGCGGATGCTGTCGGCAGGCGCGGATCACCGCCGGCAGGCCCTGGATCATCTGCCGCTTGAGGGAGGTCGGCCCGTTCTTGATTTCGGTGTAGGCCAGCCCCTGGTGCCAGCTGCCGTCGACCGTGCTGGCGCAGAGAGCGAGAACCCGGACGTGATCCCCGTTGGCCCGGGCTTCCTCGGCCAGCGATCGCACGCAGGTTTCGATGCCACCTCGGCCGGACAGGGTGCCGACGACGACAAGAATGTCCATGCGTTACTTCCGGTTCATGTCCAAGTGTGCAATAGGGATCCGGGCGCCGGGCTGCTCGCGCCGGCCTCGCGCTTCATTGGTTCAGGCTGCACTCCCAACCCTCCTCGGCTGGCTATTGGTTATCCTTACATTCTGTGTCCTGATGCCGAAGTAGGTAAAGAGAAAGTTCTCTTACTTGTCATGAATTCTAAGGCGAGGGCGATGCAGCCCTTGACGCCGAAGGCCGACCACAGGTGCCGCAGCCAGGCGGATGGGTCAGGGTCGCCGCAGTGCCTCTTTTTGAGGCATCGCGTCGGATGGCCAGTCTGGAGTCGATCCCCGGCGTTTCGCATGCGGTTTTCCACAGGGCTGTCCACGGGCCTGGTGGAGAACCCTGATCGGGCCCTGGCGCGGACATCGAAGAACATGGACCTATACTCCGGACTGTCGTCGGGCGCACGCCAATGCGCTCGATCGGCCGATGCGGGTGTAGTTCAATGGTAGAACGGCAGCTTCCCAAGCTTCATACGAGGGTTCGATTCCCTTCACCCGCTCCATCCACACCGAAGCCCGTCACGTTCGCGTGATCGACGGCTCGGCTTCCGGCAGAATGCCGCGATGAAAAAATCAGCGGTCGAGGGGAGCCTCCTTCTCGTCGACGACGACCCCACCATCATCCAGCTGTTGAGCCGGATGCTCTCGAACTACCCGACCGTCCGCTTCGCGACCAGCGGCGTCGACGCGCTGCGCCTTTGCAAGGAGGCTCAGCCCGACCTGATCCTGCTCGATGCGCAGATGGGCGACATGAGCGGCCTGCAGGTTTGCGAGGCCCTCAAGGCCGACGTCGCACTGGCCGATGTGCCGGTCATCTTCGTGAGCAGCCACCAGGAGTCCGAGCTCGAGGTGGCCGTGCTCGAGATGGGCGCGGTCGACTTCATCCGCAAGCCTTTCGACGCACCGCAGGTGCTGGCGCGCGTGGCCACCCAACTGAAGCTCAAGCGCCTGGCCGACGACCTGCGACGGCTCTCCAGGATCGACGCGGCGACCGGGCTCGGCAACGACAGCGCGCATGCGGAGCAACTGCAGCGCGAGATCCTGCGCGCTGCCGAGTCCGCCGGGCCTGTCGCGCTGGTGCTGCTCGAGCTGGATTTCTTCGCTTCCTATGAAGCGCTCTACGACCGCAAGGCCGCCGAGGCCTGCCTGGTTGCGGTCGCCGACGCACTGCGGCGCAGCATCCGCCGGCCCGGCGACTTCGCTGCGCGCCTCGGGCGCGACCGCTTCGCGCTGATCCTCGCCGACACGGCGGCCGACGATGCGCTCCATGTCGCCAATCGGGCGCTGCGGGCCGTGGAGGCGCTGGACATCGGACACCAGGGCTCCGCCGTGTCGCGCCACGTGACTTGCAGCGCCGGCGTCGCCTGTCTCGATGCTGCCGTCCAGGGCGCGCCCGATGCGCGGGCCGTGGACGACCGGCGCGCGGCGCTCGAACGCGCCGCCGACGCGGGCCTGGCCCAGGCGGTGCAGGCGGGTCGGGCCCAGGCCTGCCTGGCACTCCCCGTGTTTGCCGAGGCAGGGACGGACGCGGTCGGCGAGCCCGATTGAGCATTTCCACGTCGCTGCGGGCGTCCGCGCGTTCGCTCGTGTGGCTGGCCCTCGGCCTCGGCGCGGCCGCCGGCGCCGCATTCCTGCAAGTCGGCTACAACGAGTCGCTGGCACGCACGCGCTTCGAGGCCCTGTCGCGGCGGGCCGTCGATCAGGTGGCCGCGCGCATGCACGCTTTCGAATCCGGATTGCGCGGTGCGCGCGGTGCGGTGATCGCCGCCGGCGGGGACGCCGGCATCACGCGGCTGCGCTTCGCGCAATACAGCGCCTCGCAGGACATCGAGCGCGAGTTTCCCGGCTCGAACGGCTTCGGCTTCATTCGCCGCGTGCCGGTCGACCAGGAGGCCGCATTCGTCGCCGCCGCCCGGCTCGACGGCAAGCCCGATTTCCGGGTCCACCAGCTCGGCCCCAACGACGGCGAGCGCTACGTCATCCAGTACTTCGAACCCTCCGATTCCAGCATTCCCGCGATCGGGCTCGACATGGCCTCCGAGCCGCGCCGGCGCGCCGCCGCCGAACGCGCCATGGCGACCGGCGAGATCGTGATGTCGGCGCCGATCACGCTGCTGCGGCGCGGCGATGCGCCGAGGTCCGTGCTGCTGCTGCTGCCGGTCTACCAGGTCGAATCGCAACTCGCGGCGCTGAAGCAGCGCCACCGCCGGTCGGCGCCGACGCGCGGGACGCGCGCCGAGACGATCGGCTGGATCTACACGCCGCTGGTCCTCGACGAGGTGCTGAAGGGTTTCGACTTCCAGGACGGCCAGTTCGCCATGGCGCTGGCCGATGCGGGGGACGACGGCAAGCCCGATCGCTTCTTCGTGTCGCCCCAGTTCCCGGCCGCCGGCGCCGGCGGGCTCCGCAACGTGCTGCCGCTGGCGCTCTATGGGCGCAGCTGGCAGGTGGAGATCGTCGCCAAGCCGCTGTTCCTGAAGCAGCTCAACCTTCGCAGCCCCTGGGCGGTGTTCCTGATCGGCGCGACGCTGGCGACGCTGTTGGCGCTGCTGTCCTTCATCGAGCAGGTGACCCAGCGCCGCAAGCAGCGCGAGAGCGAGCAGCGCTCGCGGCTGGCCGCGATCGTGACCAGCTCCAACGACGCCATCATCGGCTGCGGGCTGGACGGCAAGATCACCGAATGGAACGACGCAGCGGCCAAGATCTTCGGCTACTCCGCCGACCAGGCCCTCGCGCACCCCACCCATGCGCTGCTGCTGCCGCCGGAGTACCTGGACGAGGAAGAGGCGCTGCTGCGGCATGTCGCTGAAGGCAGAGCGGTCGCCGCCTTAGAGACCTTCCGGCGCCACCGCGACGGCTCGCCGGTGGCGGTCTCGGTGGCGGCCGCGCCGATCCGGTCGGCCGACGGCCGGGTGGTGGGCGTGGCGCAGACCGTGCGCGACATCACGCACGAGAAGGCGACCAAGGCGCGCATCCTCGAACTCAATGCCACGCTCGAGCAGCAGGTGAGCGAGCGCACGGCGCAGCTGGCGGCCCTGTCGATGCGTGAGCGGGCGATCCTGGCCGATGCGGCGAGCGCCATCATCGCGACCGATGTCGACGGCGTGGTCCGGCTGTTCAATCCCGCCGCCGAGGCCTTGCTGGGCTATCCGGCGGCCGAGGTCGTGGACCGGGCGGAGATGATCCGCTTCCACGACGCGGCCGAAGTCCATGCCCGTGCCGAGGCGCTCAGCGCCGAGCTGGGCCGTCCGCTCGAGGTCTGCGAGGTCTTCGCCCGGGCGCCGGGCGCTGCCCGCGGAGATCCCCGCGAGTGGACCTACGTGCGCAAGGACGGCAGTCGCGTCGCGGTGCACCTCAACGTGAGTCCGCTGCGCGACGCCGCGAACGCGGTGATCGGCTTCATCGCCATCGGCTCCGACCTGACGGAGCGAAAACTGGCCGAAGAAAAGCTGCGCAGCAACGAGCGCTTCATGCGCATCGTCACCGACAACATCCCGGGGATCGTCGCCTACTGGACGCCCGACATGCGCTGCACCTTCGCCAACAGCGCCTACCGGCGCTGGCGGGGGCTCGCGCCCGAACAGATGGTCGGCACCACGCAGCGGGAGCTGCTGGGCCCCGAGCAGTTCCGTATCAGCGAGCCCTACATCCGCGCGGCCCTCGCCGGCAAGGACCAGCGCGTGATGCGCACGCGCGTCCTGGCCGACGGATCGACGGCGCACTACTGGCTGCACTACATTCCCGATCGTGACGAGCAGGGCGTCGTGCAGGGCTACATCTCGGTGGCGGTGGACGTCACGGACATGCGACGGGCGCAGGATCAGCTCGAATCCCTGAATCTGGCGCTCAAGGAACGCAGCGCGCAGGCGGAGTCGGCGAGCCGGGCCAAGAGCGAGTTCCTGGCCAACATGAGCCACGAGATCCGCTCGCCGCTGAATGCGGTCATCGGCCTGGCCTACCTGTTGCGCCAGACCTCGCTGGACGAGACGCAGCGAGACTTCCTGCAAAAGATCGACGCCTCCAGCAACGCGCTGCTGGGCGTCATCAACGACATCCTCGACATCTCGAAGATCGAAGCCGGAGAGATGGCGCTCGACGAATCCGGATTCGATTTGCGCGAGCTGCTCGACGGCGTCATGGCCATGGCCTCCGTGAACGCCCTCGGCAAGGGCATCGCGCTCCGGCTGGAAACCGGAGACGGGTTGCCGGCGCAGCTGCGCGGCGACCAGACGCGGCTGCGCCAGATCCTCGTCAACCTGATGAGCAACGCGGTCAAGTTCACGGCCGAGGGGTCGGTCTGCCTCAGCGTGACGGCCGAGAAGCGGCAAGACCGGCATGTGCAGATGTGCTTTGCCGTGCTCGACACCGGCATCGGCATCGAATCCGAGCTGCTGGGCCGCGTCTTCGCGCCGTTCACCCAGGCCGATTCGTCGACCACGCGGCGCTTCGGCGGCACCGGGCTGGGGCTCACGATCGTCAAGCAGCTCACCGAGCTGATGGGCGGTGAACTCGGGGTCGCCAGCACGCCGGGCAGCGGCAGCGAATTCTGGGTCGTGCTGCCGCTGGAGATCGCCGCCGATGCCGTGGCGCCGGGCGCCGCCTCTCCCGATCAGGACCTGTCGCGGATCCGGGTGCTGGTGGTGGACGACAGCCCGGTCAATCTGCTGGTCTGCCAGAACATCCTTGGGCGCGCGGGCGCGGAGGTCCGCCTGGCGAAGGATGGCCGCGAGGCGGTCGAGATGCTGCGGGCGGGCCCCGGGTCGTTCGACCTGGTGCTGATGGACGTCCACATGCCGGTGCTCGACGGCAACGAAGCGACGCGGCGGATTCGCGGCGAGCTCGGCCTCGCGGCCTTGCCGGTGATCGCGTTGACCGCGAGTGCCCTGGTGGCCGAGCGCGAGCGGGCCTTCGAGGCCGGCATGAACGACTTCGTGAGCAAGCCCTTCGATGCCGAGGCGCTGGTGCGGACCGTGCGGCGCTGGGTGGAGCGGGCGCGCGGCGGCGAGGCGCCCGCTGCACCGGTGAAGCCGATGGCCGAACCTCGGCTGCCGGCGGACTGGCCGGTCATCGAAGGCATCGACGCCGTGGATTCGTTCCGGCGGCTGCAGGGCGATCGCGGGCTGCTGGCCAGCGCGCTGCGCCGGCTGCTCGCCGAATTCGCCGATCTGGCGCAGGAGGAGGGCGCTGCTGCCTGTGCGGACTCGGTCGTGGCGCTGGCCGCGCGGCTGCACAAGCTGCAAGGCAGTGCCCGCACCCTTGGCATCCACGCGGTGGGGCGCCACGCGGCAGAGGCCGAAGCAGGGCTCCAGCGGGGCGGCCGCCAGGCGCCGCAAACGCAGGCGGCATTGGGCGCGCTGGCCGGGGCGCTGCGTCGGCTGCAGGTGGCGGTGCAGCCGTTCCTCGAGGCCGCCGCCGGCGGGACGCAGGCCCGCGGCGCCGCGCCGCCCGGCCCCGAAGACCTTGCCGACTGGATCGGCGAGCTGCGGCAGCAGAGCGTTTCCGCCATGTCCCGCTTCGACGAACTCGGCCCGTCGTTGCGGACCCGCCTCGGGGCGGAGCGCTTCGAAGCGCTGGAACGCGCGATGCAGCAGCTTCGATTCCAGCGCGCGGTCGAGATCCTGGAGGAGGCCGAAGCGGCCCTCCAGCCCCCAAACCTATAATCGAAGGCTCCAGCAGATCAAGCAGTCAGGTGGGTTCGATGCAGGGGCTGCCCCCAACCGGCCGCCTTCGCACAAGCCAAGAACCCAAGATGAGCCAGCCCACCTTCAGCGTCGCCGACATCCGCAAGTCGTTCCTCGATTTCTTTGCGACCAAGGGCCACACCGTCGTGCCCTCCAGTTCGCTGGTGCCGGCCAACGATCCGACCCTGATGTTCACCAACTCCGGGATGGTGCAGTTCAAGGACGTGTTCCTCGGCAGCGACCGCCGCCCCTACGTGCGCGCAGCCTCGGTGCAGGCCTGCCTCAGGGCCGGCGGCAAGCACAACGACCTCGAGAACGTCGGTTACACCGCGCGCCACCACACCTTCTTCGAGATGCTGGGCAACTGGAGCTTCGGCGACTACTTCAAGCGCGAGTCGCTCAAGTGGGCCTTCGAACTGCTGACCGAGGTCTACAAGCTGCCGGCCGAAAAGCTCTGGGCCACGGTCTACATCGAGGACGACGAGGCCTACGACATCTGGACCAAGGAGATCGGCCTGCCGCCCGAGCGCGTGGTGCGCATCGGCGACAACAAGGGCGGCCGCTACATGTCCGACAACTTCTGGATGATGGCGGACACCGGCCCCTGCGGCCCGTGCAGCGAGATCTTCTACGACCACGGCCCCGGGATCGCGGGCGGCCCGCCCGGCAGCCCCGATGAAGACGGCGACCGCTACATCGAGATCTGGAACAACGTGTTCATGCAGTTCGACATGCAGCCCGACGGCAGCGTGAAGCCGCTGCCCGCGCCCTGCGTCGACACCGGCATGGGCCTGGAGCGGCTGGCCGCGATCCTGCAGCACGTGCACAGCAACTACGAGATCGACCTGTTCGCGGCCCTGGTCAAGGCCGCGTCGCGCGAGACCGGCGAGCCGGACCTGGGCAACAAGAGCCTGCGCGTGATCGCCGACCACATCCGCGCCACCGCCTTCCTGGTGGCCGACGGCGTGATTCCGTCGAACGAAGGGCGCGGCTACGTGCAGCGCCGCATCGTGCGCCGCGCGATCCGCCACGGCTACAAGCTGGGCCAGAAGAAGCCCTTCTTCCACAAGCTGGTGCCCGACCTGGTGGCGCTGATGGGCGACGCCTATCCCAAGCTTCGCGCCGACGAGAAGCGCATCACCGAGACGCTGAAGGCCGAGGAGGAGCGCTTCTTCGAGACCCTGGCCAACGGCATGGAAATCCTCGATGCGGCTTTGGCCGGCGACGCCAAGGTGCTGCCGGGCGACGTCGCCTTCAAGCTGCACGACACCTACGGCTTCCCGCTCGATCTGTCGGCCGACGTCTGCCGCGAGCGCAGCGTGGCGGTCGACGAGGTGGGCTTCCATGCCGCGATGGAGAAGCAGAAGGCCGCGGGTCGCGCCGCGGGCAAGTTCAAGATGGAACGCGCGGTCGAGTACAGCGGCGCGGGCAACATGTTCACGGGCTACGAACTGCTCGAAGAAAAGGCGACGGTGGTCGCGCTCTACTTCGAAGGCGCGCCGGTGCCGCAGCTGGCCGAGGGCCAGCCCGGCATCGTGGTGCTCGACACCACGCCCTTCTATGCCGAGAGCGGCGGCCAGGTCGGCGACCAGGGCGTGCTCGTTGCCGAGGGCGTGCAGTTCGGCGTCGAGGACACGCAGAAGATCAAGGCCGATGTCTACGGCCACCACGGCACGCAGACCCAGGGCACGCTGAAGGTCGGCGACGCCGTCACGGCCCGGGTCGACACCGAACGCCGCGCCGCCACCATGCGCAACCACAGCGTCACCCACCTGATGCACAAGGCATTGCGCGAAGTGCTGGGCGAGCACGTGCAGCAGAAGGGCTCGCTGGTCGATGCCGACAAGACGCGCTTCGACTTCGCGCACAACGCCGCCGTCACGCCCGAGCAGATCCTCGAGATCGAGCGCCGCGTGAACGCCGAGATTCTGGCCAATCAGGCGACCCAGGCGCGCCTGATGGACATGGAGTCGGCGCAGAAGACCGGCGCGATGATGCTGTTCGGCGAGAAGTACGGCGACACGGTGCGGGTGCTCGACATCGGCAGCAGCCGCGAGCTCTGCGGCGGCACGCACGTTTCGCGCACCGGCGACATCGGGCTCTTCAAGATCACCAGCGAAGGCGGCGTGGCCGCCGGCGTGCGCCGCATCGAGGCCGTGACCGGCGCCAACGCGCTGGCCTACCTGCAGCAGCTCGAGGCCACGGTGCACAGCGTGGCCGCGACGCTCAAGACGCCGGCCTCCGAACTGCAGGGCCGGCTCACGCAGGTGCTGGAGCAGGTGAGGGCGCTGGAGCGCGAGGTCGGCTCGCTCAAGGGCAAGCTGGCCTCGTCCAAGGGCGACGAACTGCTGGCGCAGGCGGTCGACGTCAAGGGTGTCAAGGTGCTGGCGGCCAAGCTCGACGGCGCCGACGCCAAGACGCTGCGCGACACCATGGACAAGCTCAAGGACAAGCTCAAGACCGCGGCCATCGTGCTGGCGGCGGTCGAGGGCGGCAAGGTGCAGATCGCGGCCGGCGTCACGGCCGACACCATGGGCCGCGTGAAGGCCGGCGAGCTGGTCAACTTCGTCGCCCAGCAGGTCGGCGGCAAGGGCGGCGGCAAGGCCGACATGGCGATGGCCGGCGGCACCGATGCGGCGGGCGTGCCGGCGGCGCTGAAGTCGGTGCAGGGCTGGGTCGCGGAACGCGTCTAGCCGTGGCGGACGACGTGGCGGTCGACATCCTCGTGATGGGCGCCGGCACCATCGGCTCGTTCATCGGCGGCCGGCTGGCGGCGGCGAAGGTCCGCGTGACCTTCGTGGGCCGGCCGCGCGTGCTGGGCGAACTGGCGCAGCACGGCCTCACGCTCACCGACCTCGACGGCCGAAAGAGCCACGTGCCACCGGCCGAGTTGCATCTGTCCGATGTCGTGCCCGCGGGCATCAGGCCCGCGCTGGTGCTGCTGACCGTCAAGAGCGGCGCGACCGCCGAAGCCGCGGCCGAGCTCGCCGCGGTTCTGCCGGCCGGCACCACCGTGCTGTCGCTGCAGAACGGCGTCTCGAATGCGCGGGTCGCCGCCGAGGCCGGGCCGGGCCTGCATGTGCTGCCGGGCATGGTGCCCTACAACGTCGCCGAGATCGGTCCGGGCGCCTTCCATCGCGGCACCGAGGGCCGGCTGGCGGCCCAGGACCACCCGGCGCTGCGGCCCTGGGTAGCCGTGTTCGAGCGTGCCGGCGTCCCGATCGATCTCCATGCCGATCTTCTGCCGGTCCAGTGGGGCAAGCTGCTGTTCAATCTCAACAATCCGGTCAATGCACTGTCGGGACTGCCGCTGCGCGACGAGCTGCTGCAGCGCGGCTACCGGCGCTGCTTCGCGGCGCTGATCGACGAGGCGCTGGCCGTGCTCGAGCGGGCCGGCATCGCGCCGGCCCAGCTCGGTGCGGTGCCGGCGGCGCGGATCCCGTCGATCCTGCGGCTGCCGACCCCGCTGTTCCGGCTGGTCGCGGCGCGCATGCTGCGCATCGACGCCAAGGCGCGCTCGAGCATGGCGGACGACCTGGCGCGAGGCCGTCGCACCGAGATCGACGTGCTCAGCGGCGAGGTGGTGCGGCTGGCGCAGGACCACGGCATGCAGGCGCCGCTCAATGCGCGGATGGCCGAACTGGTTCAGGCCTGGCCGGCACGCCGCGAGCGCTGGCCGGCGCGGCAGTTGCTGACCCAGCTGGGGCTCTAGGCAGGCAGGCCACCGGCCGGCGCCACGCTGGCGCCCTGGATCCGGTGCCGGGCCAGCGCATCGGCCACGAAGCCGCTGGCCTTCATCTCCTCGACGAAGGCGGCCAGGGCGGCGGCGGCTTCGGGCCCACGCGAAGCGGGCGTTCCCATGGCCTGCTGGATCACCATGAAGCGACCCGGCAAAAGGCGCAGGCCGGCGTCGCGCGCGGCCTCGGCTTCGAGCACCTGGCGGATGCCTGCCGCCACCTCGGCCTGGCCGGCACGCAGGCACTCCATCACGCCCTGGGCACCCTGCACGCGCACGATCCGCGCCTGCCTGATCTCGCGCGTGAGGAACAGGTCGTAGGCGCTGCCGCTGCCGACCGCGATGCGCTGCCCGTCGCGATCCACCTCGTCGTTGTCGCGGATCGCAGAACCCGCCGGCACCAGGTAGCTGCCTTCGATCAGCACATAGGGCGCGGTGAAACGCAGCCCTTCGCTGCGTGCCGGGTCGATGGCGAAGAAGCCGATGTCGGCCTTGTCGTTGCGCACCGCATCGACGGAGGCGGCCGCCTTCTCGAACACGACCAACTCGACCGCGACGCCCAGCCGATCGGCGAAGGCACGCGCCAGGTCGATCGAGACGCCGACCGGCTCGCCGGTGGCGGCGTCGCGGCCGGCGAGGATCGGGTTGCCGAGGTTGATGGAGGCGCGCAGCGCGCCGGTCGGCGTGAAGGCCGAAACCACGGTCGGGGACAGGGGGGTGCTCATGGCCCCGGATTCTGCCGCAGCGGGGTCCGCGTTTCGAGGCCTCAGGCGACCGCCGCCTTGCGCCCCTTGCGGTAGAGGATCAGCGTCGCCGCCAGCCCGCAGACCGCCGCCACACTGAGCCACAAGGCCGGCGCCGCCTTGTCGCCGGTCGCCTCGATCAGCCAGGTCGAGATCGCCGGCGTGAAGCCTCCGAACACGGCGGTCGCCAGGCTGTAGGCGAGCGAGAAGCCGACCACGCGGACCTCCACCGGCATCACCTCGGTCAGGGCCACGACCATGGCGCCGTTGTACATGCCGAACAGGAACGAGAACCACAGCAGCACGTCGAGCATGCGGCCGAAGCTGGGCGCCGCCGCCAGCCAGTGCATTGCCGGATAGGCCGTGAAGATGGCCAGCAGCGTGACGGCCAGCAGCAGCGGCTTGCGGCCGATGCGGTCCGACAGCGCGCCGCCGATCGGCAGCCAGATGAAATTGGTGACCGCCACCAGCAGGGTCACGACCAGACTGTCGCGCGCGCTCAGGTGCAGCACGGTGCGCCCGAAGGTCGGCGTGTAGACCGTGATCAGGTAGAAGGTGGTGGTGGTCATCGCGACCAGCAGCATCCCGCACAGCACCACGCGCCAGTTGCGCGCCATCGACTGGAACACCTCGCGCGTCGTCGGATGGTGCTTGCGAGCCTGGAAAGCCTCGGTCTCCTGCAGCGAGCGGCGCAGCACGAAGATGCACGGGATGATCAGGCAGCCGACGAAGAACGGGATCCGCCAGCCCCAGTCGGACAGCGTGGCCGGCGCCATCATCTCGTTGAGCGCGAAGCCCAGCGCGGCGGCCAGCACGATCGCGACCTGCTGGCTGGCCGATTGCCAGGCGGTGTAGAAGCCCTTGTGGCCCGGCGTCGCCATCTCCGACAGATAGACCGAGACGCCGCCGAGCTCGGCGCCTGCCGAGAAACCCTGCAGCAGCCGGCCCAGCAGGACCAGCACCGGCGCGACGACGCCGATCGTGGCGTAGCCGGGAACGAAGGCGATCAGCACCGTGCCGCTGGCCATGATGGCCAGCGTGACGATCAGCCCCTTGCGCCGGCCCACTTCGTCGATGTAGGCGCCCAGGATGATGGCGCCCAGGGGCCGCATCAGGAAGCCGGCGCCGAAGACCGCGAAGGTCAGCATCAGGGAGGCGAAGTCGCTGCTGGCGGGGAAGAAGGCCTTGGAGATGTAGGTGGCGTAGAAGCCGAACAGGAAGAAGTCGAACTGCTCGAGGAAGTTGCCGCTCGTGACGCGCAGCACGGCGCCGAGCTTGGAAGTTCTGGCCGTGGGCGCCGGGTGGCCGCTGGCGAGGGTGGCTGTGCTCATGGAGGTCTCCTGCGAATGTGCGGCACGCGGCTGCACGGTGCGTCCATCGTAGGAAGGCAAGCTGTCGATCAGCCGTCGGCGCGCTCGGGGTATGTCCGGCCCCCGGAAGTCAGGCCTTGCTCAGCGCAGGAGGTGTATGGCGCGCCGTTCTCGCAGTGAGGCATAGGGTTTTTACCTATATTTCACAGGCATTTCACCTACTATTCTCCATCCCACCGTTTCATTACTAAATCAGTGTTTTATTGGTGAAACAAAGCGAGTTCTCCCTCCCTCCAAGGAAGCGCCTCCCATGATGAAGAAGACACGTCGCCAAGCCCTGGCCCTCGCGCTCTGCACCGCCGCCGCCTGCCTGGCCGGCCCGACCTGGGCCCAGGCCTGGCCGACCAAGCCGATCACGCTGGTGGTGGCCTATCCGGCCGGTGGCGATACCGATGCACTGGCGCGGCTCTTCGCGGAGAAACTTTCGACCCGCCTCGGCCAGCCGGTGGTGGTCGACAACCGGCCCGGCGCCAGCGGCGTGATCGGCAGCAGCTATGTGGCCAAGGCGCCGGCCGACGGCTACACGCTGCTGGTGGCGCCGAGCACCTTCTCGATCGCACAGATCGTGCTCAAGACCGGCGCGGGCGCCGGCTACGACGTGGTGAACGGCTTCACGCCCATCATCCAGACCGCGATGATGCCGCTGTTCCTGGTCTCGGGCCCGGGCAGCGGCGCCAAGAGCCTGAAGGACATGGTGGCCACCGCGAAGAGCAGCCAGGCGCTGTCCTATGCCAGCCCGGGCAGCGGTTCGCCGATGCACATCCTGGGCGAGATGTTCAACAAGACGGCCGGCGTGAACATCAAGCACGTGCCGTACAAGGGCGTGGCGCCGGCGATCAACGATGTGCTCGGCGGCCACGTGCCGCTGACCGTGGTCACCTACGGGCCGATCGCGCCCTACCTGTCGAGCGGCAAGCTGGTGCCGCTGGCGGTCGCCGACCGCGCCCGCTCGCCGCTCGCGCCCAATGTGCCGACGCTGCAGGAGCTGGGCTACAAGGATGTCGAGGTGGTTGCCTGGAACGGGATCTTCGGTCCCAAGGGCCTGCCGCCCGAGATCGTGAAGACGCTCAACGCCCACTTCAACGAGATCCTCAAGATGCCGGACGTCGCTTCCAGGATGGCGACGCTGGGCGCGCTGCCCCTGGGCGGCACGCCCGAGACCCTGGCCAAGACCAATGCCGCCGATTTCGAGCGCTTCGGCCGCGTCATCAAAGACCTCGGCATCCAGGCCGACTGAGAAGAACCCATGACCCAACCCAGCGTGACCCCCGACCACCAGAGCCTGCAAGCCCTGCTTGCGGAACTGCCCGCCAACCTGCTCGCCGGCCGCAAGGTCCTGGTGACGGGGGCCGCGCGCGGCCTGGGCCTCGCGTTCGCCAAGTGCATCGCCGCCGCCGGCGCCGGCGTGGTGATGGCCGACATTCTTTCGGACCTGGCCCAGACCGAGGCCGCGGCGCTGCGCGAGGCCGGCTTCACGGCCCACGCGCTGGCGGTCGACCTGTCGGACCCGGCCTCGATCGAAGCCTGCGCCGCCGCGGCGACCACGGCGCTCGGCGGTCTCGACGGCCTGGTCAACAACGCCGCCATCACCAACTCGGGCGGCCGCGATGCGCAGGCGCTCGACGTCGACACCTGGGACCGCGTGATGAACGTCAACGTGCGCGGCACTTGGCTCATGAGCCGGGCCTGCCGCGCCGCGCTCGCCGCCGGCGGCCGCGGCGCGATCGTCAACCTGGCGTCCGACACCGCGCTGTGGGGCGCGCCGAACCTGCTGGCCTACGCCTCGAGCAAGGGCGCCGTGATCTCGATGACGCGCTCGCTGGCGCGCGAGTGGGGCGGCGAGGGCATCACGGTGAACGCCGTGGCGCCCGGCCTCACGCTGGTCGAGGCGACCGAATACGTGCCGCTGGCCCGCCACCAGAAATACCTCGAAGGCCGCGCGATCCCGCGCGAGCAGCAGGCCGCCGACGTCTGCGGCGCGATGCTCTTCTCCCTCTCGGGCCTGTCGCGCTTCGTGACCGGCCAGTTGCTCGCCGTCAACGGCGGCTTCGTGATGCATTGATTTTTTCCGACCAAGGAGTTTCCCGATGAGCGATTTGTCCGAACAACAGAAGATCGACGCCGCCGCCAATACCCTGGCGCAGCCTGAAGGCAGCAGCCTCCAGCAATGGATGGAAACGCGCATCGCGCGCTACTCGACCCGCAAGTACGACTGGGACGCGCTCAAGTTCCAGGCCGACTTCGACCCCAAGTTCCGCCGCGCCCAGATGCGCTACGTGGGCACCGGCGGCACCGGCGTCGCCAAGGACGTCAACACCGTGCCGGCCGAGAACTTCACCTTCTCGACCATGGTGATCCCCGCCGGCCACGAAGGCCCGCCGCACCTGCACACCGACGTGGAAGAAGTGTTCTTCCTGATCCGCGGCAAGCTCAAGGTCATCATCGAGAAGGACGGCGAGCGCTTCGAGACCATCATGACCGACCGCGACCTGATCTCGGTGCCGCCGGGCGTCTACCGCGAGGAGATCAACATCGGCGACGAGGACGCGCTGATGTGCGTGATGCTGGGCGCCAAGAAGCCGGTGACGCCGACCTATCCCGCGGACCATCCGCTGGCCAAGATCAAGAGGTAAGGCACACCCCCAGGTTGGCTCACTTCGTGTAGCCGCCCACCCCCTCGCCGGGGGCAATACCAGCGGCCCGGCAAAGCCGGTTCCGCGGTATTTCTGGAACAACCCCATGACCAATGCCCTTTCCATCGAACTGCAGACCCTTCCGCCGACCGAGCTGGAGCGCCTCGAGGCGCGCTTCCCGGCGCGGCCGGTCGCGCTGCGCGATGGGGGCGTGGTGTCGGTGCGCGAGTGCGGCGCGGGGCCGGTGCTGGTCTGCCTGCACGGCATCGGATCGGGCGCCGCTTCCTGGCTCGACACCGCGCTGCTGCTCGCGCCGCAGGCGCGCGTGATCGCCTGGGATGCGCCGGGCTACGGCGAGTCGACGCCGCTGGCGTCCGCGGCGCCGAAGGCCGGCGACTATGCCGCCCGGCTGGGGGCGATGCTCGATGCCCTCGGCGTCGACCGCTGCACGCTGGTCGGCCATTCGCTCGGCGCGCTCACCGCGGCGTCCGCCGCGCGGCCCGGGTCGGCGCTCGCCGCGCGCATCGAGCGGCTGGTGCTGATCAGCCCGGCCGGCGGCTATGGCGCCCCCGAACGCGCCGAAGCCAGCCAGCGGGTGCGCGCGCAGCGGCTCGACACGCTGGCGCAAGCCGGCATCGCGGGCATGGCCGCGCAGAGCGCAGGCCGGCTGCTGTCCGCCGGCGCGAGCGAACTGTCGCGCCAGTGGGTGCGCTGGAACATGGCCCGCCTGAACGAGGGCGGCTACCGCCAGGCCGTCGAGTTGCTGTGCGGCGGCGACCTGTTGGCCGACCTGCCGCCGGCGATGCCGGTGCGCGTGGCCTGCGGCGCGCTCGACGTCGTCACGCCGCCTGCGGGCTGCGCCGAGGCGGCCGCCAAGTGCGGCGTGGCGCTCGAACTGCTGGCCGATGCCGGCCATGCGAGCTACGTCGAGCAGCCGGCCGCGGTCGCCGCGCTGCTGCGCGACGTGCTGGCGTCCTGAAACGACCCGACAACAACAACGAGGAGTCCCCATGGCCACCAACGAAGTCGATGCGATCGAAGACGGTGCGGACCGCTACAACGTTCCCGCGCTCGAGCGCGGGCTGCGCCTGCTGTGCGAGTTCAGCCGCGAGAACCGTTCGCTCTCGGCGCCCGAACTGGCGCGCCGCTTCGACCTGCCGCGCTCGACCGTGTTCCGGCTCCTGACCACGCTCGAGAACATGGGTTTCCTCGAGCGCGCCGAGGGCGGGCGCGACTATCGCCTAGGGCTGTCGGTGCTGCGCCTCGGCTTCGAATACCTGGCCTCGCTGGAGCTCACGCAGCTCGGGACGCCGCTCCTGCAGCGCCTGTGCGACGAACTGCGCACGCCGTGCAACCTGGTGGTGCGCGACGGCCGCTCGATCGTCTACGTGGCGAAGGTCGCGCCGCCCACGCCCTTCGCGAGTTCGGTGACCGTCGGCACGCGGCTGCCCGCGCACGCCACGGTGCTCGGCCGCATCCTGCTCGAGGACCTGACGCTGCTGCAGTTGCGCGCGCTCTATCCCGAAGGCCGGCTCGAGTCCTTCTCGCCGAGCACCCCGGTCTCGGTCGACCAGTTGTTCGACATGGTCCAGGCCGACCGCCAGCGCGGCTACGTGCTGGGCGAAGGCTTCTTCGAATCCAACATCTCCACCATCGCCGCGCCGGTGCGTGACCACAGCGGCCACATCGTGGCGGCGCTGGGCGTGACCATCACCTCGGGCCACATCGAGGAAAGCCGCATGGACGAGATGGTGCAGCGCGTGCGCCAGACGGCCGACGAGATCTCCGGCCTGCTGAACTATTCGCCGGCCCCCGCGGGCCGGGTGATTCCGCTGCGCGGCACCGACCGCGCCTGAGCGCGGCAGACCAAAGAAATGACGATGTCCCACCTTTCCTCGAACTTCTTCGCCGCCGATGCGCTGGCCGGCCGCGTGGCCGTGGTCACCGGCGGCTCCTCCGGCATCGGCCTCGCGACCGTCGAGCTGTTGCTGGACTGCGGCGCCGCGGTGGCGCTGTGCGGCCGCAACGCCGAGCGGCTCGACCGGGCGGTGGCCGGCCTGCGCGCCACGCGCCCCGAGGCCCGCCTCTTGGCCCGCACCTGCGACGTGCTCGACGCGACCTCGGTGAAGCGTTTCGCCGCCGAGAGCGAAGCCGCGCTCGGCCCGGCCTCGATGCTGATCAACAACGCGGGGCAGGGGCGGGTGTCCACCTTCGCCGACACCGACGACCAGGCCTGGAGCGACGAGCTGCACCTGAAGTTCTTCTCGGTGATCCATCCGACGCGCGCCTTCCTGCCGCAACTCGCGGCGCAGCGCGCCGTGCTCGGCGATGCGGCCATCGTCTGCGCCAACTCCCTGCTCGCGCGCCAGCCCGAGCCGCACATGGTCGCCACCTCGGCGGCCCGCGCCGGCCTGCTGAGCCTGGTGCGTTCGATGGCCACCGAGTTCGCGCCGCAGGGCGTGCGGGTCAACGGCATCCTGATCGGCCTGGTCGAGTCGGGCCAGTGGCGCCGCCGCTTCGAGGCCCGCGTGCAGACCGAACTCGACTGGGCCGCCTGGAGCAGCCAGCTCGCGCACGACAAACACATCCCGCTGGGTCGCCTGGGGCTTCCGATCGAAGCCGCGCGCGCGATTCTCTTCCTCGCTTCACCGCTCGCGTCCTATACGACGGGCAGCCACATCGATATTTCCGGAGGCCATTCCCGCCATGCATAACCCCAACCAGACCGTCACGGTCGGCGCCGTCGTCGCCGCCTTCCTCGAGCAATGCGGCGTCAAGGCGGCGTTCGGCGTCATCTCGATCCACAACATGCCGATCCTCGACGCCTTCGCGCAGCGCGGCGCGATCCGCTTCATCTCGTCGCGGGGCGAGGCGGGCGCGGGCAACATGGCCGACGCATATGCGCGCTCCACCGCCAGCCTGGGCGTGTGCATCACCAGCACCGGCCCGGCCGCGGGCAACATCGCCGGCAGCATGGTCGAGGCGCTGACCGCCGGCGCGCCGCTGCTGCACATCACGGGTCAGATCGAGACGCCGTACATCGACCGCGGCATGTCTTACATCCACGAGGCCCCGGACCAGCTCACGATGCTGAAGGCCATCTCCAAGGCCGCCTTCCGCGTACGCAGCGTCGAGACCGTGCTCGGCACCCTCAAGCGCGCGGTGCAGGTCGCGATGACCGCGCCCACCGGCCCCGTCAGCGTCGAGATTCCGATCGACATCCAGTCCGCGCTCACCACGATGCCGGCCGATCTGTCGCCGCTGCCGATCGAGTCCGCCGTGCCGTCCAAAGCCGGCCTCGACGCGCTGGCCGCGAGCCTGGCCAAGGCCAAACGCCCGATGCTGTGGGTCGGCGGCGGTGCGCGCCACGCCCGTGCCGCCATCCAGCGCCTGCAGAAGCTGGGCTTCGGCGTGGTCACCACGACGCAAGGCCGCGGCACGGTGCCCGAGGACGATGCCGGCTCGCTCGGCGCCTACAACATCCAGAAGCCGGTCGAGGCCCTGTACCAGACCTGCGACGCGATGCTGGTGGTCGGCTCGCGCCTGCGCGGCAACGAGACGCTCAAGTACGAACTGAAGCTGCCGCGTCCGCTGTACCGCATCGACGCCGATGCCGCCGCCGAAGGCCGCTGCTATGCCTCCGAAGCCTTCGTCTGCGGCGATTCCGCGCTGGCCCTCGAAGGCCTGGCGGATCGCCTCGAAGCCGTGAAGTACAAGGCCGACCCCAAGCTGCTGGCCGACCTGCGCGCCGCGCACGACCAGGCGGTCGCGACGCTGCGCGACGGCCTCGGCCCGTACGCCGAACTGGTTCGCCAGATCCAGGCGGTGGCCGGCCGCAATTTCAACTGGGTGCGCGACGTGACCGTCTCCAACAGCACCTGGGGCAACCGCGAGCTGCGCATCTTCGAACCCAGCGCCGGCGTGCACGCCACCGGCGGCGGCATCGGGCAGGGCATGCCGATGGCCATCGGCGCGGCCATCGGCGCGGTGGTGACGGGYTCGGGTCGCAAGACCTTCTGCCTGGCCGGCGACGGCGGCTTCATCCTGAACCTGGGCGAGCTGGCCTGCATGGTGCAGGAGAAGGCTCCCATGGTCATCGTGCTGATGAACGACAAGAGCTACGGCGTCATCAAGAACATCCAGGACGCGCAGTACGGCGGCCGCCAGTGCTACGCCGAGCTGCACACGCCCGACTACGACCTGCTGTGCAAGTCGATCGCACTGCCGCACGCCCGCGTGCGGAACCTGGACGACCTGCCGGCCCGCCTGGACGAAGCGTTGTCGGCCGCCGGCCCCTTCCTGCTCGAGATCGACATGCTGTCCATCGGCGGCTTCAAGAGCACCTTCGCGGGTCCGCCGACCAACACGATCACGCAGATTCCTGCGCTCGGCGCGGCCAAGTGAGCGGAGCCCCTCGCATGTCCGCCATCACGCGCATTGCACTCGTCGGCTGCGGCGCCATCGGTGCCTCGATGCTCGAACTGCTCCAGGCCGACACGGCCCTGGAGATCAGGGCCATCGTCGTGCCGGCCGACGCCTTCGCTTCGGCGCAGGCCACGGCCCGGCGGCTCGCGCCGGGCGCGCAGCTCGTGTCGTCCGTTCCGGCCGAAGGCATCGACCTGGTCGTCGAGGCCGCGGGCCATGCCGCGATCGAAGAGCATGTGCTGGCGGCGCTGAAGCGCGGCCTGCCCTGCATCGTCGCTTCCGTCGGCGCGCTGTCGGCGCCCGGCCTGGCCGAGAAGCTCGAGGCCGCTGCCGCCGAGGGCCGCACCCAGGTGCAACTGATCGCCGGAGCGATCGGCGCCATCGACGCGCTGGCCGCGGCCCGCATCGGCGGCCTCGACGTGGTGCACTACACCGGCCGCAAGCCGCCGCGCGCCTGGAAGGGAACGCCGGCCGAGCAGAGCCACGACCTCGAAGCGCTGACGCGCGAGACCGTGATCTTCGAAGGCAGTGCGCGCGAAGCCGCGACGCTCTATCCGAAGAACGCCAACGTCGCCGCCACCGTGTCGCTCGCCGGCCTCGGATTGGACCGGACGCTGGTGCGCCTGATCGCTGATCCTGCGGTGGCCGACAACGTCCACGTGGTCGAGGCCCAAGGCGCCTTTGGCAGCTTCGAGCTCACGATGCGCAACAAGCCGCTGGCGGCCAATCCCAAGACCTCCGCGCTGACCGTGTACAGCGCCGTGCGCGCACTGCGCAACCGCGTCGCGGCGCTGGCGATCTGAAACGAGAGAACCCGATGATTTCCTCCGAACTCCTTCCCCTCAACATCGCCGGTGAATGGCGCCTGGGCGGCGGCGACGTCTACGAGAGCCTCTATCCGGCCACCGGCGAGCCGATCGCGCGGCTGCGGGCCGCGAGCCTGGCCGACGTCGACGAGGCCATCACGCGTGCGCACCACGCTTTCCTCACGAGCGGCTGGGCGCAGATGCTGCCGCACCAGCGCGCCACGGTGCTGCACCGCGTGGCGCAGCTGATCCGCGAGCAGTCCGAAGCGCTGGCGCAGAAGCAGCGCCTCGACAACGGCAAGCCGATCAGCGAGACCCGCAACCTGGTGGCCAGCGCTGCCGGCACCTTCCAGTTCTTCGCCGCTGCGCTGGAGACGCTCGAGGACACCATCACGCCTTCGCGCGGCCCCTTCGTCACGATGAGCGTGCACGAGCCGATGGGCGTGGTCGCCGCGATCACGCCGTGGAATTCGCCGATCGCGAGCGAGGCGCAGAAGCTGGCGCCGGCGCTCGCCGCGGGCAACGCGGTGGTGGTCAAGCCGGCCGAGGTGACGCCGCTGATGGCGCTCGAACTGGCCCGCATCTGCGAGGAGGCCGGCGTGCCCAAGGGCATCGTCAGCGTGCTGCCCGGAAGGGGCTCGGTGATCGGCGACGCCATCACCAAGCATCCGCTGGTCAAGCGCGTGTCCTTCACCGGCGGCACCACCACGGGCCGGCACATCGCCCACATCGCGGCCGACAAGATGATGCCGGTCTCGCTGGAGCTCGGCGGCAAGTCGCCGACCATGGTGCTGGAGGACGCCGACCTCGACCATGCGGTCAATGGCGTGCTCTACGGCATCTTCAGCTCTTCGGGTGAATCCTGCATCGCGGGCTCGCGCCTCTTCGTCGCGCGTTCGATCTACGACGAGTTCCTGACCCGCCTGGCCGAAGGCGCCAATGCGCTGCGCGTGGGCGACCCGGCGGCCGAGAACACGCAGATGGGTCCGCTGATCACGGCGAAGCACCGCGAAGGCATCGAGCGCTATGTGGAGCTCGGCGTGTCCGAAGGCGGGCGCATCCGTACCGGCGGCGTGCGGCCGCACGGCAACGGCCTGGACCGCGGCTACTTCTACACCCCGACGATCCTCGAAGGCCTCACCAACAGCGCGCGCATCAGCCAGGAGGAGATCTTCGGCCCGGTGCTGGTGGCGATGCCCTTCGACAACGAGGAGGAACTCATCAAGCAGGCCAACGACAGCGTCTACGCGCTGGCCGCGGGCGTCTGGAGCCGCGACTTCAAGCGCGCCTGGCGCCTCGGCCGCGCGGTGCAGGCCGGCACGGTCTGGGTCAACACCTACAAGCAGTTCTCGGTCTCGACGCCGTTCGGCGGCTGGCGCGACAGCGGCCTGGGCCGCGAGAAGGGCCGCGAGGGCATCTTCCAGTACATGGAGCAGAAGAGTATGTACTGGGGCACCAACGAGCAGCCGCTCCCTTGGGCCAACTGAAAGGAACACGAAAAATGAGCGTACTGGGCATCGACCAGATCACCTACGCGGCGGACGACCTCGCGACCTGCCGTACCTTCTTCCAGGACTGGGGCCTCACGCTGAAGAGCGAGGCCGCCGATGAACTCGTCTTCGAATGCCTGAACGGCTGCAAGGTGGTCGTCGCGGCGCTGGACAAGCCGGGCCTGCCGCCGGCGATGGAAGAGGGCCCGACCCTGCGCGAAGTGGTGTGGGGCGTCGAGAGCGACGCCGACCTCGCGCGCTACGCCGCGGCCATCGCCAAGGACCCGGGCTTCGTCGACGGTACGGTCGACGGCGCGCGCCGCATCGGCTGCATCGACCCGAACGGCCTGGCCGTGCGGCTTCAGGTCAGCCGCAAGCACGCGGTCGCGATCGACTGCGCGGCGATGAACACCTGGAACGCCAAGCCTCGCGTGAACCAGGCCGCGCCGGTGTACGAGCGGGCGACGCCGATCGAGGTGGGCCACGTGGTGTTCTTCGTCAGCGACGTCATTGCCACCGGCGCCTTCTATGCGAGCCGCTTCGGCTTCGTCGCCTCCGACAGCTACCCGAACCGCGGCGCCTTCATGCGCTGCGCGCCGGAAGGCGGCCACCACGATCTGTTCCTGCTGCAGCTGCCCTCGGGCAAGCGCGGGCTCAACCACGTGGCCTTCACGGTGCGCGACATCCACGAGGTGTTCGGCGGCGGCCTGCATTTCTCGCGCAAGGGCTGGGAGACGCAATTGGGCCCGGGCCGCCACCCGGTGTCCTCGGCCTACTTCTGGTACTTCAAGAATCCGGCCGGGGGCCTGATCGAGTACTACGCCGACGAGGACCAGCTGACCGCCGACTGGCAGCCGCGCGAGTTCGAACCGGGCCCGACCGTGTTCGCCGAATGGGCGGTCGACGGCGGACTCGACGGCCATACGCGTCGGCAGAAGAACGCCGAAGGCCCCAAGGGCGCCTTCCTGACCGAAAAGAAATGAGTTCACGCCCGATGACACGACGCACTTCCATCCCGCGCCTCTTCGGCACCGCCGTGCTGGCGTTCGCGGCCATCACGTCCGCGCATGCGCAGAGCGATGCCCAGAAGCAGTTGGCCGCGGAACGCTTCACCATCGTCTCGCCGTTCCCGCCCGGCGGCCCGGTCGACACGCTGGCGCGGGTGCTCTCCGAAGGACTCGCGAAGCGCTACGGCCAGCCGGCCGTGGTCGAGAACCTCGCGGGCGCAGCCGGCAACATCGGCATCGACAAGGTCAAGCGCGCCAAGGGCGACGGCCACACGCTGCTGGTGGTGCCGGCCGGCAACCTGACGATCAACCCGACCCTGATGCCGAACTTCCCGTTCAGCATCGAGCGCGACTTCGTGCCGGTGACGATGCTCGCGACCGCCCCCAACGTGCTGGTGGCCGCGCCCGCGTCCGGCTTCAAGGACGTGAAGCAGGTCGTCGCCCAGGCCAAGGCCAAGCCCGGCACCTTGTCGTACGCGTCGCCCGGCGTGGGCAGCGGCCTGCACCTGGCGGGCGAGCTGTTCAAGCAGCAGGCCGGTGTCGACCTGCTGCATGTGCCTTACAAGGGCACGGCGCCGGCACTCAACGACGTGCTCGGCGGCGTGGTGCCGCTGATGTTCAGCAACCTGCCGGCCACGCTGCCCTTCATCAAGAGCGGCAAGCTGGTCGCGCTCGGCGTGACCGAGGCCAAGCGCAGCCCGGTCGCGCCCGAGATCCCGACGCTGGCGGAGCAGGGCATCCAGGGCGTGAACGTGACCTCCTGGTATGGCTTGCTGGCACCCGCCGGCACGTCGCCGGCAGTCGCCGAGCAGCTCGCCAAGGACGCCGCCGAGATCCTCGCCACGCCCGAGGTGCGCGAGCGCCTGAAGGCGCAGGGCATGACCGACGCGGCGATGAAGCCGGCCGAGTTCGCCACGGCCATCCGCGACGAGACCGCGGTGTGGGCCAGGATCATCAAGGCCCGCAACATCGTGGCCGAATAGATCAAGGGGAGACGGACATGCAATGCAATGAATCCACCATCGGCATCGTCGGTGCCGGCATCGGTGGCCTGGTGGCCGGCATCGCGCTGCAGCGCGCCGGCCACGATGTGGTCGTGTTCGAGCAGGCGAAGCAGTTCGCGCGCGTCGGTGCCGACATCAACCTGACGCCCAACGCGGTGCGCGCGCTCGACGGGCTGGGTGTCGGCGAGGCCGCCCGCGTGACGGCCGCCCGGCCGACGCACCGCATCAGCCGTACCTACGACAGCGGGGAGGAGACCTCGCGCCTCGAGATGGCCGACTCGGCCGAGGCGAAGTACGGCGCGCCGCAGCTCACGATCCACCGCGCCGACCTGCTGGCGGCGCTGGCCGACATGTTCCCGGCCGAGCGCGTGGCGCTGGGCAAGCGCGCGCAGTCCATCGTGGCGGACGACGCGGGCGTGAACCTGGGCTTCGAGGACGGCAGCAGCGTCCGCGTGGGCGCGCTGATCGGTGCCGACGGCATCCACTCGGCGGTGCGCACCGCGATGTTCGGCGCCGAGAGCCCGCGCTTCACCGGCATCGTGGCCTACCGCGCGGTGGTGCCGGCCGAGCGCGTGGCGGGCGTGCCGAACCTCGGCGCCTTCACCAAGTGGTGGGGGCCGAATCCGCAGAGCCAGATCGTGACCTTCCCGCTCAACCGCGGCCGCGACATCTTCATCTTCGCCACCACGCCCCAGGACACCTGGCACCTGGAGTCGTGGACCGCTCCCGGCAGCGTCGACGAGCTGCGCGAGCAGTACGTGGCCTACCACCCCGATGCGCGCGCGCTGCTCGACGCCTGCGACACGGTGCTCAAGACCGCGCTGTACGAGCGCGATCCGATGCCCGCCTGGGCCCGGGGCCGGATGGCTTTGCTCGGCGATGCCGCCCACCCGATGCTGCCTTTCATGGCGCAGGGCGCCGGCATGGCGATCGAGGACGCCGTCGTCCTGGCCCGCCACCTGGAAGGCGTCGCGATGCGCGATGCCGCCGGCGCCCTGCAGCGCTACGAGCAGGCCCGCATCGAGCGCGCCAGCCAGGTCCAGCTCGGTTCGCGCGGCAACAACTGGCTGCGCGAGGGCGGCAACGCCGACTGGGTGTATGGCTACGACGCCTGGGCCGTGCCCGTGGCGGCGCAGGCGGCCTGAAGCCGCGACCGCGATCCGCCCGATTCCCGAATCACTCTTTTTCTTCGATGGAGCGAACCATGACCGACCGTTATCTCGATCCCCACCAGGCGCGCCAGCGCACTCCCACCACCTACGAAGACCTGCTCGGCGATGCGATCGAGCGCGCCTTCGCGGCCGGCGTCCACGACCTCGCAGGCCTGGTCGAACGGCTCAACGACAGCGGCCTGGCCAGCCCCAGCGGCAAGGCCTGGACCGAGGCCATCTACCGCGAAGAGATGGCGACCCTCGGCGCCTGAGCACCCATTCGAAAGGACCCATCATGACCACCCCCCACGCTGAACCGGTCGACCAACTGCTCGAGATCGGCCTGAAGGATCTCTGGTATCCGATCTGCCCCTCGGGCTTCATCAAGGAATCGCCGGTTTCGCTGCGCCGGCTGGGCCGCAAGTTCGCGTTCTGGCGCGACCACGGCGGCAAGCTGCACGCGCTCGAAGACCGCTGCCCGCACCGCGGCGCGCCGCTGTCGCAGGGCGTGATCCTGGGCGACCGGCTCTCCTGCCCGTACCACGGCGTCGAGGTGCGCTGTGACGGCGTCGCCGTCCGCGTGCCGGGCAGCCCCGGCTGCAAGCTCGAGGGATCGCAGTCCACGCGCTTCTTCCACGTCGAGGAGCGCGCCGGCGCGGTCTGGCTCTACAACTCGAAGGAGTCGGTCGAGACGCCGCCGCCGCTGGTGCTGCCCGAGCAGCTGAGCGACGACGCGCAGTACTCGGGCTTCCTCTGCTACACCGAGTGGAAGGGCGACTACCGCTACGTGCTGGACAACGTCATGGACCCGATGCACGGCACCTACCTGCACAAGCAGTCGCACTCGATGGCCGAAGGCGACTCGAGCGCCAAGTTCGGCATTCGGGCGACCGACACCGGCTTCGTGTTCGAGAAGGAAGGCCAGCGCAACGTCAACTTCGACTGGACCGAGTGGGCCGACACCGGCGTGCACTGGATGCGGCTCGAGATCCCGTACCCCAAGACCGGCGGCCCGGGCGGCAACTTCATCATCATCGGCAGCTACACGCCGATCTCGCCGACGCTGTCATGCGCCTTCCATTGGCGCGTGCGCAAGCTGCCGGTGGGCTGGGAGCGCGATACCTGGCGCTTCCTCTACAAGAACCGGCTCGAGGCGCGCCACTGGCACGTGCTCGAACAGGATCGCGTTCTGATCGAGAACATGGAGCCCGACGCCAACCAGCACGAGCAGCTCTACCAGCACGACCTCGGCATCGTGCGCCTGCGGCGCCACATGCGCGGGCTGGCCCAGCAGCAGCTCGAAGGCGCGGCCGGCTGATCCACGCATCGGCCGTCGCGCCGGTGCGCGCGGCCCACTGAAAAAACCCTTCTTCGAGGTTCCGTCATGTCTTCCCCCACGCTGAACGCCCTGGTGCACACGATGCGCTACGAAGCGGACGGCATCGTCAGCGTCGAGTTCCGCCCGGCCACGCCGGCGGTGGACTTCCCCGCCTTCGAGGCCGGCTCCCACATCGACCTGCACCTGCCCAACGGGCTGGTGCGCAGCTACTCGCTGTGCAACCCGGCCAGCGACCGCCAGCGCTATGTCGTCGGCGTGCTGAACGACCGCAAGAGCCGCGGCGGATCGCGCTACGTGCACCAGCAGCTGCGCGTCGGCATGACGCTCGCGATCTCGGAGCCGCGCAACAACTTCAGGCTCGAAGAGAGCGCCGGCCGCTCGGTGCTGGTGGCGGGCGGCATCGGCGTGACGCCGATCTGGTGCATGCTGCAGCGGCTGGCTGCCATCGGCAAGCCGGTCGAGCTGATCTATTGCGCGCGCTCGCGCAAGGAGTCCGCCTTCTGCGAGGCCATCGCAGCCCTGGCGGCCGAGGCGTCGATCCCGCTGACCTGGCATTTCGACGAGGAGAAGGGCGGGCCGCCCGATCTCGCGGCGCTGCTCGGCGGCAAGGGAAGCGACAGCCACTACTACTGCTGCGGCCCGACGCCGATGCTCGACAACTTCGAGAAGACCTGCGAGCAGCTCGGCTTCGCGAACGTGCACATCGAACGCTTCGCGGCCGTCCACGTCGAGGCGCCGAGCGCGACCCAGAGCTACATGGTCGAGTGCGCGAAGAGCGGCAAGACGGTCGAGGTGCCGCCCGGCAAGTCGATCCTCGACAGCCTGATCGACGCCGGCCTGAACCCCGACCACAGCTGCAAGGAAGGCGTCTGCGGCGCCTGCGAAACCAGGGTGCTCGAAGGCGAGGTCGACCACCACGACGGCATCCTGACCAAGCTGGAACGGGCATCGAACAAGACCATGATGATCTGCGTTTCGGGCTGCAAGCGCGGCCCGCTGGTGCTCGACATCTGAGGTCAAGAAGAACCATCGACCGAGGGGGGAAGACATGAAGAGATCTCTTGTGGCCATGGCCGCATGCGCAGCCACGACCTGGGCCGGCGCGCAATCGAGCGTGACCCTGTTCGGCGTCGTCGATGCCGCCGTCACCTACACCACGGGTTCGGGCCCGGTGTCCTCGAGCAAGTGGCAGTTGACCAACAGCGCCAACACCTTCAGCCGGCTCGGCTTCCGCGGCACCGAAGACCTCGGCGGCGGCCTGGCCGCGAGCTTCTGGATCGAGTCGGGCCTGCAGAACGACACCGGCGCCAGCTACGGCAGCAACACCAACAACCAACGCAACGGCAACGTCGGCGATGGCGGCCTGATCTTCGGGCGCCGTTCGACCGTGAGCCTGTCGGGCGTCTTCGGCGAACTGCGGCTGGGCCGCGACTACACGCCGACCTTCTGGAACACCGCCCTGTTCGACCCCTTCGGCACCGGCGGCGGCATCGGCGCCAACCAGATCTACTTCACGGCCCTCGGCGGCCTGAGCGCGCCCACCGGCACCCGGGCCTCGAACAGCGTCGGCTACTTCCTGCCGCCCACGCTCGGCGGCTTCTATGGCCAGGTGATGGCGGCGCTGGGCGAAAACGCCTCGAACGCGGTGCTGCCGGGGCCGTTGCCACTGTCGATCGAGGACGACGGCGATTACACCGGGGTGCGCGTGGGCTATCTCAACGGACCGTTCAACGTGGCGATCTCGACCGGCCGGACCCAGTATGTCACCGGCGACCTGCGGGTCTCGAACATCGGCGCTTCCTACACCTTCGCCGCGCTCATGAACCTCCGGCTGATGGGCGAGTACTACACCGAGTCGCTCGGCGAGGTCGACGGCAAGGGCGCGCTGCTGGGTTTCATCCTGCCGATCGGTGCCAGCGAGATCAAGGCCTCGTACGCGCGCTACCGGCGCGAACCCGGAGCCAACCTGCCGCGACCGACGACGGCCAAGTTCGCGCTCGGCTACGTCTACAACCTGTCGAAGCGCAGCGCGGTCTATGCGACCGCCGCGTGGCTGACCAACAGCAACGGCGCGGCACAGACCCTCGGCGGCGTGCTCACTTCGCCGAACCACGGTTCGACCGGCACGGAGTTCGGGTTGCGCCACGCCTTCTAGCCCCCCATCCGCAGGAACGAAGCCATGCAAGCCAGAGCCTTCCGTTGGTACGGCGTCATCACGCTGTTCGTGATCGTCGCCATCTCCTACGTCGACCGGATCAACATCGCGGTGCTGATCACCGATGCCTCGTTCCTGCACCACATCGGCATCGCGCCGGGCGACCGCGTCAGCCAGGGTCTGCTGGCCACGGCCTTCATGGTCGGCTACGGCGTGTCGGCCTTCGTGCTGACGCCGTTCTGCGCGGCGCTGTTCGGGGTCCGCAGGAGCCTGATTCTCGGGCTGGTGCTGTGGGGCGTGGTCACCTTCATCACACCGTGGTTCAACGGCTACGGCATGCTGCTGGCGTCGCGGATTCTGCTCGGCGTGTCCGAAGGGCCGCTGTTCTCGCTGGCTTCGTCCTACATCAAGGCGCATTTCGAGAGCCACGAGAACGGCAAGCCGAACTCCTTCGTCAACATGGGCACCGGCCTCGGACTGGCGCTCGGCTACCCGTTGATCGGCTTCCTGCTGATCAGCTTCGACTGGCAGATGTCCTTCCATGCGCTCGGGGTGCTGAACATCGTGCTGGGCATCCCGCTGGTGCTCGCCTTCGTGAAGATGCCCGCGTCCTACCCCGGGCTGGCCAAGCCGAAGTCCTTCGGCGACGCCATGGGCCGGGTCGGCGAGATCGTGAAGGGCGCATTGCACACGCGCTACCTGGTGCTGATCACGGTGCTGACCTCGGCCACGCTGGCCTACCTCTGGGGCAGCAGCAACTGGCTGCCGGCCTACCTGAAGGAGGTGCGCGGCTTCTCGCTCAAGGAGATGGGCTGGCTCGCCTCGCTGCCGCAGTACGCCACGGTGCTCGCGGTGCTGCTCGGCGGCGTCCTCATCGACAGGATCGAACGCCAGCGGGTGCCCTTCATCTTCATGGCCGCGAGCGCGGGCGTGGCGCTGTCGGTGCTGTTGGCGATCAACGTGCACGACCCTTACGCGGCGGCCTACTGCCTGATCGCGGCCAACTTCTGCTGGGGCCTGCAGAGCCCTGCAATCCCGAGCACCGTGCAGTACTGCGCCCGGCCCGAGCATGTGGCCAGCGCCTTCGGCGTGGTCAACGGCACCGGCAGCCTGGTCGCGGGCTTCATGCCGGCGCTGATGGGCGGCGTGATCAGCGCGGTGTCGGCCGGTCCCGGCGCGTCGGGCGGCGCGGCGCACGGCTTCTTCGCCGGCTTCGCGCTGCTGATCGGCACGCAGTTGGTGGTGTTCGCCTGCGGCTTCGTGCTGTGGTGGCGCGAGCGCAGGTTGGCCCTGGGCTCAGTCCCTGTAGCTGCGGTCGACGCGGTCTAGCTTGCGGATCAGCGAGGGCCAGACGAAGGTCCCGCCGAGGCCGCCGGTCTGCACCTTCATCGCCTGGCCCACGCCGTCGACGATGCGCGGGTCGACCTGCGTGAGCTCGCCGGCGCCGGACTGCGCCGCGATCTGGATCTGGCAGGTGTTCTCGAAGGTGTACATGGCGAGAAAGGCGTCGGCCACGGTCTTGCCGACGGTCAGCAGGCCGTGGTTGCGCAGCATCAGGAAGTTGGCTCGCCCCATGTCGGCCTGCAGCCGCGGCTTCTCGTCGTCGCGGAAGGCCACGCCTTCGTAGTCGTGGTAGGCCAGCGAGGCCAGCACGAAGGTCGACTGCTGGCTGATCGGCAGCACGCCGTTCTTTTGCGCGCTGACCGCGATGCCGGCACGCGTGTGGGTGTGCAGCACGCACTGCACGTCCTCGCGCGCCGCATGCACCGCGCTGTGGATCACGAAGCCGGCCGGGTTCACCGGGTAGGGCGAGTCGATCACCTTGTTGCAGTCCTGGTCGACCTTGATCAGGCTCGAGGCCGTGATCTCGTCGAACATCAGGCCGTACGGGTTGATCAGGAAATGGTGTTCCGGCCCGGGCACGCGGGCGCTGATGTGCGTGAAGACGAGGTCGCTCCACCCGTACATGGCGACCAGCCGGTAGCAGGCCGCGAGGTCGACGCGCAACTGCCATTCTTCGGCGCTGACGAGTTTCTGGATGTCGCTGGGCGCGGTGGCGTTCATGGGGTTCTCCTGGAAAAAAACGGGATTCAAGCGCTGGTCGGCGCGGGCTGCTTCGCGGCCTTGTAGACGCTCTGCCGCGGCTGCGCCATCAGGCGCCTGAGCATCGGCTCGAATTCGCTGATCGGCAAGGTCTCGGCCTTCGGGTCGAAGGCCGGGTTGTCGTAGAGTTCACAGAACTCGGCCGTGCGATCGAAGCACGGATGGCTGCGGAAGTTCTCGCGCAGGTCGCGGTCCAGCCCGACGTGATGGAAGAAGTAGTGGCCCTGGAAGATGCCGTGGTGCGCCACCATCCAGTGGTTCTCCTCGCTCACGAAGGGCTTGAGGATCGCCGCCGCGATGTCCGGATGGTTCATCGTGCCGAGCGTGTCGCCGATGTCGTGCAGCAGTGCGCACATGACGTACTCCTCGTCGCGGCCGTCGCGCAGCGCACGCGTCGCGGTCTGCAGCGAATGGCTGTAGCGGTCGATCGGGAAACCGCCGTAGTCGCCTTCGAGGATCTGCAGGTGCTTGATCACGCGCCCGGGCAGGCCCTGCGCGAACTGCATGAATTCGCCGCCGATCAGTTGCCAGTCCTGCGCGGTGCTGTCCTGCATGCGGACGAAACTCGCTCTTGCGTTCATCGTGGGTCTCCGTGGTATTTGCGGCCCACTGTAGACCCGGTGTCGGCGCTCAACTGTCAAAAACCAGACAATGAGGCGCTCTGGTAAACCCCCGAACCCGAAATCCGCACCGAATGCCCCAGTCCCCCAGACCGCGGCTGTCCGCCGCGCATCGCGCCGCCATGGAGGCCAACCCCTGGTTCGCCTCGATGCCGCGCATGCAGCGCGAAGGCCTGCTCGCAGCGGCCGAATTGATCCACCTGCGCCGCGGCGCGATGGTGTTCCGCCAGGGAGACCCGGTGCACGCGGCGGGCGCCGGCTTCTTCGGGTTGGCCGGTGGCTCGATCAAGATTTCGACCTTGCGCCAGGACGGCCGCGAGGCCATCCTGGCCGTGCTCGAGCCCGGCAACTGGTTTGGCGAGATCAGCCTGATCGACGGCTCGCCACGGACGCACGATGCCACCGCGCTCAGCGCATTGGACCTGCTGGTGGTGCCGTTCGATGCCTTCGCCCAGCAGATGCAGGGCGCCCCCTTTGCCCGCGCCGTCGCGGCCTTGCTCGCGGCGCGCGTGCGCGGCTTGTACGGCCTCATGGAAGACGCCACGCTGCGCGGCCTGCGCGCGCGGGTGGCACGCCGGCTGCTGGCGCTCGCGCGCGGCGACGCGACCCAGTCGCCGGACCCGCGCGCCTGCGTCTCGCTGCCCCAGGAGGCGCTCGCGATGATGCTCGGCGTGACCCGGCAGACGCTGTCGAAGGAGCTCAATGCATTGGCGAAGGAGCGCGTGATCGCGCTGGGCTACGGCCGCATCGAGCTGCTGTCGCTGGAAGCGCTGCAGCGCTTGGGAATCACGGGCTAGCAGCGACGCCGCTCAGCGCAGCACCCGCCCTTCCTTCGTGATGCTGATCAGGTCGATGGCACGCCCCGGGTCGCGCAGGCCCGGGCGCAGGTTGATGCGGAAGCCGCCGACGTCGTAGTCCGTCATGCCCGTCATCACGCGCTGCAGCGTGGCGGGCGTGAAGCCCTTGCCGGCCCGGCGCACCGCCTCGGCGGCGGCCTTGGTGGCGATGAAGCCCTCGAGGCCTTCGTAGGATGGCGCCTGGTCCGAGTTGTCGACCGCGGCGAGATACTCCTTGACGATCGGGATCGCCGACGGGCGCGGCGAGGGCACGACCTGCGAGATCACGATGCCGCCGATGTCCTTGCCGAGGGCCGCGTAGAGCGGATCGATGCCGACGATCGAAAAGGCCGTGAAGCTGCCGGCGTAGCCGCTCTTGCGCAGCCGGCGGATCACGTCGGCCGTGGTGGCCGAGAGCGACACCAGCACGATGGCCTGCGGCGACTGCTTCTGCACCGCCGCGAGCGCCGCATCCATCTTGTCGCCCGCCGGCGGCACCAGCGCGGTCGCGACCAGCGGCGCCAGCTTGAGATCGGCCATGGCCTGCTGCACCGCCGCCAGGCCGGCGCGGCCCATCGCGTCGTCGTCGCCGACCAGGGCGATGCGGGTCTGCCCGACCGTGGCGCACTGGCGCACGATCTTGAAGGCCTCGTCCGCCATGCTGGGGCGGACATGGAACACGTTGGGGGAGGCGGCGTCGCGCAGGTTGTCCGCCGCGGCGAAGGGCGCGAACAGCAGGCTTCCTTGTTGCGCCGCGACCGCCGCCCCGGCTTCGCTGCTCGCGGTGCCGACGAAGCCGAACAGCATGTCCGCCTTGTTCGTGCCCAGAAGGGTGCGCGCATTGGCGGCGGCGCGGGCGGCGTCGTAGCCGTCGTCCAGCTGCACCAGCTTCAGCTGGAGCCCGCTGGTGGCGCTGCTTTCGTTGAACTCGGTCGCGAAAAGCCGGCAGCCGGCCGCGAAAGCCAGCCCGATCTCGCTGGCCGCGCCGGTCAGGGGCACCGATTGACCGAGGATCACGGTGCGCGCCGCGACGGCGCGTGCCGCGCCTTGGGCGTGGCCCGGCCGCGTGGCGACCAGTCCGCTGCCGCCCAGCACCAGCGCTGCACCGGTCTTCGCCATCCAAGTCCTGCGAGTGAGAATCATCGGAAGCCTTTCGCTACATCTTTCAAAAAATGTAGCAACTTCGATGTCTTAAACGAAGGTACTAAGTCACGTTGCGAGCCGAGGTCGCTGCGATGGCGGGGGGCTGCGTCACTCCATTGCGACTCAAACTGTTAACTTTGGTAATAAGTTGTGGAATTTTGCACAGCAGAAATGCGCCTTCCGCTGTCAACATCTGGGCTGATCCGGAAAACGTTCCGGCTGGATGAAATGAAGCAAACGTCAACCGAAATCGCATTGCTGGAAAGCGCGCTGGTCGCCATCGAGAAGGTGCTCGCCCACGCCGACAGCGAACTCCAGGGCGCCCCTTACCTGGGCCCGACCGTCAACCTGCCCCTGGAGGCTCTCCGGACCGCTGCGCAGACCGAGGAGCAGCGATTCAGGGCCAGCGTCGCCCAGACCGCGGCCAACATCTGCCTGAGCTCGGCCGCGGCCCTGGTCGACGTCAGCCAGGCGCTGCTGAATCGCCGCGGCGACCGGGCCCACCACGAGCTCGAGCGCGAGTGGCAGGCGCTCATCAGGCACACCAAGATCGCCAGCCGCTCGGCCTATCGGGCGGCGCTCGTCATGGCGGCCCAGCAGAACCTGCCGCAAGCACAGGGGCGCGCGGCGGGACAAGCCGACGACTTGTCTACGCTGGCGCATTGAAGCGCCCGCTCAGAGGCGTTCGAACACCACGTCCCATACCCCGTGGCCCAGCTTGAGGCCTCGGTTCTCGAACTTGGTCAGCGGCCGGTAGTCCGGCTTGGGCGCATAGGCCGCGGCGGTGTTGCGCAGCAGCGGCTCGGCCGACAGCACCTCGAGCATCTGCTCGGCGTAGGGCTGCCAGTCGGTGGCGCAGTGCAGGTAGCCGCCGGGCGCCAGCCGGTCGGCCAGCTTGCGCACGAAGGGCGGCTGGATCAGGCGGCGCTTGTTGTGCCGGGTCTTGTGCCACGGATCCGGAAAGAACACGTGCACGCCCGCCAGCGAACCCGGCGGCAGCATGTGGTCGAGGACATCGACCGCATCGTGGGCGCAGATGCGGATGTTCTGCAGTTGCTGTTCGCCGATGCGCTTGAGCAGCGCGCCGACGCCGGGCTCGTGCACTTCGCAGCACAGGAAGTTCTTTTCGGGCATCAGCGCCGCGATGTGCGCCGTCGCCTCGCCCATGCCGAAGCCGATCTCGAGCACGGTCGGCGCCCGGCGACCGAAGGCGGCGTCGAAGTCCAGCGGCTCGGCGCGATAGGGCAGCAGGAACTGCGGGCCGAACTGTTCGTAGGCGCGCGCCTGGCCGTCGGTGGTGCGGCCGCCGCGCTTGACGAAGCTCTTGAGGCGGCGGTGCAGCGGATGCGCCTCGCCGGTGGGTTTGTCGCCCGCGGGCGGATCGGCCGGCGGGTCTTGGGGGAGGTCGGTGGTAGAGCTTGGGGTCACGGCGGCGGATTGTAGAGATCGCGCCAACGGGCCACCCATTGCGCGAGCGCCTCGCCTGCGGTGGCGGCGCCGGCCGGCCCGAGACCGAGCACCTGCGCCGCGGCCTGCAGCGCGGCCAGCGCGTCGGCGGGCGTGGCCAGGGCGAGCGCTGCCGCACCGTTCTGCTTGGACAGCTTGTCGCCGTCGGCACCCAGCACCAGCGGCGTGTGCAGGTAGCTCGGCGTCGGCAGTCCGAGCGCACGCTGCAGCAGGATCTGGCGCGCCGTGTTGTCCGCCAGGTCCTGTCCGCGCACCACGTCGGTCACGCCCTGGTCGGCGTCGTCGACCACCACCGCGAGCTGGTAGGCCCACGGGCCGTCGGCGCGCCGAAGGACGAAATCGCCGACCTCTTGGCCGACGGCCTGCTGCTGTCGGCCGAGGCGGCGGTCGTCCCACTGCAGCGGTCCGGACCCCTGCGTGGCTTCGAACTTCACGGCGGCGAAGCGCCAGGCGCGCGCCGGCTTGCCGTGCAGGCCCTCGCGGCAGGTGCCGGGGTAGACCCGCTCGCCATGGCGTGCATGCGAAATGCCGCGTGCCGCCAGCGCCAGTTCGATGTCCTTGCGGGTGCAGCCGCAGGGGTAGGCCCAGCCGGCCGCCTGCAGGGTCTCGAGCGCGCGCTCGTAGAGCGGGGCGCGCCAGGTCTGCCAGGCCGGCGGCGCGTCCGGGACAAGGCCGCAGGCGGCCAGCTGCGCGAGGATCCGCTCGCCCATGCCCGGCAGGCAGCGCTCGGTGTCGGCATCCTCGACGCGCACCAGCCAGCGCGTCTGCGGACCGCGGGCGCGGACGTCGAGCCAGCTCGCGAGCGCCGCGACCAGCGAGCCGGCATGCAGCGGCCCGGTCGGAGAAGGCGCGAAACGGCCGATCCGGGTCATCGACGGCGTTGGAGCTTCAGGCCACCTTGAGCGCCAGCGTCAGGCCCGAGAGGAAGGCGTCCTCGACCCGGTGCCCGGTGCACCAGTCGCCGGCGACGCCGAGGCGCGCCTTGGCGTCCCACAGGTGCGGCTTGCCCGCCGGCACCTGGGTCTGCGCTTCGGCCCAGCAGCGCGCCTCGGCATGCGCAGGCTCGGCCCGGATGCCGGTGATCTCGGCGAAGGCGCGCAGCAGCTTGGCCCTGACGCGCGCGGCGTCGTCGCGCAGGTGCTCCTGCGACCAGGCGGCGCTGGCCTGCAGCGTCCAGCGTTCGATCGGATCGCGGCCGGGCTTGGACGACTCGCGCGCGAGCCAGGCCACGCGATGGTGCGTGCTGCGGGCGGCGTTCCATTGCGGGCCGAGGTGCGACAACGTGGGCTGGTTGGCCTGGGGGAAAGCGAACATCAGCGTCCAGCAGGGCGCGATGCGAACCGGCTCGATCCGGCGGCTCAGTTCGGCGGACAGCCTGCCGTCGCCGAGCAGGGCGCGCGTGCGCGCCGGCGGCACCGCCAGCAGCACGGCATCGAAGCCCGAGTACACATGCTGCGAGTCGTCGGCGCCGGCGGTGCGCAACTGCCAGCGCCTGGGGTCGAGTGCATCGCGTTCGATCTGGGTCACCTGGGTGCGCGTCAGCAGCGCGTCGCCGAGCGGCGCCGCCCAGTGGGCGACCAGGGCGTCCATGCCGGGCTGGGCCACGAAATGGGGCTCGCGCGAGGGCAGGGCGGCCTCGGCCACGCGGCCATGGGCGTCGAGCACGCGCACCAGGTTGGCGCTCCAGGGCTTGCAGACCTGCGGGGTGGTTTCCAGCACGCGCGCGAAACGCGGGTCGCGCACGGTGAAGTACTGGGCGCCGCTGTCGAAGCGGCCGAACGGCGTGGCCTCGCTGGCCATGCGGCCGCCGGCGGCGGCTTCGCGTTCGAACACGGTCACCTGGTGACCGGCCTGCACCAGCGTGCGGGCACAGGCCACGCCGGCGATGCCCGCGCCGACGACGGCGTAGTGGCGCGAGGCGGTGGATCGGTGGCGGTCGGCAGCGGGTCGAAGTGTCATGGCGGTCTCTTTGTCGGGTGGCGGGCCATGTGACTCTAACCGGGTTGGCGGGCGCGCCCGCGGCGAGGCGGCTAGCGGCCGCGGTGGCGTTCCAGCAACGCGCGGCGCGTTCCCTCGTGCTCGAAGCGCTCGAGCCACCACTGCATCGCGCGCCCCGGGCTGCCGGCGCTGCGCACGCGCCAGGCGCAGTGCATGGTGGCGACCGGCGGCACGCGTTCGGTGCGGCGTTCGACCAGGTGTCCGGCCTCGATGTACGGCCGCGCCATGGGCTCGGGCAGAAAGCCGCCGCCGAGTCCGTGCAACTGGGCCGCCAGCTTGGCCTGCATGGTCGGCACCGTGAGCACGTCCTGCCCGCCGACCAGGTTGACCGTCATGCCCGGGCCGGCGCGCGCCGAGTCGGCCGCGGCCACGGCGCGATGCTGGCGCAGCACCGCGTCGCTGAGCGGTTCGGGGAGCCGCGCCAGCGGGTGGTGCGGCGCCACCGCGTAGACGAAGCGCAACTCGCCCAGCGGGCGGCTACGAATCCCCGTGGCCGTGAAGGCCAGGTTGGCGGCATCGAGCACCGCGCCCACGGCCAGGTCGGCTTCGCCGCTGGTCAGCGCCTCGAGGGTGCCCAGCAGCGTCTCATCGCGCAGCTTGAGCCGCGTCGGCGGATCGAGGGCGAAGAAGGAGTTCACCAGATCCAGCAGCGGATCGCGCGCGATCACGCTGTCGACCGCGATCGTGAGCATCGGCTCCCAGCCGGTGGCAATGCGCTTGACCCGGTTGGCGACCGCGTCGATCTCGCTGAGCAGCCGGGCCGATTCGCGCAGCAGCTCCACCCCGGCTTCCGTGACCCGTGCCTGGCGCCCGCTGCGGTCGAACAGCAGCACGTCGAGCGCGTCCTCGATCAGGCGGACCCGGTAGCTCAGCGCGCTGGGCACCAGGTTCAGCGAGCGGGCCGCGGCAGCGAAGCTTCCCGTGCTGGCCACGGTCTGGAGCATCGCGAGCGAATCGGGCGTGAGCACGTCACGGGCAGTGGGCATGGCATTCGACCATTCAAATAAATTGAATGATGCCATCAAATCCCATCGCTTCCAGGACCCTGGTGCCGACCTAAAGTTCTTCCCATCCGCTGCGCACAGGGCGCGGCATGCGAAGAGCCCTCCACGAGAGGGCAGGAGTTCGACGATGTTGCAAGTCCGTAAATCCCAGGAACGAGGCTATGCCGACCACGGCTGGCTGCGCTCCTTCCACAGCTTTTCCTTTGCGGGTTACTACGATCCGGCCCACATGGGTTTCGGCAACCTGCGCGTGATCAACGAGGATCGCGTCGCCGCCGGGGCCGGTTTCGGCACCCATGGTCACAAGGACATGGAAATCATCAGCTATGTGCTCTCGGGCGAGCTTGCGCACAAGGACAGCATGGGCAATGTGGAGTCGATCCCGCCCGGCGACGTGCAGCGCATGAGCGCGGGCCGCGGCGTGATGCACAGCGAGTTCAATCACAAGGCCGACCAGACCACCCACTTCCTGCAGATCTGGATCGAGCCCAACGTGCGCGGCATCGCGCCGAGCTACGAGCAGAAGACCTTCGCCGAGGCCGACAAGCGCGGCAAGCTGCGCCTTGTGGCATCGCCCGATGGTGCCGACGGCTCGGTTCTCGTGCACGCCGACGCCCGCCTGTTCGCAGGCTTGCTCGACGGCGACGAACAAGCCAGCCTCGTGCTGGACCCGAAGCGCAAGAGCTACGTGCACCTGGTGCGCGGCGAACTCGAGGCCAATGGCACGAAGCTGGCTGCCGGCGACGCGGCGCTGCTCGAAGGCGAAAGCCGGCTGACGCTCGGCGCCGCCAAGGATGCCGAGGTGCTCGTGTTCGATCTCGCGGCCTGAATTTTTTGTTTGTTTTCATCAACCCAGGAGTCCCTCCCATGTCCACCACCACCGCTTCCACCTTCACGGCCCCGGCCAACGCCGGCGCAGCCCAAGATTCGCTGGCGCTCCTCGGCCGCGTGCTGCTGGCGCTGCTTTTCATTCCGGCGGGCTTCGCCAAGCTGACCGGCTTTGCCGGTACCGCGGGCTACATCGCCTCGGTCGGGCTGCCGCTGCCGCAGCTCGGCGCGGCGATCGCGATCGTTGTCGAGCTCGGTCTCGGCGTCCTGCTGCTGGTCGGCTTCAAGACCCGGCTGTCGGCCGTCGTGATCGCGCTGTTCACGGTGGCGGCCGCGATCTTCTTCCACAACTACTGGGCCCTGCCGGCCGAGAAGGCGTACGTGAATCAGCTGATGTTCTTCAAGAACATCGCGATCGCCGGCGGCCTGTTCGCGATCGCGGCTTTCGGTGCCGGTCGCTTCTCCATCGATAAGAAGTAGCTCGGGAAGTAGCTCGCCCCCAGGTTGGCTCACTGCGTGTAGCCGCCCACCCCCTACCGGGGGCAACACCAGCGGCCCGGCGAAGCCGGTTCCGCGGTGTTTCACGAACGGGCCTGGCTGCGCCGGCCGGGGTTTGCGTACGATGCGCGTCAGTTATTGACACGGGAAAATCTGATGGCGGACATCGTTGTGGTCTTTCATTCGGGCTACGGCCATACGCAGCGCGTGGCGCAGGCGGTGGCCGACGGCGCGAGCGCCCAGTTGCTCGCGATCGACGCCGACGGCAATCTTCCGGCCCATGGCTGGGAGCTGCTCGCGGCGGCGGACGCGATCATCATGGGCGCACCCACCTACATGGGTGGCCCGAGCTGGCAGTTCAAGAAATTCGCGGATGCCTCTTCCAAGGTCTGGTACGTCCAGGGCTGGAAGGACAAGCTCTTCGCGGGCTTCAGCAACAGCGCGGCCATGAACGGCGACAAGGACGCCACGCTGACCTACCTGTGGCACCTGGCCATGCAGCACAGCGGTCTCTGGGTCAGCCTCGGCATCATGCCGAGCAACAGCAAGGCGGCGACGCGCCACTCGATCAACTACGTCGGCGGCTACAACGGCCTGCTGACCACCTCTCCCTCCGATGCGAGCCCGGCCGAGATGGCGCGCGGCGACCTCGACACGGCGATCGCATTTGGCGAACGCGTGGCCGAGGTGGCAAGATCAAAGTGATGAAACACCCCCGCAGCGCCTGCGGCGCCGCCCCCTCGAGGGGGCGATACCAGCGGCCCGGCGAAGCCGGTTCCGCGGTATCCCTGGCATGGATCCCGGCCGGTTTGATGCGCCGTGCGGGTCACGCAACGGCGTGGTGGAAGACTGAAATGCAACCCAATATCCAAGGAATCACGATGACCGCACCGCTCCTGCTCCAACCACACGACAAGGATCTGGGAGGCGGCTTCAACGTCCGGCGCCTGCTGCCGTCGGCGAAGCGCCGTTCGGTCGGCCCCTTCGTCTTCTTCGACCATTTCGGGCCGGCCACCGAGACGCCCGGCAAGGCGCATGACGTGCGGCCGCATCCGCACATCGGCCTGGCGACCGTCACCTATCTCTTCGAGGGCGCGATGATGCATCGCGACAGCCTCGGCAGCGTGCAGGAGATCCGCCCCGGCGCGATCAACTGGATGACCGCGGGGCGCGGCATCGTGCATTCGGAGCGCAAGCCCGAGGCGCTGCTCGACGCCACCTATGTGAACCACGGCCTGCAGCTCTGGGCCGCGTTGCCGCAGGCCCATGAAGAGGCCGAGCCCAGCTTCGTGCACACCGAGGCGGCCGACATTCCGGCACTGGACGTGCAGGGCGTGCCGGTCCGGGTGCTGGTCGGCGAAGCCTTCGGCGTCCGCTCGCCGGTCGCGACCTTGTCGCAGACTCTCTATCTCGACCTCGCGCTGCCGGCGGGCACGCGCTTCGAGCTGCCGGCGCTGGCCCCCGAGTTGGCCATCTATCCGATCGACGGCGACCTGACGCTCGACGGCGAGCCGGTGGCGCAACACACCATGGCGATGCTGCCCGAAGGCGCGGGCGGCGTGCTGGCGGCCGAGCGCGCGGTCCGCCTCGTGGTGATCGGCGGCGAGCCGCTCGACGGCCCGCGCTTCATCACCTGGAACTTCGTCTCGAGCCGGCGCGAGCGCATCCTCGAGGCCGGCGCCGAGTGGGCCGCACAGCGCCTGGGCCAGGTGCCCGGCGAGACCGAGTTCATCCCGCTGCCGGGGCACCCGTTCCAGGTGCAGGCCTAGGAATTCAGCGCTTGATGGCGAGGTCCGGGTCTTCCTGCGCCCGGGCGCTGGCGCGGTTCGCGCGTGCGCTCAAGTCGGGCGCCAGGGCTTCCCGGCCGTCGAACACGAAGCACTCGCCGTGATAGTGCGCGCCGCCGACCTGCTCGAAGTACTTGAGGATGCCGCCTTCGAGCTGCAGCACGTCGGCGACGCCTTCCTCGCGCATCAGGATCGCGGCCTTCTCGCAGCGGATGCCGCCGGTGCAGAAGCTGACCACCGTCTTGCCGGCCAGCGATTCGGCGTGCTTCTTCAGCGCCTTCGGAAAGTCGGTGAACTTGCCGATGCGCCAGTCGATCGCGCCGTCGAAGCTGCCGTGCTCGACCTCGAAGGCGTTGCGGGTGTCGAGCAGCGCGATCGGCTTTCCGGCGTCGTCATGCCCTTGGTCGAGCCAGCGCTTGAGGGTCGGCGCATCGACGCCCGGTGCGCGGCCCGCGGCCGGCTGGATCGCGGGATGGTCCATCCGGATGATCTCGCGCTTCAGCTTGACCAGCATGCGCCGGAACGGCTGTGCCTGAGACCAGCTCTCCTTGGCTTCGAGGTCGGCGAAGCGCGGATCGGCGCGCAACTCGCCGAGGAACGCATGGACGTGGTCCTTTTCCCCGGCCAGGAACAGGTTGATGCCTTCGGGCGCCAGCAGGATGGTGCCCTTGAGCGCCAGCGAATGCGTGCGGGCACGCAGGTGGTCGCGCAGCTCGGCGCCGTCGGCGATGCCGACGAACTTGTAAGCCGCGATATTCAGTATTTCTTGCACGGGGGGCGATTGTAGGGATGCCCGCATCACATCGTGGAGGCGGCGTTTTCTACAATGGCACGATGTTCGTTCACCTGCGCCTGCACACCGAGTTTTCCGTCGTCGACGGTACCAACCGCATCGATGAAGTCGTCAAGGCCGCGGCCGCCGACGGCCAGCCTTCGCTGGCGATCACCGACCTCAACAATCTCTTCGGCGCCGTCAAGTTCTACAAGGAAGCGCGCAGCAAGGGCGTCAAGCCGGTGCTGGGCGCCGAGGTCTACGTCGAAGGCCTGGGCGCCGAGCCCGGGGCTCTCACGCGCATCGTGCTGCTGGTGCAGAACAAGGAAGGCTATCTGCACCTGTCCGAGCTGCTGGCGCGCGCCTGGACGCAGAACGTCGGCCGCGGCCAGGCCCAGGCCGCCTGCAAGCTGGCCTGGCTCGAAGAATTGCAGGGTGGGCTGATCGCGCTCTCGGGCGCGCAGGCCGGGCCGCTCGGCGCGCCGCTGCTGCAAGGCCAGGAGGAGCGCGCCGCGGAGATCGCGCTGCAGCTCGCCGGCCTGTTTCCGCACCGTTTCTACATCGAACTCCAGCGCGCCGGACGGCCCGAGGACGAGCCGCACGTGATCGCGGCCGTGAAGCTTGCCGCCCGGCTGCGCCTGCCCGTGGTCGCGACCCATCCGGTGCAGTTCGCCACCGCCGACGACTACGAGGCCCACGAGGCGCGCGTGTGCATCTCCGAAGGCGAGATCCTCGGCAACCCGCGCAGGGTGCGCAAGTTCACGCGCGAGCAGTACTTCAAGTCGTCGGCCGAGATGGCCGCGCTCTTCGCCGACGTGCCGAGCGCGCTCGCCAACACGGTCGAGATCGCCAAGCGCTGCAACCTCACGCTGGTGCTGGGCAAGCCGCAGCTGCCCAATTTTCCGACGCCCAACGGCATGCCGATCGAGGAGTACTTCCGCGTCGCCTCCTTCGAAGGGCTCGAAGCGCGGCTGGCGCACCTGTACCCGGATGCGGCCAAGCGCGATGCCGAGCGCCCGCGCTACGTCGAGCGGCTCGAGTTCGAGATCAACACGATCCTGAAGATGGGCTTTCCGGGCTACTTCCTGATCGTCGGCGACTTCATCAACTGGGCCAAGAAGAACGGCTGCCCGGTCGGACCGGGCCGGGGTTCGGGCGCCGGTTCGCTGGTCGCCTATGCGCTCAAGATCACCGACCTCGATCCGCTCGAATACAAGTTGCTGTTCGAACGTTTCCTGAACCCCGAGCGGGTCTCGATGCCCGACTTCGACATCGACTTCTGCCAGGGCAACCGCGACCGCGTCATCGACTACGTCAAGGACAAGTACGGCCGCGACGCGGTGAGCCAGATCGCCACCTTCGGCACCATGGCCGCGCGCGCCGCGATCCGCGACGTCGGCCGCGTGCTCGACATGAGCTACATGTTCTGCGACGGCATCAGCAAGCTGATCCCGAACAAGCCGGGCAAGCCGGTGACCATCCAGTACCCGCCCGCCGACCTGTCGGAGGCCGACCGGGAAAAGTACGCGATCGCGGCGGAGCCGCAGCTCGCGGCCCGGATCGAGAAGGAAGAAGAAGTCCGCATGCTGGTGGAGCTGGCGCAGAAGCTCGAAGGCATGACGCGCAACATCGGCATGCACGCCGGCGGCGTGCTGATCGCGCCGGGCAAGCTCACCGACTTCTGTCCGCTCTACCAGCAGCCGGGCAGCGACTCGGCCGTGAGCCAGTACGACAAGGACGACGTCGAGGCGGTGGGCCTGGTGAAGTTCGACTTCTTGGGTCTTGCCACGCTGACCATCCTGGAGATCGCCAAGGACTTCATCGTCGCGCGCCACAAGGGCCAGGAGAACTTCGCCTACGAGAACATCAAGCTCGACGACGTGCCGACCTACAAGCTCTTCTCCGAGGGCAAGACCGAGGCCGTGTTCCAGTTCGAATCGCGCGGCATGCAGGGCATGCTGAAGGACGCGCGGCCGACCCGGCTCGAAGACCTGATCGCGCTCAACGCGCTGTACCGTCCGGGCCCGATGGACCTGATCCCGAGCTTCGTGGCGCGCAAGCACGGCCGCGAGCCGGTCGAGTACCCGCATCCGCTGGTGGCCGAGATGCTCTCCGAGACCTACGGGATCATGGTCTACCAGGAGCAGGTGATGCAGACCGCGCAGATCCTGGGCGGCTACTCGCTCGGCGGCGCCGACCTGCTGCGCCGCGCAATGGGCAAGAAGAAGGCCGAGGAGATGGCGGAGCACCGCGAGATCTTCCGCAAGGGGGCCGCCAAGAACGACATCGATCAGAAGAAGGCCGACGAGATCTTCGACCTGATGGAGAAGTTCGCGGGCTACGGCTTCAACAAGTCGCACGCGGCCGCGTACTCGCTGCTGGCCTATCACACCGGCTGGCTCAAGGTGCACTACACGGCCGAGTTCTTCTGCGCCAACATGACCGTCGAAATGGACGACACCGACAAGCTCAAGGTGCTGTTCGAGGACGCGCAGAAGAACTTCGGCATGAGCTTCGAGCCGCCGGACGTGAACCGCGGCAACTACCGCTTCGAGCCGGTCACCGACCGCGCGATCCGCTACGGGCTCGGCGCGGTCAAGGGGACAGGCCAGCTGGCGGTCGAGGCGATCGTGAAGGCGCGCGAGGAGGGCGGTGCCTTCACGAGCCTGTTCGACTTCTGCGTGCGCGTGGACCGGCAGCGCATCAACAAGCGCACGGTCGAGGCGCTGATCAAGGCCGGCGCCTTCKATTCGCTGCAGCAGAACCGGGCCTCGCTGATCGCCTCGGTCGACCGCGCCTTCGAATTCGCCAATGCAACCCAGGCGAATGCGGCGCAGGTCGACATCTTCGGCGACAGCGAGCACGGCTCGGCGACGCAGGAGCCCGACCTGGTCGACGCCACGCCCTGGGGCGTGAAGGAGCGCCTGACCTATGAGAAGACCGCCGTCGGCTTCTACTTGTCGGGCCACCTGTTCGACGAGGTCGCGCACGAAGTGCGGCGCTTCTGCAAGCGCGAGATCGACGACCTGCTCGACAGCCGGGACCAGCAGGTGATCGCGGGCATCGTGAGCGACTTCCGCATGATCAACGGCCAGCGCGGCCGGCTCGCCATCTTCAAGCTCGACGACAAGTCGGGCGCGATCGATGCGACGGCCGACGATGCCCTGTTCAACGCCAATCGCAATGTGCTCAAGGACGACGAGTTGGTGATCGTGAGCGGCCGCCTGCAACCGGGCCGCGGCGGCTTCGAGGCCCGCTTCCAGGTCCAGCAGGTGTGGGACCTGGCGACGGCGCGCTGTCGTTTCGGCAAGTTCCTGCGCGTGGCGGTCAACGGCAAGGCGCCCGACATCGCTCGGCTGGTGAAGGATTTTCCGCCGCGCACCGAGCAGAGCGAACATGGCGACCTGCTGCAGGGGCTGGGCGTGCGCCTGTCGCTGGCACGCGGCGGAGCGCAGGTCGAGCTGCAACTGGGCGAGCGGGCGAAGTTCTTTCCGACCGACGCGGCACTGGCGAGCTGGATGGCGCAGGCCGAGGCGGGCAAGGCGTCGGTGGTCTACGAATAGCGGCCGGCCCCATGATCGCGCTGGATCGGGAGCTGTTCCTGCTGCTGAATGCGGACGCCGGCGCTCAGAGCTGGCTGGTGGAGGCGGGGTACTTCCTGTCCGTCCATGCCCAATGGCTGGTGCCGGCGCTCATCGTGGGTCTGGCGCTTCATCGATGGCGGCCGCTGGTCAGACCGGTCGTGGCCGCCGCACTGGCGATCCTGCTGGGCAGCCTGGCCTGCGAACTCATTGCGCTGGCGTGGGATCGGCCACGCCCCTTCGAGAACGGCCTGGGCTACCAGCACCTGGCGCACGGACCGAGTCCGTCCTTCCCGAGCAGCCACGCCACCGTCTACGGAGCCTTGGCATTCTCGTTTCTGCTCGTGCCGCGCTACCGGCCGGTGGGTGGCTTCCTGCTCGCGCTCACGGCCCTGGTGAGCGTCTCGCGGGTGGTCCTCGGCGTGCACTACCCGCTGGACATCGCGATCGGCGTGGTGATCGGATGGCTTGCGGCGATCGCCGCGCATGGCTTGATCGATCAGCTGGCCGGGCCGCGCCTCGCGCCGGATGCTTGACGCCAGCTGAGCGTGGCCTTCAGAGCTTCGGTCTCAATGTGATGATCAGCCGCGGCGGCACAGTGCCGTCGATATCGCGCGGCAGCTTCTCGGTCTTCTGCAGCGCGCGCAGTGCGGCTTCGTCCCACCGGGGCAGACCGCTCGATTTGGTCAGGGTCGGCGTGCCGACGATGGTGCCGTCGGGCGCAAGGCGGACATCGAACTCCGCGGCCGGATTGCCACTGACCATGTCGGCGTCAGGAAACACCACGTTGGGCCGCACGGCGGCGTTGACCTTGCCACCGTAGCTGCCCGAGGGGCCCGACGACTTGGCGGCGGCGCCTTCGCCGCCTGAGCCCGCCATCGCCTGCATGCGCTTGAGCGTGGCCGCGCGGTCGGCCGCGGCCTGGGCCGCCTGCTTGGTCTCGGCTTCCTTCTTCTTCGCGGCTTCGGCCTGCTTGGCCTCGGCCTCCTGCTTGCGCTTCTGCTCGGCCAGCTTCTTCTGCTCTTCCTTCTTGCGCTCGGCCTCGTCCTCGGCGCGCTCGCGGGCCTCGGCCTCGCGCTTCTCCTGCGCCGCCTTCTTCGCCGCTTCGAGCTTCTTCTGCTGGGCCTGCTGCTCGAGCTCGCGCTCCTTCAGCTCCTTCAGCTTCTTCTCGCGTTCGAGCGCGATGTCGGGCGCCTTCGGCGCGGGCGTGGGTTCGGGCGGCCTGACCGCCTGGGGCGGGGGCGGAGGCGGCGGGGGCGGCGGCGGTGCCGGCGTGGGTGTCGGGACCGGCGGTACGGGCACCGGCGCCACGGCGCGCGGCGCGGCCTGCTGGATGGTCGAGGACCACAGCTCGGCCTCGACCGCATCGTTCTCGGCCTCGCGCCGCCAGCTCACGCCCCAGGTCAGCGCGGCGATCAGCAGCGCATGGGCGATCAGCGCCAGCAAGACGGCGCGCGGCGTGCCGCGCTGCGGCGGCGGGGCGAATTCGGGGCGGTCGGCGGCGAGCGACATGCCTTACTTCGCGCCGGTGGTCTGCACCGAGAGGCCGACCCGCTCGATGCCGCTGCGCTTGAGCTGGTTCATCGCCTTCACCACGGTCTCGTACTTCACGGTCTTTTCGGCGCTGATGACCACCGGCCGGTCGGCGTCGCCGCCCTGTGCGGTCTTGGCGGCCGCGCCGATCTGCGTCATCGGGATCGAGCTGCCGCCGCTGCCGGTGGACGGATCCTTCTTGATCTGTACTTCGTCGTCGCTCTTGATCACGATCTCGATCGGGCGGTCGGGCTGCTTGTTGGCCTTGTCGACGGTGGGCAGGTTGATCACGCTCGGCGTGATCAGCGGCGCCGTGACCATGAAGATGATCAGCAGCACCAGCATCACGTCGATGAACGGGACCATGTTGATCTCGTTGATCGTGCGGCGGCCGCGGCCGCGGGAGGACATGGCGGGCATGGTGCGGTGCTCCGTTCAGCGACCGGCCGGGGTCACCGTTGCCGGGTTCACGTGGGCCGTCAGGTTGCGCTGCAGGATGTTCGAGAACTCCTCGATGAAGGTCTCGAGTGCGATCGCGATCTTGTCGATCTCGCGCGCGAAGCGGTTGTAGGCGACCACGGCGGGGATCGCCGCGAACAGGCCGATCGCGGTGGCGACCAGCGCCTCGGCGATGCCCGGCGCCACGGTCGACAGCGTCACCTGGGCCAGCGCGGCCAGGCCGGTGAAGGCGTGCATGATCCCCCAGACCGTGCCGAACAGTCCGACATAGGGCGAGACCGAGCCGACCGTCGCCAGGAAGGACAGGTTCTGCTCGACGGCATCGAGCTCGCGCTGGTAGCTGGCCCGCATCGCGCGGCGAGCGCCGTCGAGCAAGGTGGCGGCATCCGAGACGTGGCGCTCGCGCAGCTTCTGGTATTCGCGCATGCCGGAGGCGAAGATGCGTTCCATCGGACCCGCGAACTTGGCGTTTTGCGCGGCCGAGGAGAACAGCTCGTTCAGGCTGGTGCCGGACCAGAAGTCGCGTTCGAAGTCGTCGTTCAGCGAGCGCGTGCGCTTGAGCGCGAAATACTTGCGGAAGATGGCTGCCCAGCTGGCGACGGAGACCAGGATCAGCAGCAGCACCACGAGCTGCACCGGCAGGCTGGCGTGGATCAGAAGGGAGAGGATCGACAGGTCTTGTTGATTCATGGCTTGAGAGGTTGAGACATGGAGCAGGCGTAGCGCTCGAGGGTTCCCGAAACTTGGCGCGGGATGCGTGCGGGACGCAAGCTGGCCGCATCGACCCAGCCGATGCGAATCGTGCCCTCGCACAGCAGGACGGGTCCGGCCGCCACCTCAGGTGCGGATTGCTCTGAATTTGATAGCACGCGCTGGGCGATTATCAGTGACGCCGAGCCGATCTGGCGCAGCTCGGCTGTAACCAGCAGTTCGTCGTCGAGACGGGCCGGGCGGTGGTACTTGAGCTGGGTCTCGCTGACCACGAAGATGCCGCCGGTGTCCTCGCGCAGCTGGCGCTGCGCGATGCCCAGCGAGCGCAGCCACTCGGTGCGGGCGCGCTCCATGAACTTGAGGTAGTTGGCATAGAACACGATGCCGCCCGCATCGGTGTCTTCCCAGTAGACGCGGATGTTGAGCGCAAAACTCATCAGGCACCGGCCCAGGCGCGCAGCCGGGCCACCGATTCCTCGAGATGCGCCATCGAGCTGGCGGTCGAAAAACGGATGAAGCGCCCGGTTTCGGCGGCACCGAAGTCGCGGCCCGGGGTGACCGCGACATGGGCCTGCTTCATGGCCTCGAAGGCGAAATCCCAACTGCCGGAGATGCCGAGCTTCCGGGCGAACGAGGAGCAGTCGGCCCAGGCGTAGAAGGCACCGTCGGGCATCACCGGCACCTCGAGGCCGAGCGCCTGGAGCTGCGGGATGAACCAGTCGCGGCGAGCCTTGAACTCGGCGCGCCGGCGTTCGTATTCGGCGATGCTGTCGGCTTCGAAGCAGGCGAGCGCCGCGTATTGCGACACCGTGCTGGCGCAAATGAAGAGGTTTTGCGCCAGGCGCTCCACCGCCGGGACCAGCGCATCGGGCACCACCAGCCAGCCGAGGCGCCAACCGGTCATGTTGAAGTACTTGCTGAAGCTGTTGATGCTGATCACCTGGTCGTCGATCGCCAGCGCCGTCTGCCCGAAGGCATCGTCGTACGACAGGCCGAGATAGATCTCGTCGATCAGCGTGATGCCGCCGCGCGTGCTCACGACCTCGTGGATGCGGCGCAGTTCGTCGGGCGCAATCGAGGTGCCGGTCGGGTTCGACGGCGAGGCCAGCAGCACGCCGCGGGTGCGCTCGGTCCAGGCGGCCTCGACCTTGGCGGCGCTGAGCTGGAAGCGCTCGGCCGCGGTGGTCGGCACCAGCACGGCGCGGCCGTCGGCCGCGGTCACGAAGTGGCGGTTGCAGGGATAGCTCGGGTCCGGCAGCAGCATCTCGTCGCCGGCCTCGATCAGGGCCAGGCAGGCGAGTTGCAGGGCGGCCGAGGCGCCGGCCGTGATCACGATGCGGCGCGCCGGAACGTCGACCTTGAAGCGCTCGGCGTACCAGCCGCTGATGCGCTCGCGCAAGTGATCGAGGCCGGTGGCCTGGGTGTACTGCGTGGCGCCGGCGCGCACCGCGCGCGCGGCCGCTTCCTGCACCAGCGGCGGCGCGGTGAAGTCGGGCTCGCCGATGTTCAGGAAGATCATCGGCCGGTCGGTGTGCGCCACCTCGCGCGCGAGCTTCGAGGCCGCCTTGGCCACCTCCATCACGTAGAAGGGCTCGATGCGTTCCGCGCGGCTCGAAATCCTCATGGCTTCGCCTTGCCTGTCAATCGGTCGGCCTCGACCTCGTCGCGGCGCAATTGGGGGGCGAGGCCGTTGAGCACGGCATTGACGTACTTGTGGCCATCGGTGCCGCCGAACTCCTTGGTCAGCTCGATGCACTCGTTGAGCACCACGCGCCAGGGCACGTCGAGGCAGTGCTGGAACTCGTAGACGCCGATCCACATCACGGCGTGCTCGACAGGCGAGATCTCCTCGAGCTTGCGGTCGAGCAGCGGCACGATCAGGGCGTCGAGTTCGGCCGCGCCTTCGATCGCGCCGTGCAGCAGCGCGTCGTAGTGCGCCGCATCGGCCTTGTGGAAGCCGGCCAGGTCGCGCGTGAACTGGTCGATGGACGCCGCATCGTTGCGGCCCACCAGGTGCTGGTAGAGCGCCTGCAGCGCGAACTCGCGCGCCCGGCTGCGGTTCGACTTGGCGGAGGCCTTGCGGGCCCCCGTGCTGGTGAGCCCGGTGCGGGTCTGGCGCGGCTTGCCGCTGGATGCTTTGGTGTCTTCGGTCATGAAAGGGTGGCGAGCAGCCGCGCCATCTCGACCGCCACGCGCGCGGCGTCGCGGCCCTTGTCGGTCTGTCGCGCCACGGCCTGTTCGAGGTTTTCGGTGGTGAGGATCGCGTTGGCGATCGGGATGCGGTAGTCCAGCGCCAGCCGGCTCACGCTGGCGCCGGATTCGTTGGCCACCAGCTCGAAGTGGTAGGTCTCGCCGCGGATGATGCAGCCCAGCGCGACCAGCGCGTGGTAGCGCTGGCGCTCGGCCAGGGCTTGCAGCGCCACCGGGACTTCGAGCGCGCCCGGCACGCTCAGGTGCTCGATGTCGGCATCGGCGACGCCGAGCACCGCCAGCTCCGAGCGGCAGGCCGCAGCCAGTGCGTCCGTGATGTCTTCGTTGAAGCGCGCCTGCACGATGCCGATGCGCAGTCCCTTGCCGTCGAGCGCGACGTCGCTGCCCTTGTTCGCGTGTTGCATCAGCTTTCGTCTTTCGTGATGTAGCCGGCGATCTCCAGCCCATACCCGGCGGAAATGCTCGGCATGCGGCGCGGCGTGCCGAGCAGGTTCATCTTGTGGACCCCGCACTCGCGCAGGATCTGGGCGCCGATGCCGTAGCTGCGCAGGTCCATGCGGCCGCGCTCCGGCGCCTGCGCAGGGCGTGCGGTGCCGTCGAACTGCGACAGCAGCTCGGCGCCGGTCTCGCCGCAGTTCAGCAGCACGGCCACGCCCTGGCCCTGGGTGGCGATATGGGCCAGGCTGGCGTCGAGGCTCCACGAATGCAGGCCGCGGTTGAGCTCGAGCGCGTCGAGCACCGAGAGCGGCTCGTGCACGCGCACGTCCACCGTATCGCCGGCATTCCACTTGCCGCGCACCAGCGCCAGGTGCACGCCGTGGCTCGGCTTGTCCTTGAACGCATGCGCCGTGAAGGGACCCCAGGCGGTCTGGATCTCGCGGCAGCCGACCTTCTCGATCAGCGTTTCGGTGTGGCTGCGATGTTCGATGAGGGCCGCGATGGTGCCGATCTTGATGTCGTGCTCGGCCGCGAAGAGCTGCAGGTCGGGCAGGCGCGCCATGGTGCCGTCCTCGTTCATCACTTCGCAGATCACCGAAGCGGGCGAGCAGCCTGCCATGGCCGCGAGATCGCAACCCGCTTCGGTATGGCCGGCGCGCATCAGCACGCCGCCGTCGACCGCCTGCAGAGGGAAGATGTGGCCGGGTTGGACCAGGTCGGACGCGACCGCGTCGGGCGCCACCGCCGCCTGCACCGTGCGCGAACGGTCGGCCGCCGAGATGCCGGTGGTCACGCCTTCGGCGGCTTCGATCGAGACCGTGAAGGCGGTCGAATGCTTGGCGCCGTTGCGCGCCACCATCGGCGGCAACTGCAGCCGCTCGCACATCTCGCGCGACAGGGTGAGGCAGATCAGGCCGCGCGCATGGCGCGCCATGAAGTTGATCGCCTCGGGCGTCACGTGGTCGGCGGCGAGCACGATGTCGCCCTCGTTCTCGCGGTCTTCCTCGTCGACCAGGATCACCATCCGGCCGGCGCGCAGCTCGGCCACGATCTCCTCGACCGGGGAAATGGGCGCGGGTGCACGGCCGCTGCGCGGGGCACCGATCGGCGTGACGGAGGCGTTCATGGGGAACTGTCTTTCTGGGGTGGTTGGATGACGCCGGCATGGAGCATCCGCTCCACGTAACGGGCGACGGTGTCGATCTCGAGGTTGACCCGGCTGCCAGGCTTCAGGCCGCCGAGCGCGGTGTTCTCCACCGTGTGCGGAATCAGGTTGATGCTGACGTCGCAGCCGTCCGGGCCGTCGCTCACGCTGTTGACCGTGAGGCTCACGCCATTGACCGTGATCGAGCCCTTGTAGGCCAGGAAGCGGGCCAGCGCGGGCGGTGCGAGCACGCGCAGCTCCCAGCTCTCCCCGACGGGCTCGAAGCGGTTGACGGTGCCGATGCCGTCGACGTGGCCGGAGACGATGTGGCCGCCCAGGCGGTCGCTGGCGCGCAGCGCCTTCTCGAGATTCACGCGCGTCGCGGCATCGGACAGGCCGGCTGTCTTGTCCAGCGATTCGGCGGAGATGTCGATGGTGAACAGCCTTTGCGCCGGATCGAGCGTGGTGACGGTCATGCAGGCGCCGTTGAGCGCAATGCTGTCGCCGAGCCCCACGTCGTCCAGATAGCCGTCGGGCACCGCAATGCTGAGACGCTTGCCGTGGGATGAAGAGCTGCCGAGGTCGTGGACGGCGGCGATGCGCCCCACGCCGGTAATGATTCCGGTGAACATGCGCGCATTTTCGCAGAGATGCGGGTCGGTCCTTCGGCGCGGTCCTAAAAGTGGTCCCGGCCGGCGACCCGGGCGACGATCCGGAGGTCGGGTCCGATGGCCTCGAAGGACTGGAACTCGAGCGCCAGCGCGCCGCCCAGCGACGTCAGGGCGCCGCCGGCATGGGGGTGGCTGGCGATGCCCAGGCCGTCGCCGATGAACTTCGGCGCCAGGTAGATCAGCAGTTCGTCGACCAGGCCTTCGCGCATCAGCGAGCCGTTGAGCTTGTGGCCGGCCTCGACGTGCAGTTCGTTGACTTCGCGCCGGGCGAGATCGGCGAGCAGGGCCCGGAGGTCGACCTTGCCGTCGGCATTGGCCAGGCAGCTCACGATGGCGCCGCGCGCCTCGAGGGCGCGGGCCCTGTCGTCGTCGCGCGCGGCCGCGTAGATCCAGACCGGACGCTCGGGGATCTCGAAAAGGCGCGCGTCGGGCGGCGTCTGCAGGCGGCTGTCGACAATCACCAGGGGAGGCTGGCGCACGGTGTCGACCCCGCGCACGTCGAGCCGGGGGTTGTCCTCGATCACCGTGCCCACGCCGGTCAGGATGGCGCCGGCGCGGGCCCGCCAGGCATGGCCGTCGGCACGCGCCGCGTCGCCGGTGATCCACTGGCTGCTGCCGTTTTCGAGCGCGGTCCTGCCGTCGAGCGATGCCGCCGCCTTGAGGCGAACCCAGGGGGTCTTGCGGATCATTCGGCTGAGGAAGCCGATGTTGAGGGCGCGCGCCGCTTCGGCCTGCGGTCCGACCTCGACCTCGACGCCGGCGGCGCGCAGGCGCTCGAACCCCTGGCCCGACACCAGCGGGTTCGGGTCGGGGATCGAGGCGACGACCTTGGCGATGCCGGCCTGGACCAGCGCGTCGCAGCAAGGGCCGGTGCGGCCGTGGTGGGAGCAGGGTTCGAGCGTCACGAAGGCGGTGGCGCCTGTCGTGGAGACGCCGCGCGCGGCGGCGTCGCGCAGGGCCATGATCTCCGCATGCGGACCGCCGGCGCGCTGGGTCTGGCCGGCGCCGACGATGCGGCCGTCGGCCGCCACGATGACGCAGCCGACCGCGGGATTCGGTGGCGCCGTGGTGCTGGCCGCGCGGGCCAGCGACAGGGCGAGGCGCATCGCCTCGGCGGCGGACAACGGCAGGGGTGGGGAGGGCGTCGGGATCATGCTCGGGTGGGGGCTTCAGCGGTTCCAGCACGCCGCCTTGAGTTCGTCCGAAGCGCCGGGAACGGCAAGCCCCCGCACACCGGCCTGGTCGAGCGTGTAGCCGCCGCACCGGTCGGCGGCCTGGGCGCCCTGGGGACGTGCGGTCAAAGTGTAGCCGCTGCCTTGCGCGTCCGCGGGCTCGAAGCCGATCCGATAGGCGCCCGACGGCACGCGCTGGAGCGCTTCCGGAAAGTCGGCGGCGTCCGCCGGATAGAGGCCCGTGGCCGTCGCGACGCGCTCGAGCCAGTGGGCCGCCTGCAGCAGCCCGGCGCGGGCCTCGGCGCGCAGGCTGCGCTGCAGGTAGGTCTGGTAAGCCGGTAGCGCGACCGCTGCGAGGAGGGCGATCAGCGCGACGACCACCAGCACCTCGGTGATCGTGAAGCCGCGCGGGCGCCGGGTTGTCATTGCAGTTGGCGCCAGCCCGGGCGCAGCAGGATGCTGTCGAGCTGCTGCATGGGCGGCGGCGCCGGCGTGCCGGGCGCGGACACCGGCGTCTCCAGCTTGCCGTCGCGGATGCCCACGCTCAGGCCGGCCTCCACGCGCGAGGGCTGGCCGCTGCTCGTGGACGGCAGGTGGGCGTAGAGCGTCGACCGGGGCGCCGAGCCATTGAGGATGTCGAGGGTGGTGCGGTAGCGGCGGGCGGGCGGCGGGAGATCGGTGTCGGCACTCGCGCGGACTGCCGGCACCTGGCTCCAGACATCGACCAGGTCGCCCTCGAACCAGCCCGGGTTCTGCAGCACCCGCTCGCCCGGCAGCGGCAGATCGAGGAGCCAGCCCCGCCGTGCTTCGCGGCCTGCGTAGGGCACCGGGTGGGAGGAGATGGTGCCCGAGCCCTGTGCTGCGTCCACTTGCACGGTCTGGGCCGTCAGGCGGCTTCGGCCGCCGGTGACCGGGCCCTGGCCCGCTCCGAAATCCAGCGGTGCCTCGCCCGCGCGTCGCTCGGCCACGCTGCGGCGCAGGATCGGCGTGTCGTCATGGATGCCGTAGATGGTCTGCACCTGGCGCTCCGAGCCGTCGCCGGGTGCGCTTCGGCGGCCGGTCCCGAAGGCGATCTGCAGGCCGCCCTGCGGGTGGGCCTTCCAGACCGGCGCCGTGGTGATCGGCTGGCGCGCGGCCGCCGCCGACGCGTCGCGGGCCACGAACAGCGCCGCGCCGTCGAAGGCCATCGCCCAGCCGCGGGCGGCGGTCGAACGAAGGTCGAATTTCCACAGGTTGCCGTGCAGGTCGCCCGCGTAGGCGACATCGGCCGTGCCGTTGCCGTCGAGGTCGATCAGGCGCGGCACGGCGAGCCCGTTCGCGGGGCCTGGAGCGGCGATGATCTTGCGCAGTTCCCGATCGCGGTCGAGGTACTGGATCAGCAGCACCGCCTTGCCGCTGGCGCTGCGCTCGCCGTTGCCCGTGACCAGGGCCCAGCGGCCGTCGTTCAGCTGGGCGATCTGCCGGCTGATCGAAGGATCGCCGGCTTCGGTCGCCGGCTCGCCCAGGATCTCGCCGATGTCTTCGTCCATGGTTTCGGTGTCCGTGCGGTCCAGGACCACCAGGCGGGCGGCCTCGGCGCCACCGAACGCAGCCGGGTCGCTGACGTCGAGGACGAAGTAGCCCCTGCCCCCGGCACCGAGGAAGCCCGCGAGGTAGGTTCGCCACAGGCCGGGATCGCTGCTGCCCGGGCCACCGAGGTACAGGTCGCCGGCCAGCGGCGAGCCGTCGACGAAGGGCTGGGGGCGGTAGTCCGGCCGTGCGAGCTGCGCCAGTCGGCCGTGCAAGCCGTCGGGCACGTACGCGAATCTCTCCTCGCCGGTCGCGGCGTCGAAGCCGTGCAGCATGCCGTCGTTGGCGCCCACGTAGAGCATCGACGGTCGCTGGCCCAGGGCGCGGCGGAAGCCCGCATGGCCTTCCGTTGCGTGGGTGGCCGGCGGCGGCCCCGTCTGGTGCCACAGCTTCGAATTCACGATGCCGCCATGCCGGGAGGTGCGTCGGCGCCAAGGCCCGCCTGGAGTGCCGCCCTGTTCCTTGCTGCGGTCTCCGCGCAGGTAGGCCAGGCGATCCTGGGCCATCGCCTCGTCCGCGGATGACGGAGCGCGGCCGCCGCCGAGGGCCATGAGTGCCGTTCGCTGCGTCTCGGACAGCGCGGCCCACGCCCAGGCGATGCCGGCCGCCGGCGCTCCGCCGCCCGGGCTTCGGGCCGAGAGCACGACGCGCGAAGCGGGCCAGTCGCTGCCGTGGGCATCCATCAGGGAGGCGGTGGAGCGGGGCCGTGCCGGTCGGGCGGGCCCGGCGTCGCTGGCCGCGGTCGCGGGCAGGTCGCCCCACAGCCCGGCGGTGTCGAGGGCCGCGCTCCCGGGCCGGAGTCGGTAGCCGGTGACCGATCCGGTCCAGCCGGGCGGGTCGTAGGCGGCCACGAACAACGCGGCCTCGTGGTGGCTCGAGCGCGCACTGGCGGCCAGCGAACTCACCTGCGCGGTCGCCCGCAGCAATTCCGGCGAAGCGTCGAGCCCCTGGGCCGGCAAAGCGCAGGCCTGGATCGCCGCGGCGAATCCCCCAGTCTGTAGTGCGAACCTCCATTTCATAGCTCAGGACCTCGTTTTCTTGTGCACCAGCGTGGTCTGGATCGCCGCTTGGGTCGTCGGCTTGCGCCCGATCGCCACGACCGTGATCCGGTAGATGTAGGGCCGGGCGGCGTCGGGCATGAAATGCTCGGCGGCGCCGCCTGCGGTCGCCGCTGCTGTGTCGGAGGGCAGCAGCTCGACCCAGTACCAGCCGCGCGGCCGGGTCGCGGCGACTTTCTTCATGCGCTCCAGCGCGACGTGGTCGATCCAGAAGCGCGGCGGCACCTGGTCGGGGATGCAGATTCCGGCTGCGCACGAGGGGCTGCGCCGGCCGAGCAGGTCCTGCAGCGCGAGCAGCTCGGCAGGGCTTCCGGGGTAGGGGCGCGCGCCGCCCAAAGCGCCGGGCATGCCGGCCCCTTCGCCCAGGATGTCGGACTCGGCGGCGCGCAGGATGTCCTGCGCGGCCTCGAAGGCACGCTGGAAATCGCTGTCATTGCCGGTCGCCGCCTCGTCCAGCAGCGCGGTGCGGGAGGCGGCGAGCACGAGCATCGTGACCAGCAGGACCGTGACCATCATCACCAGCAAAGCGAAGCCGCGCTGCGGCCATGCGGAGAGCGTGGTGTGCATGCCTCGTTCCTACCGGGTGCGCAGATGGAAGAGGTTGCGAAAGACCAGGTGCGTGCGGCCGGCACGCGGCTTGTCGGTCTCGGCGCAGCCACGGTAGTCCTTGAACGCGCCCGCGCTGATCTCGCTGCCCTCCAGGTCCAGGCAGACCTCGATGGCGGTGACTGCGGACCACAGCTTGGCGCGCTGGACGGCCCCCGCGTCCATGGCCTGGATGCCGCTGCCGGTATCGACCCGGTAGCTGACCCGGAAGTCCGCGACGTTGCCGATCACCGGTTGCAGGCCTTTCGCGCTGCGGCAGGTCAGCTGTCCCTTGGCGTCGAGCGAGAAGGTCGCGCTGATCCGGTTCTCGGTTTCGACGTTGGCGCCGATGCAGTCGTACTGGGCCCAGATCCTCTGCGAGCCGCTCGCCGCAGGCCAGCGGGCCCGCACGACGGCGACCGAGACGCTGTCGCCGGCACCGTCCGCACCCTGGGTGCCGGAGACCACCGCCGCGGCATTCCCGGACCCGGCGGCCTCGGTCGCGAAGGCGTGCAGCCCGGTGGTTTCGTCGCGCACCGGCTCCAGTGAGCCGGCCTGGCGGAACTGCTGGCCGATGACGTGCAGCGCGTACGAGCCCTGCTGCTGCAACTGGCCGAGTTCGCTGACGCTGGCGGCGGCGCTGCGCGCCAGCAGCAGCGTGCCGAAAGCGGTCGCGATCACCAGCAGGCCGATCGCCATGCCCGCGAGCAGTTCGATCAGGCTCAAGCCCCGTTGCCGGCGGCGCAGGCCAGGGCGGGCATCAGGGGTGGACATGGGCCAGATGACAAAGGAGGCCGGCGGGACAACGCACGCCCGCGGCCAGGCTGTCAACCCTGAAAGGCGTGTCGAGCGCCGGATCGGAGAGGCCCTTCGCGTTGGCGTGCCAGGCCACCATCACGCCCAGCTGCCGCGGGCTGTCGGTGATCTCGAACACCACGCTGCGGCCCAGCGGCAGTGCGCTCGCGACCGCCTGCTTCCAGCGTGCGATCTCCCAGCGCGCGAGCGCTGTCGGCTCGCAGGCGGTCGTGCGGCAATCCGGCAGCGGCGGCGGCAGGTCCCATTGCGCTGCTTCGGCCGGCAGGGGACGCATCCGCCCGGGATGGGCGCGAACGCGCTCGGCCAGATCCTCGACCAGGCGGATGGCCTGCGTGCGGTGGACGGTGGTCCGGGCATCGGCCAGGGTGCGCAACTGCACGCCGAGCAAGCCGAAGGCGACCAGCACGAGGATCGCGAGCGACACCAGGGATTCGAGCAGCGTGATGCCTCGCTGCCGGTAGGGCCGGCCGGCGTTCTTCAGCATTTGTCGGTCCCCTGGAGGGTCTGGAGCCGGCCGGCGGAGGACATGCACAGCACCCGCGCGGCCGTGCGGTCGGTGCTGCCCGGGGGCTTCAGCGTGAACCTGAAGGCGCCCAGGTTGTGAAAGCGGCCCCATCGGTTCAGGTTCAAATAGGTCGAGGGGCTGGGCACGAACACCGTCGCCTCGACGCCGCGCAGCGGTGGCCAGGACTGGATCAGGGCCTCGCCGGGATCGCGCTGGCCATTGCTGTCGCCGTCCTCGAAGACCATCCAGCCGCAGCTCCAGTCCTGGTCGTCGCGGGGCGTACATCCGGCCGCCGATGCCCGGCGCAGGGTGACGCGGCCGCCGCGGCGGAGCGCTTCCGACCGCGCGACGTGGATCGCGGAGCGGAGGTCTTCTTCGGCGCTGCGCAAACGGTAGCGCTCGAGGGCCCGGCCGAAGCCCGGCATCGCGAACCCGGCGAGGATCGCGACGATCGCGAGCACCACCAGCAGCTCGACCAGCGTGAAACCGGCCAGCGGCGTAGCGGGAAGTGAAGGTTGAAGAGGGACGGAGCCGGGCATGACGCGCCGAATGCTAGAAGCACCAGCGCCTCCGCGCGACTTCCGGCGGCCCACCGGCCCGGTCTTCGGGCCAGGCGGTCGGACGGCGGGCGGCAGCAACGATTCAGGACAAAGTTGGCTGCAATCCAAACGCGCCCGGCGGCCTCAGGGTCTGGCCGGCCCCGGGCCGCCCCAAAGCGGCCTGCGGCTCCTTGGGCGCAGCGGCCTCAGATATCCCTGAGCAACTGCCTGAACTCGTCGACGTCCTCGAAACTCCGGTACACCGACGCGAAGCGCACGTAGGCCACCTTGTCGAGCCGCTTGAGTTCCCGCATCACGAGTTCGCCGACCTTGGTCGATTCGATCTCGCGCAGCCCGCTGGACAGCAGTTTCTGCTCGATGCGCAGCAGCGCGTTGTCGATCTGCTCGATGCTCACCGGCCGCTTGCGCAGCGCCAGCATCATCGAGGCGCGCACCTTGGCGGTGTTGAAGTCGGCGCGGCTGCCGTCCTTCTTGACCACCACCGGGAAGTTGACGTCCGGCCGCTCGTAGGTGGTGAAGCGCTTGTCGCAGGCGCCGCATTGGCGTCGGCGCCTCACGAAGTCGCCGTCTTCCGACACCCGGGTCTCGACGACCTGGGTTTCGAGGTGGCCGCAGAAGGGGCACTTCATGCGGCGGCCCCGCCCACCGCCGGGCCGCCCCAAGGCGGGCAGCGCCCCCCTGGGGGGCAGCGACGACACGCAGTGCGGAGCGTGGGGGCTCCGCCCGCCGCCGGGCCGCCCCAAGGCGGGCAGCGCCCCCCCGGGGGGCAGCGACGACACGCAGTGCGGAGCGTGGGGGCCATGTTTACTTGTAGACCGGGAAGCGGCTGGTCAGCGCATGCACCTTGGCGCGCACCGCGTCGATGTTCGCTGCATCGCGCGGGCTCTCGAGCACGTCGGCGATCAGGTTGGCGGTGGCGCGCGCTTCCTCGTCCTTGAAGCCGCGGGTGGTCATCGCCGGCGTGCCGATGCGCACGCCGCTGGTGACCATCGGCTTCTCGGGGTCGTTGGGGATCGCGTTCTTGTTGATCGTCATGTGGGCTGCGCCCAGCACCGCCTCGGCTTCCTTGCCGGTGATGCCCTTGGCGCGCAGGTCGACCAGCATCACGTGGCTCTCGGTGCGGCCGCTGACGATGCGCAGGCCGCGCTGGGTCAGCGTTTCGGCGACGATCTGCGCGTTCTTGACCACCTGCTGCTGGTAGGCCTTGAATTCCGGCGACAGCGCTTCCTTGAAGGCCACGGCCTTGGCCGCGATCACGTGCATCAGCGGGCCGCCCTGCAGGCCCGGGAAGATGGCGCTGTTGATCGCCTTCTCGTGCTGCGACTTCATCAGGATGATGCCGCCGCGCGGGCCGCGCAGGCTCTTGTGGGTGGTGGACGTGACCACGTCCGCATGCGGAACCGGATTGGGGTACACGCCGGCGGCCACAAGACCCGCGTAGTGCGCGATGTCGACCATGAAGATCGCGCCGATGTCCTTGGCGACCTTGGCGAAGCGCTCGAAGTCGATGCGCAGCGAGTAGGCCGAGGCGCCCGCGATGATCAGCTTGGGCATCGACTCGCGCGCCTTGCGCTCCATCGCGTCGTAGTCGATTTCTTCCTTGGCGTCCAGGCCGTAGCTCACGACGTTGAACCACTTGCCGCTCATGTTGAGCGGCATGCCGTGGGTCAGGTGGCCGCCCTCGGCCAGGCTCATGCCCATGATGGTGTCGCCGGGCTTCAGGAAGGCCAGCATCACGGCTTCGTTGGCCGAGGCGCCGCAGTGCGGCTGCACGTTGGCGGCATCGGCGCCGAACAGCTGCTTGACGCGGTCGATGGCCAGTTGCTCGGCCACGTCGACATGCTCGCAGCCGCCGTAGTAGCGCTTGCCCGGGTAGCCCTCGGCATACTTGTTGGTGAGCTGCGAGCCCTGGGCGGCCATGACGGCCGGCGAGGCGTAGTTCTCGCTGGCGATCAGCTCGATGTGATGTTCCTGGCGGGCGTTCTCGGCCTGGATGGCGGCCCAGATTTCAGGATCGGTCTGTTCGACCAGGATGTTGCGGTGGTACATGGCAGTCCTTCAAGACAATGGTCCTTGTTCTTCAACCAAACAAGGGCTGCCCAGGCGAACGGCTGAACACCTGCCACTAAGACCGCAGGCGGCACGCTTCCCAGTGGTAGTCCACGTCAGCGCAATGCACCTGAAAAGGGTTGCGCCTATCGCCAGTCGCGTGCCGGCCGAGTGTAGCCGACGACGGCGAGCGCCGCCGCCAAAGACCTAGGAATCACCCAGAAGGGCGACCTGCGGATCGGGTTCGGTGCGCTTCGGCGCCGGAGGCGCGACCACCTGGACCGGGTTGGCCCGCAGCGTCGGCGGCGTGGCCGCCGGGGTGCGACCGGCGGCGACCTGCCGCAGCCGCTCGTGCTCGGCCAGCACCTTGCTCGCATAGCCCCCGTCGTCCGCCAGGTTGGCGGCGCCGACGTAGTAGCGCAGACCGCCTTCGAGGGAGCCGGCGCGGGCGATGCATTCCTGCAGCACTTTCACGCCCACGCGCATGTTGGTCACCGGGTCGAAGGCGGTCAGCGTGCCGCCTGCGCTTTCGTACTTCTCGCCATGGACGCGGGTCATGACCTGCATCAGGCCCTGGGCGCCGACCTGGCTCTGGGCGAAGGGATTGAAGCTGGATTCGACCGCCATGATCGCGAGGATCAGGGTCGGATCGAGCTTGGTCTTCTTGCCGAGTTCGAAGGCTTCGGCCACCAGGGCGCTCAACGGTTCGGCCGCCACGCGGTATTTCTTGCTCAACCAGTAGGCGACCGCGGCCTGTTGCTTCGGCAGCACGTGCGGGCTGGCCGCGGTGGTGCGCTCGATCGCGGTCGGTTCGAGGTCGGTGGCTTCGGGTGCCGGCTTGCGCGACTGCAGCCAGCCCATCAGTTGCTCCTCGCCGGTCTGGCGCAGGTCGGGGCGGGCGGCCAGCGCCAGCACCGCGAACACGGTCGCCAGCCCCAGCAGGGCGAAACTGTTGTGCGTGATTTCGAAGAAGCCGTCGACTACGTCGGACACGAAGGTCCGTAGCCCACGGGCTGTGGCGTCAAACGCTTGGTTCATCGCTCTTCCTTTCTGTGCGGCACCCGTTCGCAACGCCACGGGGACGAAAGCAGAAAGGGAAGCGGCGCTTGGATTGGTACGAATCAGGTCCGCGCGAACAGGGGAGAGAGCGCGGCCGCCTGATCAAGCCGACAGATGCCGGCAGCGGATTCGGAGAGCCCGGCCGCCTTGCGATCCGGGAAAGATTGGCATTCTAGAAGTCGCTAAATACCCGGTCAAGAATAACAACTAGGCTTGTTATTCCAATTTAGATGTAAAAAATGTATGAAATAGTGCGCGAATCGGAGCGGTGAGGCCCATTGAAAACGCGATTTGCAAACTCTTCGCCCAACGCCTACGCTGCAGATGCCTGAGCTTTCAGGCGTCTACCAAGGTCCAGTGGCCGAAGGAGCAATCCAACGGTTCAGCGGCTGAGGCCCAACGGTGGCAATCTCTTGCTGCCAGCATGACTGGAACGATTGAACTTCCGGTCGAGCGAAAGGATGGCATGGGCGTTGCGCCCGCCATCGAGCCCGGTGGCACGACTTCGCGTCGAGTCGCCGGGCTTTCTCATTTGGGCATCGAATGGCGTTTGGGGCACACTCCCCCTCGATGAATGCTGCTTTGCTGAAACAGAACAAATGGGTGCGGCGCGGGGTCCTGGCATTGCTGGTCCTGCTTTCCGTCTGGCTGATCGCGTGGCTCGCAGTGCCGCCGATCGTCAAGGGACAGGTGCAGAAGATCGCCAGCGAGAAACTGGGGCGGCAGGTCACGGTGGGCAAGATCGACTTCAAGCCCTGGACGCTCGAAGTCGCAGTGCACGACCTGCGCATCGCCACCGCCGACGGCACTCAGCCGCAAGTGGCGGTCAAGCGCATTTATGCCGATGCCGAACTGCAGTCGATCCTGCGCCTGGCGCCGGTGATCGACGCGGTCAGGATCGAGGCACCGGCGATCCAGCTGACGCACCTGGCCGATGGCCGCTACGACATCGACGACATCCTGGCCAGGCTCACGCCGGCTCCGGAACCGCCCGATGCGCCCAAGAAGGGGCCGCCGCGTTTCGCCATCTACAACATTGCGATCACCGACGGAGCCTTCGATTTCACCGACGAGGCGGTCAAGCGCAGGCATGAGCTGCGCGATTTCGCACTCAGCGTGCCCTTCCTCAGCAACCTGGCCTCCCAGCGCGAGATCAAGACCGAACCGAAGCTGGCTTTCGTCCTGAACGGCAGCAAGTTCGATTCGGCGGCGCAGACGACGCCCTTTGCCGACAACCGCAAGACCGACGCGCATATCAATTTCCAGGGGCTGGACCTGGTGCCCTACCTGGGCTACATCCCGGGCGGCCTGCCGGTGGCGCTGCAGGCGGGCAAGCTCGATGCCGACCTCAAGATCGAGTTCGAGCAGGCCGCCACGACGGGGCTCAAGATCACCGGCAGCATCGCCGCCAATGGCATCAAGCTGGCCGATTCGAAGGGGCGCGACCTGCTGGGCTTCGATTCGCTGAAGATCGGTCTGGCCGACGTCCGGCCACTGGAGCGGGTGGTCCACCTGGGCGAAGTGGCGCTGGCCGGGCCGGACCTCGTCGTGGCGCGCGACGCGGGCGGACGGCTCAACCTGCTGGCGACCGATCCTGCCACCGGCGCGAGCGAGAAGGTGGCGTCGGTCCCGGTCCCGGCGCCAGCGGACGACGGCGCGGCCAAGGCGGCCGAGCCGCTGCCCTGGCGGGTCCAGGTCGACAAGGTGGCCCTGAGCGACGGCCGGGTTGGCTGGCGCGACCAGACCACCCAGCCTGCCGCCGCCATCGACGTCAAGCAACTGGCGATCGAGGTCCAGGCGGTGACCTGGCCGATGGAGAAACCGGCCACCTTCAGTGGCTCGAGCTCGATCGGCGGCGCCGCGCTCAAGTTCAGCGGCGCGGCCACCGACAAGCAGGCCAAGGTCAAAACCGAGGTCGATGCGCTGCCGCTGTCGCTGGCTGCGCCCTACCTGGCCCAGAGCCTGGAACCCACCCTGGACGGCAAGCTGAGCGGCAAGATCGATGTCGAGTGGGCCAGCCCCGATCTCAGGTTCAAGGCCCGCAGCGTGGTGGCCGAGGGACTGGCGCTGACTCAGGAGAAGACCGCGCTGGCGAGCGTCGGCCGCTTCGAGCTGGTCGATGCCGAAGTCGACATGACGAAGCACACGCTGTCGATCGCCTCGTTCACGGCTTCGAACCCGAAGGTGCGCATCGAGCGCGACGACCAGAAGCGCTGGATGTTCGAGCGCTGGCTGAAGGTGCCTGCGGACAGCAGCCAGGGCGCGGCCGAGAATGCGAAGGTCGCTGCGCCCAAGAATCCGAGGGCGGGCGAGGGCGTGCCCCAGGGCGCCAACACGAAGCCGTGGGCGCTGGCCATCGGCACGCTGGCGGTCGACAACGGCACGCTGTCCTATGCCGACAATGCCGGCGCCACGCCGGTGGCCTTCGAGATCAGCGCGCTCAAGCTGAACGCGCAGAAGGTCACGCCGGATACGGCCACGGTGTCGCCGCTCAAGCTGTCCGGGCGCATCGCCGCCGGTCGCGCGGAGCCCGGCCGCTTCGAGTACGACGGCAACCTGGTGCTCAAGCCGATCGCGGCCGAAGGCCGGCTGGTGCTGGCCTCGCTGCCGGCCCATGCCTTCAAGGCCTACTACGCGGACGCACTCAATATAGACATCCGTCGCGCCTTCGCGAGCTACCGGGGCACGGTCAAGGTCGCGACCCTGCCCGCGGGCATGAGCGTGCGCCTGGCCGGCGACACGGCCGTCGACGACTTCCGCGCCAACAGCGTGGTGCTGACGCAGGCGCCAGGTCCCTCGACCAACCGGCAACTGCTGAGCTGGAAGACCCTGGGCTTGCGCGGCCTGCAGGTGAACATGGTGCCGGGCACGCCGCTCACGGTCGATGTGCGCGAGACCTCGCTGAGCGACTTCTTCGCCCGCGTCATCATCGATCCGACCGGCAAGCTCAATCTGCTGTACCTGGTCAAGCAGCCGGGGCAACCGGTGGAAGGGGAAGCGCCGGCCGTCGCTGTCGAGACCAAGCGCAGCCTGGGCGGCACCACCACGACCACCAGCCGCCCGCGCACGGCGCGCCCGGCCGCTCCGGTGTCGCCGGCGCCGCCGGCGGAACTGATGGTCGGCGGCGGTGCTGCAGCGCCGGTGGCGGCCGCAGCACCGGCCGAGGCCGACCGCGGCCCGGCACCGGTCATCACCTTCGGGCCGATGAGCCTGGTCAATGGGCGGATCGACTTCTCCGACCTGTTCGTCAAGCCCAACTACTCGGCCGACCTGACCGAGCTGACCGGCAGGTTGAGCGCCTTTTCGTCCAGGCCCCAGGGCGACCAGCCGGTCCTGGCCGACCTCGAACTGCGCGGCAAGGCCCAGCAGACGGCATCGCTCGAGATCACCGGCAAGCTGAACCCGCTGGTCAAGCCGCTCGAGCTCGACATCACGGCCCGGATGAAAGAGCTCGACCTGCCGCCGCTGTCACCCTACACGATCCGTTTTGCGGGCCACGGCATCGAGCGCGGCAAGCTCAGCATGGACGTCAACTACAAGATCGCGCCCGACGGCACGCTGACCGCGGCCAACAAGCTGGTGCTGAACCAGTTGCAGTTCGGCGAGCCGGTCGAGGGCGCGCCGGCCAGCCTGCCGGTGCGGCTGGCGGTGGCGCTGCTGGCCGACCGCAACGGCGTGATCGACATCGACTTGCCGCTGCGGGGGTCGATCAACGACCCGCAGTTCAGCGTCGGCCCGCTGATCATGAAGGCGATCGTCAACCTGATCGCCAAGGCCGCCACCGCACCCTTCGCCTTGCTGACCGGTGGTTTCGGCGGCGGCGGCGGCGACGCCAGCACGATCGCCTTCGCGCCGGGCAGCTCGGAGCTGTCCAAGGAGGCGAAGGAAAACCTCGACAAGGTGGCCAAGGCGCTGAACGACCGTCCGGCCCTGCAGATGACGGTGATCGGCACCTCGAGCCTCGAGAAGGAGCGCGACGCCTACCAGCGCCAGCGCCTGCGCGCGCTGACGCAGGTCGAGAAGCGCCGCGCCGCGGTGCGCGCCGGCAAGGACGCGGCCGAGGTCGGTCCGGTCACCGACGCCGAGTATCCGGAGTTGCTGGCCGCGGTCTACAAGCGCTCGGAGGTGACCAAGCCGCGCAACATGGTCGGCCTGGCCAAGGACCTGCCGACCCAGGAGATGGAGAATCTGCTGCTGGCCAGCATCGCGGTCGACGAGGAGTCGATGCGGCAGCTGGCCGTGGAGCGCGGCGCCGCGGCGCGCGATTACCTGCTGGAGCAGAAGCTGCCCAGCGAACGCCTGTTCCTTGGCGCGGTGCGCACCAAGGCCGAAGGCGCCGACTGGAAACCCGGTGCCGAACTGAAACTGGCGACCCGTTGACCCGGACCGCCGCAAGTCGGTGAAAATGGAGCCCTGCGCCGGCAATTGCCGGCGCCTCGCTTTTTCCCTAAAGATAACGACATTCGCTCAGTGACTTCAACTTCCTCCAAGCCTCACGACCTCCAGTCCCTCGATACCTTGACCGGAGGCGCCTTCACCGCGCCCACTTCGGGCGAGCGCGCCCAGCGCATCCGGGACTGGCTCGCGGCCAACCCGTCGCCCGAGCAGATGCAGGACGTCTTCAAGGAACTGAGCGGCCGCGACAAGGGCGCCGCCCGGTTGCTGCGCGAGAAGCTCGACGAGCTCAAGCGCGCCAAGGGGCAGGAGGCGATCGCCGTCGAATGGGCGCACAAGGCCGAGGCCCTGCTGGCCCAGCCAAAACTCAACATTGCCGATGCATTGGCCTGGCAGCGCGATGCCGCCAAGGCCGGTGCGCCGCTCTCGCGCGAGCCGCTCGCAGGCTTCAAGGCCCGGCTGGCCGAGCGCGTGAAGGGGATCGAGGACCTGCAGCATCGCGCGCAGGTGCATCGCGAGGCGGCGGTGCTGCTGGCACAGCGCTTCGAGGTGCTCTCGACCAAGAGCTGGCGCGATGCCCAGGGCGTCGAGGAAGCGCTGCGCGCCGACGTCGCCCACTGGCAGCAGCAGGCCGCCGAAATCACGGCCGACGCCAACTGGAGCAGCCTGGACGCCCGTTTCGCGCCGCAACTCGAATCCTCCAAAGCACAGCTGCTGGTGGTTTCCGATGCCTTCAACGGCGCACTGGCGCTGGCCGTGGCCGCCGCGGCGGATGCCGCAGCACCGTTGCCGCCGGTGCCCGTCTGGGCCGACGAGCTGCGCGTGGCCCGTGGCGGCACGCCCGAAGCCGCGCCGCCCGCGGCAGCGGCCAGGCCGGCGGCTCCCAAGGTCGATCCGGAGAAGCGTGCCGCGGCGCAGGACGCGGTGCAGGCCGCGCTCGCCAAGCTCGAGCAGGAAACCGCCGAAGGCCATGGCAAGGCCAGCGCCGGCGCGGCGGCTGCGCTGCGCGCGGTGCTCAAGGAACACGGCAAGCTGGTCGAGCCGCCGCTCGAGGCCCGGGTCCATGCGGCCCTGGTGGCGGCGGGCGAGCTCGAAGGCTGGCAGCGCTGGAGCGCCGACAAGGTGCGCGAAGACCTGGTCGCCAAGGCCGAAGGCCTGCTCAAGCGGCCCGAAGGCCAGGCGCTCGGGGGCCGCAAGATGCAGGAAACCCTGCGCGCCCTGCGCGAGCAATGGAAGCAATCCGACCAGGGGGGCGTGCCCAACCACGCGCTCTGGAAGCGTTTCGACGAAGCCTGCAACGAAGCCCACAAGGTGGTCGAGGCCTGGCTCGAGAAGGTCCGCGCCGACGCCGCCGAGCATCGTGCGCTGCGCACCGCGTTGATCGAGGAAGTCAAGGCGTGGGCGGCCGAACATGCCCAGGCGTCGGACCTGAAGGCGCACAACCGCGCGCTGCACCAGTTCGCCGATCGCTGGCGCGATGCAGGCCATGTCGGCGAAAAGGTCTTTGCCGAACTGCAGGCCCTGTGGAACGAAGCCTTCGGTGCCGCCCGCGCGCCCTTCGAAGCGGCCCAAAAAGCCAGCGTCGAGCGCCGCCAGGCCATGATCGCCGAGGCGGCCGAACTCGGCGCCGCGCCGATGCTGCGCATCGATGCGGTCAAGGCGCTGCAGCAGCGCTGGCAGCAGGAGGCGCAGTCGGTGCCGCTGGATCGCCGCCACGAACAAAAGCTCTGGGATGCCTTCAGGGCCCCGATCGATGAGGCCTTCAACCGCAAGACCGCCGAGCGCGAAAAGGTCTCGGCCGCGATGAGCGATCACGACCGGCACGTGCTGAACGCCTCCAAGGCGCTCGAGGCGGCCAACAACACGGGTGATGCGCAGAAGATCCGCGCCGCGGTGGCCCAGCTTGAAGCCGCGCTGCGCGGAGAAGCGCCACCGCCAGCACCCAAGGCCGCGGCGCCGGCACCGGCGACGGCCGCCGACGGACCCGCCATGGGAGCGACCGAAGTGGTGGCTCCGGGCCAGGCTGCGGCCGAGTTCGGCGAAAGCGCCGAGCAGGCGCCTGCACCCGAGGACGCCGAGGCRCAGCCTGTCGCTGCGGCCGCGGACGCTGCTTCGCCCGCGCCCGACCTCGTCGCGCCGGCCGATGGTGCCGATCCTTCCGCACGTTCCGATGCCGAAGCGGTGCCGGCCAGCCCGGCGCCAGCGCCCAAGCCGGCCCCGAAGCCGGTGATCGCGGTGCGCGGCGACGACCGGCCCGGCAACAAGAAAGCCGAGGCCCTGCCCGCGGGGCGCGGCGGCAAGTTCGGCGATCGACGCGATGGTCGCGGCCCCGCTGGCCCGGGCGGCCGCACGGGGGATCGGCCACCGCGTCCCGGCGACCGGGGCGCGCCCGCCGGTGGGGGACGCTTCGGCGACCGCCCGCCGCGCTTCGAGGATCGCGGCCCCCGCCTGGGCGATGCCGCTTTCCGGGCCCAGCGCGAAGCGCTCGAACGCGCCGACTTCGCGCTGCGCAAGCTGGCTTCGCAAGCCCATGGCGAGGCGCTCACGCAGGTGCTCGGTGCCTGGGAAAAGCGCGACGCCGCGCAACTGCCCAGCGTTCAGGAACTGGGCCGCGCCGTGACGCCGGCGGTGCGCAGCGGCTGGTCGCAGGCCCTGGGCGCCACGCCCTCGGCCCAGCCGGCCGAAGCGGCCGAGGCGCTGTTGCGCCTCGAAATGGCGGCCGAAGTGCCGACGCCGGCCGAGCAGCTCGACGCCCGCCGCGCCTTGCAGCTCAAGCTCCTGACCCGGCGCGGCGACCCGACGCCCGAACAGACCTGGGGCCAGGACGCCGGCAAGGTGCTGGCCGCCAGCCACGATGCGGCTTCCGCGCGCCGGCTGCAGAACGCCCTCAAGGCGCTGCTGCGCAAGTGACGACGGCACGGTTGCCCCGGGCGGGGCAACCGGTGTTCAGCGGCTCTGCGGCGCTGTGAAGAAGGCGTCGAACAGTCCGACCAACGCCCCGAACTCGGCCTGCAGCGCCGAGCGGTTCACGAAGTAGGCCTCGCACGCGACGGCGAAGAACTCGGCCGGCGACTGGGCCCCGTAGGGGTCCAGCCAGGGCGCCTCGCCGCCGAAGCGCTCGGCCAGGATGGTTTTCTCGCGCAGGGCCTCGTAGGCCGGCTGCAGCACCGCGAACCAGGCGGCGCGCGCCTCTCGCGCGCTGCGCGTCCCGAGGAAGCCCGTTGGCAGCGGCGGACAGCCGTCGGCCGCGCCGCTGCGCATGTCGATCTTGTGGGCGAACTCGTGGATCACGACGTTGTAGCCGTCGGCCCGCGTGACGCTGCTGGCCAGCACGTCCTGCCAGCTCAGCATCACCGGCCCGCGGTCCATGGCCTCGCCGGCGACGATCTCGTCGTACTGGTGCACCACGCCGGTGGCGTCGGTGGTCGTGCGGTGGGCCACCACCTCGGAGGGGTGCACCACGATGCCGACGAAATCGTCGTACCAGTTGAGGCCGCCCTTCAGGTGCAGCACCGGCAGCACGGCCTGGGCGGCGACCGCCAGCGCCACCTCGTCGGTGATGACGAAACCGTGCGCGCCGTGGAATTCCTTGTCGCGAAGAAAGGCCGCGGCCAGTTCGCGCAAGCGCTCGAGGTCGGCCGCCGGCCGTTCGGCCAGGAAGGGGTAGCGTGCCAGTGTGGCTTGCCAGGCGGCCTCGGGCAGGCGAGGGGGGGCGCGCAGCCGGCGCAGCCAGCCGAACATCAGCGCAGGTCGACGCGCCGGGCGCCGGTGCTCGACAGGCACAGCAGCTGGGCGCGCGGCGGATGTGCCGCCGCGTCCCAGTCGCTCAGCACGATGCGGCGCAGGCCTTGTCCGAGATCGTGGATGGCCGGCCGGTGGGTGTGGCCATGCACCAGGACGCTGGCGCCGGCCTGCCGCAGCCAGGCGCGCGCGGCATCGGCATCGACATCGGCCCAGACCATGTCGGGGCTGCGCTTGCGGTCTTCGCTCTGGGCCCGCACGGAACGCGCGAGCGTGCGGCGCTCCTCGAGCGGGCGGGCCAGAAGCGCCTGCTGCCACTCGGGCGTGCGCACCTGGTCCCGGAAACGCAGGTACTCGGTGTCCTCGAGGCACAGCGCGTCGCCATGGCTCAGCAGCCAGCGCTCGCCGTGCAGCACCAGCACCGTCGGATCGGCGACCAGCGTCATGCCGCAGCGCGCCGCGAAGTCTGCACCGACCAGGAAGTCGCGGTTGCCGTGCATGAAGAAGACCGGCCGCCGCGCGCATGCCGCGCGCAGCACCTCGGCGCATTGCGCCTCGAAGCCGGGCAGGGCGGCGGCGTCGTCCCCGACCCAGACCTCGAACAGGTCGCCGAGGATGAACACGGCATCAGCCGGCGTGGTGTCGAGGTAGCCCTGCCAGGCGTCGACGGTGGCGGGCTCCCCGGCCTGCAGGTGCAGGTCGGAGATGAGGTCGACCGTGCGCCAGGCCGAGGGCGCGACGATCTCGGCGAAGGGCGCCATGCGCGGTGTCAGGGACATTCCGCAACCTTCGTGCTTCGCACTGGGTCTTCGCCTCGGGAGCGGCCCAGCGGCTCAGGCCTTGACGACGGCCTTCTCGATCACGACGTCCTCGAGCGGCACGTCGTCGTGGAAGCCCTTGCGGCCGGTCTTGGCGGCCTTGATCGCATCCACCACTTCCTTGCCGCCGACGACCTTGCCGAACACCGCATAGCCCCAGCCCTGGGCCGAAGGTGCCGTGTGGTTCAGGAAGGCGTTGTCGGCCACGTTGATGAAGAACTGCGCGGTGGCCGAGTGGGGCGCGTTGGTGCGCGCCATGGCGACCGTGTAGTTGTCGTTCTTGAGGCCGTTGTTGGCCTCGTTCTGGATCTCGGCGCCGGTGGGCTTCTGGGTCATGCCGGGCTCGAAGCCGCCGCCCTGGACCATGAAGCCCGGGATCACGCGGTGGAACACCGTGTTGTCGTAGTGACCCTTGGTCACGTAGGCGAGGAAGTTCTCGACCGTCTTGGGGGCCTTGTCCTGGTCGAGTTCGAGCGTGATGACGCCCTTGTCCTTGATGTGCAGTTCGACTTGCGGGTTGCTCATGGGGGTTCCTTTGTTTACTTCGCCAGGGTGGCGGATTGGATGGTGATGGTTTCGACCGGCACGTCCTGCATGCCGGCCTTGATACCCGTGGGGGCGGCGCGGATCTTGTCGACCACGTCGGTGCCCGAGACCACCTTGCCGAACACCGCGTAGCCGTGGCCGTCGGGGTTCGGCGCGTCGAGCATGGTGTTGTCCTTCACGTTGATGAAGAACTGCGCGGTGGCGGAGTTCGGGTCCGAAGTGCGCGCCATGGCGATCGTGTACTTCGCGTTCTTGAGGCCGTTCTTGGCCTCGAGCGGGATCGGCGCGCGGGTCGCCTTCTGCTTCAGGTCGGGCGTGAAACCGCCGCCCTGGATCATGAAGCCGTCGATGACGCGGTGGAACACCGTGCCGTCGTACTGCTTGTCCTTGACGTACTGCAGGAAGTTCTCGACCGTCTTGGGGGCCTTGTCGGGCGCCAGTTCGATCACGATGTCGCCGGCCGAGGTGGCGAGCTTGACGCGCGGCGCGCTCTGCGCCCAGCTGGTGGCGGCGCTTCCGGCGACGGCCAGCATGGCGGCCAGGACCAGCGCCCGGCGGCGCGAAAGGGCTTGAAGAATCACGGGTGGATCGCTTTCGGATGGATGCGCCTCGGCGCGGTCTGGAAAGGGGTCAGTTGCGCACCGGCTTGCGCACGGCCGGTGTCGCCGGCGGCAGGGCCGCGGAGACCGGCGCGCCGAACATCTGGCGCACCAGCGCGAGCTTCGGCGGCACCGTCGCGTTGCCGGCTTCCAGCTTCAGGGCCCGGTCATAGGACTGGGCCGCCAGCCGTGCGTAGACGTCGCCGAGGTTCTCGTGCGCGGTCGCGTAGTCGGGATTGAGCTTGATCGCCATCTCGAGCGCGGCCCGCGCCTTGTCGAACTGGCTCTGGGCGGCATAGAGCGCGGCCAGATTGTTGTAGGGCTCGGGCAGCTCGGGGAAATCCTGCGTCAGCGCCGTGAAGGCCGCGACCGCGTCGGCCTGCTTGCCCTGTTCGGTCAGGATCACGCCGCGCAGGAAGCGCATCTGCGGGTCGCGCGGCTTGCCGGCGATGTAGGCGTCGGCCTTGGCCAGCGCCTGGTCGGCCTTGCCCTGGCGCAGCAGCGTGTTGACGTCGGCGTAGTCGTCGGCGTGGGCGGCGCCGACCAGCAGCGCGAGCAGGAGTGCAGCGAGGATCCGGAAGGCGCGGGGCATGAAGAAGGGGGAGAAAGCGGCGTGCTGCATGGAGCCTCGAGAGTAGGAGGGGACGCGGGCCTCGTAAACACGCGGAAAACATCCGGCGGTGGCCGTTTATACTGGGCGTGATTGTAGCCGAGGGGCCATCTCCAGCCGTTCGTCGCCACACCCCCCGTCACCCCTGAAAAACCCCATCATTCGCCCGTTCCAGCACGTGCGCGAATCGACGTTTCCGAGCCTCATGAGTCTTCGCATCTACAACACGCTCTCGCGTGAACTGGAGGAGTTTTCCCCACTGCAACCCGGCAGGGTGCGCATGTACGTTTGCGGCATGACGGTCTACGACTACTGCCACCTGGGCCATGCGCGCTCGATGATCGCCTTCGACGTGGTGCAGCGCTGGCTCAAGACCTCGGGCCTTGCGGTCGACTACGTGCGCAACATCACCGACATCGACGACAAGATCATCCGCCGCGCGGTCGAGAACGGCGAGAGCATCCGGGCGCTCACCGACCGCATGATCGACGCCTTGCACGAGGACGCCGACGCGCTCGGCATCGAACGGCCTACGCACGAGCCGCGCGCCACGGAATTCGTTCCGCAGATGCTGTCGATGATCTCCACGCTCGAGCAGAAGGGCCTGGCCTACCGCTCGACCAACGGCGACGTGAACTACGCCGTGCGCAAGTTTCCGGGCTACGGCAAGCTCAGCGGCAAGACGCTCGACGAGCTGCATGCCGGCGAGCGCGTGGCCGTGCTCGACGGCAAGGACGACCCGCTCGATCCGGTGCTCTGGAAGAGCGCCAAGCCGGCCGAGCCCGACGAGGTCAAGTGGGCCAGCGAGTTCGGCGCCGGCCGTCCCGGCTGGCACATCGAGTGCTCCGCCATGGCCTGCCAGCTGCTCGGCGAGACCCTCGACATCCACGGCGGCGGCGCCGACCTGCAGTTCCCGCACCACGAGAACGAGATCGCGCAGAGCGAAGGCGCGAACGGCAAGCCGCTGGCGCGCACCTGGATGCACAACGGCTTCATCAACATCGACGACGAGAAGATGTCCAAGAGCCTGGGCAACTTCTTCCTGATCCGCGACGTGCTGAAGAAGTTCGATGCCGAAACGGTGCGCTTCTTCGTCGTGCGGGCGCACTACCGCAGCCCGCTCAACTACAGCGACGTGCATCTGGCCGATGCGCGCAATTCGCTCCGGCGGCTGTACAACGCGCTCGCCCTGGTGCCGCCGGCGCCGGTGGCGATCGACTGGGGAAACCCCTATGCGGCGCGCTTCAAGGCGGCAATGGACGAGGATTTCGGCACCCCCGAAGCCGTGGCCGTGCTGTTCGACCTGGCGGGCGAGGTCAATCGCACGCAGTCGGGCGAGGCGGCCGGCTTGCTGAAGGCGCTGGCCGGTTGCCTGAACCTGCTGCAATCCGACCCGCAGGCCTTCCTGCAGGCCGGCAGCACGCTCGACGAGGCCACCATCCAGGCCCTGATCCAGCAGCGCGCCGATGCCAAGGCGGCGAAGAACTTCGCCGAGGCCGACCGCATCCGCAACGAGCTGCTGGCCCAGGGCATCGTGCTGAAGGATTCGGCGAGCGGCACCACCTGGACCTCGGCGCAGTGAGCGCCGCCGCCCGCACCATGGCCGCCAAAGAGCCGGTCGTCCAGGTCTTCACGCCCGACTACTGGGAGGAGGCCTGCAAGCACCTGGCCCGGAAAGACCGCGTCATGAAGCGGCTGATTCCGCGCTTCGGCGACGTTCGCCTGGAGTCGCGCGGCGACGCCTTCACGACGCTCGCACGCAGCATCGTCGGCCAGCAGATCTCGGTGCCGGCGGCGCAGACCGTATGGCGCCGCTTCGTGGAGCTGCCGCGCAAGCTGACGCCGGCCAGCGTGCTGAAGCTCAAGGTCGACGACATGCGCGGCGCCGGCCTGTCGGCGCGCAAGGTCGAATACCTGGTCGACCTGGCGATCCATTTCGACTCGGGCGCGGTGCATGTCGATGCCTGGGAGAATATGTCCGACGAGATGATCATCGCGGAGCTGGTTGCCATCCGCGGCATCTCGCGCTGGACCGCCGAAATGTTCCTGATCTTCCACCTGATGCGGCCCAACGTGCTACCGCTGGACGACCCCGGCCTGATCAGCGGCATCAGCCAGAACTATTTTTCGGGTGATCCGGTCAGCCGCAGCGACGCCCGCGAGGTGGCGGTCGCCTGGGCACCCTACTGCAGCGTGGCGACTTGGTATATTTGGCGATCGCTCGACCCGCTACCGGTCGCATATTGAATAACAGGAGAAGACGTTGGCGAAACGAACCTTTCTCGACTTCGAGCAGCCCGTGGCCGAGCTCGAAAGCAAGATCGAAGAACTGCGTTATGTACAGACCGAATCCGCGGTCGACATCTCTGAAGAAATCGATCAGCTGGGCAAGAAAAGCCTGCAGCTCACCAAGGACATCTACAGCGACCTGACGCCCTGGCAGATCACCAAGATCGCCCGTCATCCCGAGCGCCCCTACACGCTCGACTACGTGAACGAGATCTTCACCGACTTCGTCGAGCTGCATGGCGACCGCCATTTCTCGGACGACCTGTCGATCGTCGGCGGCCTGGCGCGCTTCAACGGCACGCCCTGCATGGTGCTGGGCCACCAGAAGGGCCGCGACACCAAGGAGCGCACCGCGCGCAACTTCGGCATGAGCAAGCCCGAGGGCTACCGCAAGGCGCTCAGGCTCATGAAGACGGCCGAGAAGTTCAAGCTGCCGGTCTTCACCTTCGTCGATACGCCGGGCGCCTACCCGGGCATCGACGCCGAGGAGCGCGGCCAGTCGGAGGCCATCGGCCGCAACATCTTCGAGATGGCGCAACTGGAGGTGCCGATCATCGTCACCATCATCGGCGAGGGCGGCTCCGGCGGCGCGCTGGCGATCTCGGTCGGCGATCAGCTGGTGATGCTGCAGTACTCGATCTACTCGGTGATCAGCCCCGAAGGCTGCGCCTCGATTCTCTGGAAAACCAGCGATCGCGCCCAGGAAGCCGCGGATGCACTGGGCATCACGGCGCACCGCCTGAAGGCGCTCGGGCTGGTCGACAAGATCGTCAACGAGCCGGTCGGCGGCGCGCACCGCGACCACCGCCAGATGGCGGCCTTTCTCAAGCGCGCGCTCAACGATGCGTTCCGCCAGGTCAGCGATCTGTCGACCAAGGATCTGCTGAACCGCCGCTACGAGCGGCTGCAGAGCTACGGCCGCTTCGCCGACACCAAGGCCGACAGCGGCAAGTAGGGCGCCGCGGCCGCTGGCCGCCGTTTCGCCCGTCGCCATGGAAAACCCCGCCGTCCACGCACTCGCGGCCTGGCCGGCGCCGCTGCCTCTGGCGGTCGCCTACAGCGGCGGCGCCGATTCCACCGCCTTGCTCCATGCCGCCGCCGCGCGCTGGCCGGGGCAGGTGCATGCGCTGCACGTGCACCACGGGCTGCAGCAGGCAGCCGATCGCTTCGAAAGCCATTGCGCGGCCACCTGCGCGGCCCTGGGCGTGCCCTTGCACGCGGCCCGTGTCGATGCCCGCCATGCGACCGGCGAGAGCCCGGAGGATGCCGCGCGCCGCGCTCGCTACGCCACGCTGGCGGCGCTGGCACTGGCGCAGGGGCTGCGGCATGTGGCGCTGGCCCAGCACGCCGATGACCAGGTCGAGACGATGCTGATCGCGCTCGGCCGCGGCGCCGGGCTCGACGGGCTGGCCGGGATGCCGCGCCGCATGGAGCGGCACGGCGTGAGCTTCCACCGGCCGCTCCTGGAACTCCGGGCGGATGCGCTGCGCGAATGGCTTGCCGCCGCCGGCGTGGCCCATGTCGAAGACCCGAGCAACAGCGACCTGCGCTATACGCGCAACCGGATCCGCCGGCTGCTGCTGCCGGCCCTGCAGGCGGCGCTGCCGCAATACCGCGACACCTTTGCGCGCTCGGCGCGCAATGCCGCCAGGGCCTCCGTCCTGCTCGCGGGCCTGGCCGAGCAGGATCTGGCCGAGGCCGGTTCGCCGCCGGCGCTGGCCGTGCTGCGGGCGCTGCCGCAGGAGCGCCTGGCCAATGCGCTGCGCCACTGGCTGCGGCGCGACCATGGCGCGGTCCCAAGCGAGGCGCAGCTTCTGCAGTTGCAGTCGCAGATCGCCGCCTGCAGCACGCGGGGGCACCGGATCCACCTCAAGATCGCGGCCGGGCGGGTCGAGCGGGAGGGCGGGGTGCTGCGTTGGTACAATGCTTCGCCCTTGTCGTAGCCCGCAGCCTTGGCGCTGAGTTCGGCTCGGCGGGCGCACGGACGCCGGCATTGCGGCGTCCGAACCCTTCTCTTTGACTTCACCCATGGCATTGATCGTTCATAAATACGGCGGCACGTCGATGGGCTCGACCGAGCGCATCCGCAATGTCGCCAAACGCGTCGCCAAATGGGCGCGCGCCGGCCACCAGATGGTCGTGGTCCCGAGCGCCATGAGCGGCGAGACCAACCGCCTGCTCGGCCTGGCCAAGGAACTGGCGCCCGGCAATGCCGGCACCGCCTACGCCCGCGAACTCGACATGCTTGCCGCCACCGGCGAGCAGGCTTCATCGGCCCTGCTGGCGATCGCGCTGCAGGCCGAGGGTCTGGAATCCGTGAGCTACGCGGGCTGGCAGGTCCAGGTCAAGACCGACAGCGCCTACACCAAGGCGCGCATCGAGAGCATCGACGACGAGCGCGTGCGCGCCGACCTGGACGCCGGCCGCGTCGTCGTCATCACCGGCTTCCAGGGCGTGGACGAGGGCGGCAACATCACCACCCTGGGGCGCGGCGGCAGCGACACCTCGGCGGTGGCGATCGCGGCGGCGCTGAAGGCCCACGAGTGCCTGACCTTCACCGACGTCGACGGCGTCTACACCACCGACCCGCGCGTGGAGCCCGACGCGCGCCGGCTCAAGACCGTGAGCTTCGAGGAAATGCTCGAGATGGCGAGCCTGGGCTCCAAGGTGCTGCAGATCCGCTCGGTCGAATTCGCCGGCAAGTACAAGGTGCCGCTGCGCGTGCTGTCGAGCTTCACGCCCTGGGACATCGACATCGAGGAAGAAGCCAAGTCCGGCACGCTGATCACTTTCGAGGAAGACGAAAACATGGAAAAAGCCGTCGTATCCGGCATTGCCTTCAACCGCGACGAAGCCAAGATCTCGGTGCTTGGCGTGCCCGACAAGCCGGGCATCGCGTACCACATCCTCGGCGCGATCGCGGATGCCAACATCGAGGTCGACGTGATCATCCAGAACCTGAGCAAGGACGGTCGCACCGACTTCAGTTTCACGGTGCATCGCAACGACTACGCCAAGGCGATCGACCTGCTCAAGGACAAGGTGCTGCCCACGCTGGGCGCGGCCGACATCGTGGGCGATACCAAGATCTGCAAGGTCAGCATCGTCGGCATCGGCATGCGCAGCCACGTCGGCGTGGCGAGCAAGATGTTCCGCGTGCTGAGCGAAGAGGGCATCAACATCCAGATGATCTCGACCAGCGAGATCAAGACTTCGGTCGTGATCGACGAAAAATACATGGAACTCGCGGTCCGCGCGCTGCACAAAGCCTTCGATCTGGATCAGCCGAGCGCTTGAACGTGGCATAATCGACGGCTCAGGAACTGTGACCGAGTGGCCGAAGGTGCTCCCCTGCTAAGGGAGTATGGGGTGTAGAGCCTCATCGAGGGTTCGAATCCCTCCGGTTCCGCCAATTTAGCGTCCGAAGCCGTTCCAAACGGTTCGGAAGCTACCCCTAAAAAACCCGCGCTCTCCTCTGGAGGGCGCGGGTTTTTTTCGTTTGGGTTTGGATCGGCCCGTTGCGGGCCGGAGCCTTGGCTGGGTGTCGAAGGCGATCGCCCTTCAGCTTTCGAGTGCGCTGCCGATATTGCTCAATGGCAGATTTGCCGGATGGGACAACCCTGCGGGACTCTCCCGCCAGCGATCGGTCGCTCCAACTCTCTCAACGAAAAAAGGATCTTTCCCCGAAATGACAAAGCTCACGACTGCTGCCGCACTGGCCCTCAGCGCTCTCACCCTTGCCGCATGTGGTGGTGGCGGTGGTGGTGGTGGTGCGGCCTTCCCGGCGGGTGGCGCGAACACGCCCGCGCCGGCGCCAGCCCCGGCACCCGCTCCGGGGCCGGGAGCCTCCGGCGACCCGACGGCCGATGATTCGACGCTGGTCGGATCGGTGCCGGCGCCGACCTATTCAGCCGCATCGGAAGAGCTCGCCGCTTTCGAGTTGCTCAACGCGGAGCGGCAACGCTGCGGATTCGGCTTGCTGCGCCAGAGCACGCAACTGGATGTCGCCGCAGTGGGTCATGCAAATTACCTGCTCCGCAACAACAAGGCCGGACACTTCCAGAATTCAGCCGATCCGTTCTTCACCGGCAACAACGCCCTTGATCGCGCCGCTGCCGCTGGTTACTCGGCGCTGGTGGTGCTCGACGACAACTCGGACACCACCGGCGGCGGCGCCAACGTGATCACGGGCCGCGGCCAGGCCGCCCTCCGTGGCCTTCTGAGCGCGCCATACCATGCACTCAGCCTGCTGAGCCCTGAAGTGGACGTGGGCATTTCCATCATGGGCAGCGACGCCACCGGCACGACCGGTACCCATGGCCCGCGTTCGATCTCCCAGTTCAATCTGGGTCTTGCCCAGGGCTCCGCTTCGCAGAAGCCCAGCAGCGCGACGGTTCAGACCTTTCCTTGCCAAGGCACGGTCGGCACCGCGCACACGCTGCGCAACGAGTCGCCCAATCCGATTCCCGGCCGCGACCTGAACCTGCTGCCGATCGGCCAGCCGATCATGGTGGCGGTGCGTCCAGGTCTTGGCATCGCCATCACAAGCGCTTCCTTGAAGGCGAAGGTCACCGGGGTCGCCGTCGTGCTCCGCCCCACCTTGACCAAGGCGAACGACGCCAACGGCATGCTGAACCCTAGCCAGGCTGTTCTGATGCCTGACGTTCCGCTCGCACCGAACACCGAGTACGAGGTGAGCATCGCGGGGACGAACACCACCCTGGTCTTCGACGGCACGAACTGGAACAGCACCGGCACGAATCCGGCGATCACGGACAACGCCACCGGCGCCTTCACGAAGAAGTTTTCCTTCACGACCGGCAACTGAGTCGTTCGCTCGACCCGAGGCGGCCGGGCAGGTCGGCCTCCCGGGGCCGACCGAATCGCGCAGGCCTCCCTGGTGCACCCTCGCAATGCGGGCCGTCGGTGCGTGCATGCTTCGGATCGCCGGGCAAGATTTGCGGACGCGTGGCCCGACTCGATTCACGTCGCGCTTCGATCATTGGCACTCCTTCAACGACATCGAAAGAGGCCATCATGCAAAACGCCCCCTCAGCGAACCAGTACTCGAAGGTCATCGCGAACTCCAAACGCGTCCGCTGGGACATCGACAACGACGTCATCCGTCGCCGGCGATTCGATCTCGGGAAGACGTTCCTGCCGGCCGGCCTGTCGCTGGTGAACGAGCTGGATTTCATGACGTCCGACGACCGGCGCCTGCTGAGCCAGGTGCAGGGTCGAAGCTACGCCTACATCTTCGGCCTGGTGGAGCGCTTCATCGGCGCCAAGGTGCTCGAGATCGGCCGGCAGCACGCGCTCGGCGACCAGGTGGCCATGGAGGCCCTGGTCCGCATGGCCGACGAGGAGTTGAAGCACCAGGAGCTGTTCCGGCGCATGGAGTCGATGATGGCCGCCGACATGCCGGCGGGCTACGTGGCAACGGCCGATCCCAACGCCGTCGCGACAGCCGTGCTGAGCAAGAGCACCTGGTCGGTTCTTGCGCTGACACTGGACATCGAGCTCTTCACGCTGGCCCACTATCGCGCCAGCATCGAACCGCGGGACGACCTGTGCGAGTTGTGGAAAGACGTCTTCCTGGCGCACTGGAAAGAGGAGTCGCAGCATGCAGTGCTGGACGAGCTCGAGTTCCTCCGCGAGGACGCGCGCCTGGACGCCGCCGAACGCGATGCCGCCGTCGGCGACCTGATCGACCTGGTCGTGGCGGTCGACGGCATTCTCGTGGCGCAGGCGCGCGCCGACGCGATCTATTTCGAGTCGATCGCGGGCCAGCGCTACGACGATGCGCAACGCACCGTCATCGGCGAGGGGATCCTGAAGGCGTATCGCTGGCAGTACATCGTGTCGGGCGTGACGGAGCCGCGCTTCCAGAAGACTCTCTTCCGCGTTCTCGATGACAGGCAGGCTGCCCGGGTGACGGATGCGCTCCAGCCGCTGCTCTATGCGGTGCCCGCTCCATCGCCCATGGTGCACTAGGACATCGCCAGGCCGCGGAGCCCACGACAGGAGACCGAGATGCTGCCCGAGTTGATGCTGCTGGGTTTCGCCGCCTGGACCCTGATCCTCCTGCTCACCACTGTGGGCGCCTACCGGTTGAGCCGGGTCTTCAGCGGTCGGGCGGGAATGAGCGAATTCCGGGCCGATCAGGTCGAGGGGCAGGACTGGTACCGGCGCGCGATGCGCGCACACGCGAACTGCGTCGAGAACCTGCCGGTGTTCGCGGTGCTGGTCTATGCGTTGCACGCCTTCGGCATCGCCGATCCCGCGGTGGATCCCTTGTGCGTGGTCATCCTGGCGGCGCGGATCCCCCAGTCGCTGGTCCACGTCTGCTTCGCCCAGACGGATCGCGTCGTGTCGGTGCGTTTTGCGTTGTTCCTCGTTCAGTTCCTCAGCTTCTGTGGGCTGATCGCATTGATCGTCTGGCGTCGTTGAACGCGGGCGGACTCTTGAGGCTGTGCTCGCGGCGCCAGGATGCCGGGGGCACGCCGAATTCGCGCTTGAAGGCGCGGCTGAAGGCGGTATCGGTTTCATAGCCGACTTCCAGCGCGATGTGCATCATGCTCAAGGCGCTGCGCCGCAACAGGTTCGACGCGAGCGCCATGCGCCACTTGCCGAGATACTGGATCGGGGGCTGCCCGACATAGTGAGTGAATCTCTCGGCGAGAACCGAACGCGAGGTTCCGGCTTCGCGCGCAAGGCTTTCGAGCGTCCACTGATACGCCGGCTTCTCATGCATGAGGGCGAGGCACTTGCCGACGGCGCGATCGCGCAAGCCGGCGAGCCAACCGGTCTGGCCCTCGGACATCTGGGAGATGTACCGGCGCAATGTCTCGACCACCAGCACCTCGGACAATTTGGCCAGCACGCCTTCGCCACCCGGCTGCGTGGAAGCGGCCTCCGCCACCGCGTACACAAAGGACCGCTCCACCCAGTCGGTCTTTTCGTCCCTCCTGAGCCTGACCGTCAGCACCCTGGGCAGCGCCGCCAGGACCGGCCGGCACAGGATGGGATCGCATGACAGATAGCCGCAGATGAAGCGCGTCGGCTCGCCGCCGCCGCCCAGCTGCAGTTCATCGGGCCTCTCGCGCAACAGCGCACGCACATCGAGCAGCGGCCCGGGCCCATCCATCCCGGACGAAGCCATCGTGTGGGCATCGCCATGCGGAAACAGGATGATGTCGCCGGCTTGCAGGCGAAGCGGCGGCATGCCGTCGAGCTTCACGGTGCATGAACCGTCCACGAAGAAATGGTAGAAGAGCAGGCGCTCGGATCCCGCATTGACCTGCCTGGCCACCGCCTCCGCTTCCGGGGAAGCAAAACACCATGGTGCGGTGAATCTGGCGTTGAAGAAGATCGCGCTGTTGAACTGCAGGATCTTCAAGACCTCGGACAAGGCATCCATATCGACTTCGCCTCCGCAGGAACGTCGCCATTGGAGCACCTTTCACCGGCAACGAGCGTCTGCCGGCCAGGTGGGCTTACCAGAAGCGCCAGAACGGACGGCGGCGCGCCGGCGCCGATTCGAGCGACGCGCTCATTGTGGTGGGAACCCCGAAGCGTCGGCGCACCTCGGCCTCGTGAAGCCGAGCGCGCTTTCCGGATTCCGAATGACCGCGCAAAGCCAGCAGGCGCAGTTGATGGGCTCGGTTGAGCAACTCTTCATCCTCGAGGTTTCCTGGCTCCGTCATGCTCATGAATGCTCTCCTTCGGCCGCCATGCTACCTGGGCGGCATTCCCGAAAGCGGGTTCGCCCGCCGCACAGCTCGCGCGCAGCGGCCCCCCACTCGCCGGGTAATATCCCCGCATGCCCGAATTCACCCTGGAACTCGCTTCGGCCGTCGCCGTCGCTTTCGCCGCCATCATGACCGTCGGCTTCGCCTGGCGCGAGCGCAAGTGGGGCCCGGCGCTCATGATGGTCGGCATCGTGGGCTTCCTGGCCATCATCGCGTACGGCATCGTGCCGCGGTTCTGAGCGAGGGCCGGGGTTCGGGTACGGGCCCTCGCTATTCGACGATCAGCCCCTTCAACGCCGGGTCGGCGTCGGGCACACTGAACTTCATGCCCTTGAGTGTCTTGACCAGCAGTTGCGCGATCATCAGGTTGCGGTGCCGCTTGCTGTCGGCCGGGATCACGTGCCAGGGCGCCTCGTCGGTCGAGGTGGCGGCCAGCGCCTTCTCGTAGGCCTGCTGGTAGGCATCCCACTTCTTGCGGACCTCGAGGTCGCCCAGCGCGAACTTCCACTGCTTGCCGGGTTCATCGATGCGGGCCTGCAGGCGGACGCGCTGCTCGTCCTTGCTGATGTGCAGCATGCACTTCACGATGACGGTGCCGGTCTGGGTCAGCAGCCGTTCGAAGTCGTTGATCTGCGCAAAGCGCTGGCGCGTCTCGTCCTTGTCGATCGTGCCCTCGACCACCGGCACCAGCACATCCTCGTAGTGGCTGCGGTTCCACACGGTGATCTCGCCGGTGCGCGGCGCCGCGGCATGGCAGCGCCACAGGAAGTCGTGCGCTCGTTCGTCTTCGGTGGGGGCCTTGAACGCGGTGACCTTGACGCCCAGCGGCGAGGTGCGCGAGAACACCCAGCGGATGGTGCCGTCCTTGCCGCTGGTGTCGAGGCCCTGCAGCACCAGCAGCAGCTTGCGCCGCCCTTCGGCGTGAAGCAGGTTCTGCAGCGTGTCGAGCTCGATGGCCAGGGCATCGAGCGCCTCGCGCTGCGCGTCTTCGTTGCCTTCGAGAAAGGGCGTCTCGCCGGGGTCGATGCCCGCGAGGCTGAACTTGCCGTCGACGCGGTATTTCTTGAAGCTGGCCATGGGCGGGGTTCCTTCACTCGTTGTCGTCAGGCTCGAGCGAGGCGCTCCAGCGGTTGTCCCAGTCGGCGCGGCGAGCGCCGTCGAGCTCGCGCCGGTCGCGCTTGGTGGGCCGGCCCTGCTCGATGGCGAGCGCCGGTTCGCTGCCCAGCCGGCGCTGTTCGCGCGCGGCGGCCTGCGCCGCCAGGCTCTCGGGCGTCTCTTCGTAGAGCTGCTGCGCGACCGGGGCCGGCCCGCGCTGGCCGCTGATGCCGCGCACCCGCACCACGCGCGACAGGCTGCCGAGCCGCATCGTCACCGTGTCGCCCACCTTGACTTCGCGCGAGGCCTTGGCGACGTCGCCGTTGACCTGCACGCGGTTCTTGCCGATTTCCTCGGCGGCGAGCGAGCGCGTCTTGAAGAAGCGCGCGGCCCAGAGCCATTTGTCGATGCGAAGACGGTCCATGTGTCAGCGATTGTCGCGCGCCAGCGGAAATCGCACGAGGGCGTCGAGCCCGACGGTCCGTCCGTCGGACGTCCGGTTCTCCAGGGCGATGCTGCCGCCCAGCGCCAGCACGATCTCGCGGCAGATCGCGAGCCCGAGGCCGGAGCCGCTGGCCACGTCGCCGGCCGCGAAGGGCGCGAACAGCCGTTGCCGCAATTCCTCGGAGATGCCCGGGCCCTGGTCGCTCACCTGCAGCAGCGCCGCGTCGCCGTCGGTATGCACCTTCACCGTGAGCGCGCCGCCGTGCGGGCTGTGCTTGATCGCGTTGTGCAGGAGGTTGCGTGCGAGTTCCTGCAGCATCCAGCGGTGGGCGCGCACCGGCACCGGCGCCGGGTCGGTGGAGAGCTCGAAGTCGAGTGCCTTGTCCGCGACCAGCGGCGACAGGTCGAGTGCGACCGCGCGCACCGCCTCGCCGAGGTCCAGGGTGGCCGACTCCGGCTGCTGGCGCAACTGCTCGACCTTGGCCAGCGAGAGCATCTGGTTGGCGAGCGCGGTGGCGCGCTCCACGGTCTCGCTGATCTCCCCCAGCGCCTGGTCGGGCGGCACGTCGCCGCGGCGTGCCGATTGCACCTGCGCCTTGAGCACCGCGAGCGGCGTGCGCAACTGGTGCGCGCTGTCGCGCACGAAGCGCTTCTGGTGGTCCAGCAGGCGCTGCAGGCGCCCCATGACCTGGGTGGTGGCCTCGATCAGCGGGCGCAGTTCGCGCGGCGCGTCGGGCGCGTCGATCGGCGAGAGGTCGTCGGCGGCGCGGGCCTGGATCGTCTCGCCGAGCGCCCGTACCGGGCGGGTGGCGCGCTGCACCACGACCACGGTGACCGCGGCGATCACGCCCAGCAGCACCAGCTGGCGCCACAGGGTGTCGAGCAGCAGCTTGCGCGCCAGGGTCTCGCGCAACTCCAGCGTCTCGGCCACCTGCACCACGGCCATGCCGCGCCCGCGGGCGCTGGCGACCGGCTGCAGCAGCACCGCCACGCGCACCGGCATGCTGCGGAACTCGGCGTCGTAGAAATCGACCAGCGCCGCGTAGGGCGGTCGGTCGGGCAGCTTGCCGCGCCAGAAGGGCAGTTCGGCGAAGCCCGAGACCATCTCGCCGTCGAGGCCTGAGACGCGGTAGTACATGCGGCTCTGGTTGTCGGCCTCGAAGGCCTCGAGCGCGGAATAGGGCACGATCGCCCGCAGCGAGGCGGCCTGGTCGTAGCCTTCGACGTCGAGCTGCTCGCCGATGGTCTTGGCGGAGGCCAGCAGGGTGCGGTCGTAGGCGGTGGTGGCGGCCGCCAGGCTCTGGCGATAGAGGCTCACGCTGTTGATCACGATGAACAGCGCGATCGGCGCCAGGATGCCCAGCAGCAGCCTGGCGCGCAGCGAGGCCGCCCGCATCATGTCTCTTCGCGCAGCAGGTAGCCCAGGCCGCGCAGCGTCATCAGGGTGGCGCCGGTGGCGGCCAGCTTCTTGCGCAGGCGGTACACCACGACCTCGACCGCCTCGTACTGCACGTCCGCCTCGCCCGGAAACACCAGCTCGAACAGGCGTTCCTTGCTGACCGCGTGGCCGGGCTTGACCATCAGCGCCTTGAGCAGCGCCAGCTCGCGCGGCGTGAGTTCGAGCACCTCGGCGCGGTGGTAGATGGCGCCGCTGTCGGGTTCGTAGCGCAGGCCGCCGACTTCCGGCAGGCGCGCCGGCGAGTCGGGGCCGGTGCTCTGGTGGCGGCGGTTCAGGGCCCGGATGCGGGCTTCGAGCTCGTCGAGGTCGAAGGGCTTGGGCAGGTAGTCGTCGGCCCCGGCGTTCAGGCCGACGATGCGGTCGCCCACGGTGCCGCGGGCGGTCAGCAGCAGCACCGGCGTGCGCAGCCCGGCGGCGCGGGCCTGGGCCAGCACCTGCAGGCCGTCGAGGCCGGGCAGGCTGAGGTCGAGCGCAACCACGTCGGGCTCGAGTTCCTGCCACTGCGCCAGCGCGCGGGCGCCGTCGCCGCAGATGCGCACGTCGATCTGGCGGCGCCCGAGGGTGCGCTGCAGGGTGGTTTGCATCGACGGATCGTCTTCGATTAGCAGCAGCTTCATTGCGCGATTTTCGGTGTTTACCCCAGTGCCGTGGACAGCCAACTGACAGCGGGGCGGCGCATCATAGCGGCGTCAGCTTCCCCTCAGCTTGCCCCATATATCCAAGGAGACATGCATGCGTCGCGATACCTTCCTGAAGTCACTGGCCGCCCTGGCCGCCACCGGAGCCCTGCCGCTGTCGGCCTGGGCCGCTCCCAACGTCAAGATGATGATCCCCGCCAATCCGGGCGGCGGCTGGGACACCACCGGGCGGGCGCTGGGCAAGGCGCTGACCGACGGCAAGCTGGCGGACACGGTGACCTACGACAACAAGGGCGGCGCGGCCGGCGCGCTGGGCCTGGCCCAGTTCGTCAACGGTTCCAAGGGCGATCCGAACGCGATGATGATCATGGGCGCCGTGATGCTCGGCGGCATCATCACCGGCAAGCCGCCGGTGAGCCTGTCGCAGGCCACGCCGATCGCCCGCATCACGAGCGAGTACAACGTCTTCGTGCTGCCGGCGAATTCGCCGCTCAAGACCATGAAGGACGTGATCGAGCAGCTCAAGAAGGACCCGGGCAGCGTCAAGTGGGGCGGCGGCTCGCGCGGTTCCACCGAGCACATCGCGGCCGCGATGATCGCCTCGAAGGTCGGCGTCGATCCGTCCAAGATCAACTATGTCGCGTTCCGGGGCGGCGGCGAGGCCACGGCGGCGATCCTGGGCGGCAACGTCACGGTCGGCGGCAGCGGCTTCAGCGAGTTCGCCGAATACATCAACGCCGGCAAGATGCGCGCGATTGCGGTCACCTCGGCGCAGCGCCTGCCGGGCATCAACGTGCCGACGCTCAAGGAGCAGGGCATCGACGTCGAGATCGGCAACTGGCGCGGCGTCTATGGCGCGCCCGGCATCACGCCCGAGCAGCGCAAGGCGCTGATCGACATGGTGCTGGCGGCGCTCAAGACGCCGGCCTGGGGCGAAGCCCTCAAGAAGAACGACTGGACGCCCGCCGTGCTGGCCGGCGACGCCTTCGCCAAGTTCGTCGACGACGAGTTCGCGAGCCTGCGCGCGACGATGGTCAAGTCCGGCATGGTCTGAGCGACCCTCATTCAGCAGAGACCCGGGAGCACGCCGCCTTTGGACGTGCTCCTTTTTCATTGACTCGCGAGGTCCAGAACAATGTCCAACATTGACCCCCTTTTGAGCGCGCACGTGCTGCACGCGTCTCCGTCCGAACCGCCGGCGACCTGGCCGCAGACGCTGGTCGGTGTTGGCGTGCTCGTCACCGGCTTGGCCCTCGCCTTCGGCGCCATCGGCATTTCCTCCGAGGCCGGATACGGCGGCGTCGGGCCCAATTTCCTGCCCTGGCTGGTCTCGATCGCGCTGACGGTGTGCGGCGGCTGGATCATCTGGGAGGCGCGCACCGGCGGCTTTCGCGAGATGGACGCGCCTTCGGGCGCGGTCAGCTCCTACTGGGCCGGCTTCGCGTGGGTGTCGGCGGGGCTTTTGCTGAACGCCGCGCTGATCACTTCGATCGGCTTCATCCTGAGCTGCACGCTGTGCTACGTGCTCGCGGTGCAGGGCCTGCGCCGCGCCAGCGGGCAGGGCGGCGTCAACTCGCCGCGCACCTGGCTCATCGACCTCGTGACCGGCGCACTGATCGCGGCGCCGGTGTTCTGGACCTTCACCCAGTTCCTCGCAATCAACCTGCCGGGCCTGACTTCGACGGGGTGGCTCTGACATGAGAAGCCCCCACGCTCATCACTTCGTGTATTCGCTGCCCCCCGAGGGGGCGCAGGCCTCCCTTGGGGCGGCCCGGCGAGAGGCTGAAATGAAAAGCCCCCACGCTCATCACTTCGTGTATTCGCTGCCCCCCGAGGGGGCGCAGGCCTCCCTTGGGGCGGCCCGGCGGGAGGCCTGATATGGAAATCTTCAACGCATTGATGCACGGTTTCGCGCTGGCGATCACGCCCGCGAACCTTCTCTGGTGCCTGGTCGGCTGCGCCCTGGGCACGGCGGTCGGCGTGCTGCCCGGCATCGGGCCAGCGGTCGCGGTGGCGATGCTGCTGCCGATCACCGGCAAGGTCGACGTCACGGCCTCGATGATCTTCTTCTCGGGCATCTACTACGGCGCCATGTACGGCGGCTCGACCACCTCCATCCTGCTCAACACGCCCGGCGAGACCGCCAGCATGGTGACCGCGATGGAAGGCAACAAGATGGCCAAGAGCGGGCGCGCGGGCGCGGCGCTCGCGACCGCCGCGATCGGCTCCTTCGTGGCCGGCACCATCGCCACCGTGATCGTCACGCTGTTCGCGCCTTTCGTCGCCGACTTCGCGGTCAAGCTCGGTCCGCCCGAGTATTTCCTGCTCATGCTGCTGGCCTTCACGACGGTCAGCGCGGTGCTCGGCAAGAGCACCCTGCGCGGCATGACGGCGCTGTTCATCGGCCTGGCGGCCGGCTGCATCGGCCTCGACCAGATCTCGGGCCAGGGGCGCTACACCGGCGGCATCCCCGAACTGCTCGACGGCATCGAGATCGTGCTGGTCGCGGTGGGCCTCTTCGCGGTGGCCGAGGTGCTGTATGCGGTGCTCTACGAGGGCAAGGTGGTCGAGGCACAGAACAAGCTGAGCCGCGTCCACATGACGGCGCGCGACTGGAAACGCTCGATCCCGGCCTGGCTGCGCGGCACCGCCATCGGCACGCCGTTCGGCTGCATCCCGGCCGGCGGCACGGAGATTCCGACCTTCCTGAGCTACGCGACCGAGAAGAAGCTGGCCAAGGACGCGGACGCCAAGGCCGAGTTCGGCACCAAGGGGGCGATCGAGGGCGTGGCCGGCCCCGAGGCCGCCAACAACGCCACCGTGACCGCCGCGCTGATTCCGCTGCTGACGCTGGGCATCCCGACCTCGAACACCACGGCGATCCTGCTGGGCGCCTTCCAGAACTACGGCATCCAGCCCGGACCGCAGCTGTTCACGACCTCGGCCGCGCTGGTCTGGGCGCTGATCGCGTCGCTCTACATCGGCAACGTGATGCTGCTCGTGCTGAACCTGCCGATGGTGGGCCTGTGGGTCAAGCTGCTCAAGATCCCGAAGCCCCAGCTCTATGCGGGCATCCTGATCTTCGCGACGGTGGGGGCCTACGGCATGCGCCAGAGCGCCTTCGACCTGGTGCTTCTCTACGCCATCGGCGTGCTGGGGGTCGTCATGCGGCGCTTCGATTTCCCGACCGCCCCGGTGGTGGTCGGCATGATCCTCGGCCCGCTGGCGGAAGCGCAGCTGCGCAACGCGATGTCGATCGGCGAGGGCAGTGCGGCGGTGTTCTTCCAGCGTCCGATGTCGATCGTGCTGGTGATCATCGTGCTGGCCGTGATGATCCTGCCGCGCGTTGCCAAGCGCATCGCCGAACGGCGCGCCGCCGCCGCTGCTTGACGGCGGCGACGCGACTCGGCATCGGCTCGGCGCCGGAGCGCGCGGGGCTCAGTAGGTCGGCGTCCCCGAGTTGTACTTCGCCGTGGTGGCCGTCGGGGCGCTGGCGCCCTTGCGGCGCTGCACCTCGGCCACGAATTCCGGGCCGTTGCGCATGCGCTGGTACGCTGCCATTTGCGTGCGGTAAGCCCCGCTCGACGGGTCATAGCTGTCCTGGTTGGCGACCTGGCTCATTCCGGACTTGATCCAGAGGCTCAGGTCGGCGCTGACTTCGGCCCGGCTCATCGCGCCCGGCGCCGCGTCGGCGGGACCGACACGCAGCTCCGACGGCGCGCTCGCCATCGACCGGCTGGCCGCGTAGTCGGAGGTCACGGCCGAGCGGCTGAGGGTGCTGCTCGCGCTGGTGATCGGCGCGCCGACCCACTGCTCGGCAGGGACGGTCTGGGCAAAGGCCGTGGCGCTGGCCAGCGCCAATGCCGAGACACCGAGAAGTTGCTTGGCATTCATGATGAAATCTCCTGAAGGCTTGGATGCGTGGCCACGGATATCGCGGTCATCACAGGACGCAACTGTGGCGCTCCGGCGCCTGTGAGGCTGTGCGTTTACGCACGGCTTTTCGCAATCCATCCGACATCTTTGGGGAGGTCTGCCATGGCGCTCCAACGTTCCAGTCTCGGCTTGCAACAGATTGCGCTGCTGAAAGGACTGTCGGCCGAGCGGCTGGACCAGCTCGCGCAGCACTGCCAGTGGAAGAGCCTGCCGGCCGGGACGCCGGTGCTGCTGCGCTCGGAGCGCAAGAGCGATGTCTACTTCCTCGTCTCCGGCGCACTGCGGGTGACCTCGTACTCGGCCAACGGCCGGCAGGTCACTTTTCGTGACCCGCAGGAGGGCGAGCATTTCGGCGACATCGCCGCGATCGATGGCCAGCCGCGATCGGCCGACGTCGTCACGCTCACGCCCACCGTGGTCGCCAGCCTGGACCGGGCTGCGTTCCTGGGTCTGCTGCGCGACGAGCCGGTGGTCGCCGAGCGCGTGATGCGCGGCCTGGCGGCGCTGGTGCGGCAGCTGTCAGACCGGGTCATCGACCTGAGCACGCTCGGGGTGCAGAACCGCGTGCATGCGGAACTGCTGCGGCTGGCGCGGCTTGCCGGCGTCATCGGCAACCGGGCGCGGCTGGAGCAGGCGCCGACCCATGCCGACCTGGCCAGCCGGATCGGCACCAACCGCGAACAGGTGACGCGGGAGCTCAACGCGCTGCGCCGCGAGGGGCTGCTCGCCAAGGACGGCAAGGCGCTGGTGGTGCCGGATGTGGCGCGGCTGGCCGCGCTGGTCGCGGAGGTGCGGGGCTTCGACTGAACGGGTCAGTTGTGGGTGTGGCCTTGCGATGCGGCTGCGCTGCCGGCCGGTGCGCCGACCGGGACGTCCACCTTGAGCGAGCTCTTGGCGCCCTTGGCGTCCTCGAATCGCAAGGTGAGCGGGATGGTGCTGCCCTTGGCGATCGGCTGCTTCAGGTCCATCAGCATCACGTGCAGGCCGCTCGGCTTGAGTTCGACCGTTTCCCGTGCCGGCAGCGCGATGCCGCCCGCGACCTCGCGCATTCTCATGGTGTCGCCCTCCATCTTCATCTCGTGCACCTCGGCCACGCCCGCCACCGGCGTGGAGACGCCGACCAGCCGGGCGCCCGAGGGCGCGGTGAGCTTCATGAAGGCGCCGGTGCCGCTCTGGCCGGGCACGGTCTGGCGCACCCAGGCATCGCGCACGTCGACCGCCGCGACCCCCGCCGGCAGCACGTCCAGGCGGGCCGCGGGCAGGGCCAGCTTGGCGCTCGATCCGGCTGTCGGCAACTGGGCCCAGTCGGCGCTGCCGACGTCGCAGCTCTGCAGCACCTTGAAGTAGAGCGGGCCCGGCTTGTCGGTCAGCTTGCCGCGCACGATGAACTCGGCGCGCTCGGCGCCGGGCAGGGCGGTTTGCGCGGAGTCGGCCTTCCAGGCCACCTCGCGCGCCGTGGCGGTGAGCGTCCAGCCGGTGCGCGGCTGCGCCTGCACCAGCGTGAAGCCTTCGGGCAGCTGGACCCGCAGGCCGGTGGTCGTCTTGGCATCGGTGCAGGCATGGCCGACGCGAAAGGCCGCGTCGTACTCGCTGCCGGCGGCGGCGCCGCCGGCGGGCAGGCTGACATGGGCCAGGGCGGCGGCGCTGAAGAGGGCCGCGCTGGCGGCGAGCGAACGGGTGGCGAAGGGAATGGTCATCGAAGTCTCCTCAAGTCGGGGGTCAAAGGTCGAAGCGCAGCTCGGCGCTGTAGGTGCGCTGCGGGTAGGGGTGGAAGTTCCAGTACTGATAGTTGTTGGCATTGTCGATTCCGAAGGCCGCCGACCACTGCCGGTCGATCTGATAGCGCACGCGCAGGTCGACCGTGAAGTACTTGCTGGCGCCGAAGTAGGCGAAGCCGTTGACGTCGCTGTTGTCGAGTGTCGAGTACTGCCGGCCGCTGTAGCGCGCGGCCGCAGTGATGGCCCAGTGGGCGTCGGGCTTGTACGTGGCGTAGACCGTCGAGCGCCATTGCGGGACCCGGGGCTGCCATTTGCCCACGCTGGCCGGGAACAGCGGGTTCTCCACGATCTTCGAGTTGGCATAGGTGAGGCTCGCTCCCATGTCGAGTCCGCGCATCCACACGTCCTGCCCGGTGTAGGAAAGCTCGAAGCCGGTGGTGCGCACCTTCTCGATGTTCTGCACGCGCGAGATGCTGGTGTTGGGGATGAGCTGGTTGTAGAGCGCGTCCTGCGTGGTCTCGTGGAACAGCGTGGCGCGGGCCAGGCCGTTGCCGAGGTCTTTCTCGGCCGTGAGTTCGCTGGTCCAGGACTTCTCCGGCTTGAGGAACGGGTCGTTGATGAAGGACAACGCGCCGCCGGTGGTCGCACCGTACAACTCGCCCACGGTCGGGTAGCGCACGGCACGGCCCAGCGAGCCCTTGAGCACCGTGTCCGGCGTCCACTGGTAGGCCAGCGCCGCCTTCGGGGACGCATCCGACTCGCTGCGCGGCGCGTAGGGCAAGGTGTTCGTCGCGGTGGCGGTGAAACCGTTGCTGGCTTGCCAGTCTTCCCAGCGCAGGCCCAGCACGGCCTTCCATTTCGGAGCGAAGGACCAGCTGTCCTGGGCCCATGCGGCGACGGTCTCGGTGTTGCCGCCCACGTTGCTGACCAGCGTGCCCGAGGGCCCGGTGAGCCAGTTGCCGATCGCGTTGGTCTTCAGGATGCCGAGCTTGTAGGTATCGCGCTCGACGCCGAAGTCGACGATGTGGGCGCCGGCGATCCCCTGCGGCCGCCAGGTCCCCTTGGCCGCGAGCGTGTTCCAGCCCGTGGCGCCCCCCTGATCCTGCAGGGTCCCGGCCCCGCCGAAGGCCGCCAGCGGCAGCGCCACCGTGGGCGCGCGCTGCTGGTCCTTCGAGTAGTCGTAGAGGCTGGCGGCGACCTCCCAGTCCCATTCGCCCTTGGTGTTGCTCTTGACCGAGAGGCCGTGCATGTAGTGCGTCTGCGCGTCGTTGGTGAGTGGAAAGGCCGTCGGGGCGAGCGTGAAGCTGCGCCCGAGGATGTTGATCGGTCCGCTGTAGACCGGCTGGCCGGCGGCGTTGCTCAGGTAGGTTTCGGGCCGGCCCTCCGAACTGTTCTGCCACCAGCCCAGCGTGTAGGTGGCGGTCACCGTGGGCGAGAAGTCGTAGGCCAGCTTGAGCTTCGCGTGGTCCTGCACGGCGTGGTACTGGGTGCCGGTGCCCAGGATGTACCAGGGCGTGTTGGTGGTGTTCAGGCCCGGCACGAAGCCGACCACGGGCGTGCCGGCGCGCCCGGGCGTGCCCGAAGCCACCGTCGCGGTCGTGAAGGTCAGCGGCTGGCTCTGGCTGTCGCCCCGGCTCACGTCGATGAACCATGCCCAGTCGCCGCTGCGGCTGCCGAGCGAGGCGCTGGTCTGCCAGCTGTTGAAGGTCTTGTGGGTGTTGTAGAGGTCGTTGGGCTGCGACTGGTAGCCCATCTTGACGTGCGCCTCGAGCTGCGAGGGCATGCGCGTCACGTAGTCGACCACCGCGCCGGCCGAGTTGCCCGGGTAGGCGGCGGAGAAGGGGCCGTACATCACGTCGACGCGCTCGATCTCCTCGGGGGTCACCAGGCCCCAGCGCGGCGCGTAGTTGGTGCCGTTGGCGATGCCGTTGCCGAGGTAGTTCGACAACAGGATGCCGTCGGCGTAGACCGCCGAGCGCGCGCTGTTGCCGGTGCCGGAGGCGCGGGTGGAGAGGATGGCGTGGTTGTAGTCGCCGATGTAGCGCTTGCGCACCAGCAGGCTGGGCAGGTACTTGAGCGCGTCTTCGCTGTCGGTGGCGTTGATGCGCGTCTCGATCTCCTCGCGGGTCACGCCCTCGATGGTGGTCGGAATCTGGGTCGGCAACGAGGTCGGCTGGCCACCGGTCACGGTGACGACGCCGAGCGAGCGCGTGCGCTCGGGGGCCTCGTCGGCCGGGCGAGAGGCCTGGGCATCCGGCGCATCCTGCGCCAGAGCGGGCAGGGCCCACCAGGGGAATGCAGCGCTCAACGCGAGCGACCGCATGGTCTTGTTCATTGGAAGAATCTCCTCGGCACCCCTCCGGCGCCGATGCATTGCTGAAGAAACGCAGCGAAGCACCCGCCAGGGCGCCTCGTGCATCAGGTCGGAAGCAAGCTCAGGAGAGAGGTGGCCCGCGCGCCGGCAGCGGCGCCGCGGTGGCCGCGGCGATGCGCGCGGCCGGGATCGACTGGACCGCGTGGCCCAGGGGCTGGAGCGTCGGCAGCTCGGCCAGCGGCAGGGCCGGCGGCGGGGCGCCGGCCGGCAGGCACAGCGGGCAGTCCAGGTGGCTGGCGGCGGGCGCCTGCGCGCCGTCGTCGGTCAGGGCCACCAGCATGGTGGCGCCGGCGGCCGAGCAGACGATCTGCATCGCCTTGGGCTGCACCAGCGGCGACGCCACCGCGACGCCGAGCGACAGCGCGAACCAGGCCAGCACGAAGCAGGCGAGGAGGCGGGCGCGGCGCAGGGCGGACATGGGGGCGATTATGCGGGTTCTCAGCGCGACGGCGGGTCGACCGGCACCACGGTGGTGGAGCGGCGCGAGCGCACCGTCTCGGTGGCGCCCGGCACCGGCTCGCCGGCCGGCGCGACCACCGTGGCACGGCGGTCGGGCGTGCGCGTCGTGACGTTGGCCGGCGGCCCGCCGCGGGCGCGGTCCAGCGCGGCGCCGGCGTCGCGCACGCAGGCCTCGCGCTCGGGTGCCGGCAGCTTGCCGCTGTTGCACACGGCCAGCTGGCGCTCATGGCGCTCCTGGGCCTGCTGCAAGTCGGTCGGCGTCTGGGCGGTGGCGCCGAGCGCGCTGGCCAGCAACGCGCCGCACATCGCGGCACGGAAATCGGGTCGGGTCATGGTGTGGCTCCGGCGGTGGACGGTGCCGAGTCTATCCCGCGCCGTGAACCGTGTCCGGCTTCGCCTCGGGCTTTGCCGGCTGGCCGCGCAGGCGCCGCACGGTGCGCCGGATCCAGCCCTCGACGTCGTCCACATAGGTGAACACCGCCGGCACCACCAGCAGGCTCAGCACGGTGGAGGTGATCAGCCCGCCGATCACCGCCATCGCCATCGGCGAGCGGAAGCTGGAGTCGGCGGCACCGAACCCGACCGCGATCGGCAGCATGCCGGCGCCCATCGCCAGGGTGGTCATGATGATCGGCCGGGCCCGCTTGTGGCAGGCGTCGCGCAGCGCGTCCCAGCGGGACATGCCGTGCTCGCGGCGCGCCACGATCGCGTATTCCACCAGCAGGATCGAGTTCTTGGTCGCGATGCCCATCAGCATGATGAGCCCGATCAGCGAGGGCATCGACAGCGCCTTCTGGCCGATCAGCAGGCCGACGAAGGCACCGCCGAGCGCCAGCGGCAGCGCGCACAGGATCGTGATCGGATGCAGGAAGTCCTTGAACAGCAGCACCAGCACGATGTAGATGCACAGCACGCCGGTCAGCATCGCCAGCCCGAAGCTTGCGAACAGCTCGGTCATGACCTCGGCGTCGCCGACCTCGGCCACCCGCACGCCGGGCGGCAGGCTGCGGATCGAGGGCAGCTTCATCGCCGCGTCCTTGGCGTCGCCCAGGCCGACGCCCGAGAGTTCGATCTCGAAGTTGACGTTGCGCGAGCGGTCGTAGCGGTCGATCACGGCCGGGCCGCCCTCGACCGTGAGCGCGGCCACCTGGCCCAGCATCACCGGCCCGCGCGCACCGGGCACCGCCAGGCGCTCGAGCAGCGCGAGGTTCCGGCGTGCCGAATCCTCCAGCTTGACCACGATCGGCACCTGCCGCTGCGCCAGGTTGAGCTTGGGCAGGTTCTGGTCGTAGTCGCCGAGGGTGGCGACGCGCAGCGTTTCGGCGATCGCCGAGCTTGTCACGCCGAGGTCGGCGGCGCGCGCGAAGTCGGGCCGCACCGCGATCTCGGGCCGGATCAGGCTGGCGGTCGAGGTGATGTTGCCCAGGCCCGGGATGGTGCGCAGGTCGCGCTCCACCGCGCGGGCGGCGGTGGTCAGCGCCGCCGGGTCGTCGCCGCTCAGCGCCAGGATGTATTTTTCGCCCGAACCGCCCAGCCCCACGGTGCTGCGCACGCCGGGCAGGGATTCGAGGGCGGCGCGGATCTGGTTCTCGATCACCTGCTTGCGCGGCCGGTCGCCGCGCGGATCGAGCTGGATCGTGAGCGTGGCCTTGCGCGTTTCGGGCGTGCCGAAATTGGCGAAGGGGTCGCCGCCCGCGCTGCCGCCGCCCACCGTGGTGTAGACGCTCCTCACATGGTCGATCGCCATCACGCGGCGCCGCGTCTCCTCGGCCGCGGCCGTGGTCTGGGCCAGCGTGGCGCCCGGCGCCAGCGACAGGTAGACCTGCGTCTGCGAGTTGTCGTCGGGCGGAATGAATCCGGTCTTGAGCAGCGGGATCATCGCCACCGAGCCGAAGAAGAAGAGGGTGGCCAGCACCATGGTCGTGAAGCGGTGCTTGAGGCACCACTCGGCCATGCGCATGTAGATCGAGAGCCAGCGTGGCTCCTTCTCGGTGCCGACGATCGGCTTCAGGATGTAGGCCGCCATCATCGGCGTCAGCACCCGCGCCACCACCAGCGAGGCGAAGACCGCGAGCGAGGCGGTCCAGCCGAACTGCTTGAAGAACTTGCCGGCCACGCCGCTCATGAAGGCGGTCGGCAGGAACACCGCGATCAGGGTGAAGGTGGTGGCGATCACCGCCAGCCCGATCTCGTCGGCCGCCTCCATCGCGGCCTGGTAGGGCGTCTTGCCCATGCGCAGGTGGCGCACGATGTTCTCGACCTCCACGATCGCGTCGTCGACCAGGATCCCGACCACCAGCGACAGCGCCAGCAGCGAGATCACGTTGACCGAGAAGCCCAGCAGGTACATGCCGGCGAAGGCCGGGATCACCGACATCGGCAGCGCCACCGCCGAGACGAAGGTGGCGCGCCAGTCGCGCAGGAACAGCCAGACCACGATCACGGCCAGGATCGCGCCCTCGTAGAGCAGATGCAGCGAGCCCTCGTACTCCTCCTCGACCGGGGCGACGAAGTTGAAGGCCTCGGTGAGCTGGATGTCCGGGTGTTGCGCGCGCAGCTCGGCCAGCGCTTTCTGGATCGCGGCGCCGACCTCGACCTCGCTGGCGCCGCGGCTGCGCGCCACCTCGAAGCCGACCACCGGCTTGCCGTCGAGCAGCGCGGCGGCGCGCGGCTCGGCGATGGTGTCGCTGATGCGGGCCACCTCGTCGAGGCGGATGCGGCGGCCGTCGCCGAGCGCGATCTGCATGGCGTCGAGCTGGTCGGCCGACTGCACCGTGGCCAGCGTGCGCACCGGCTGCTCGCTGCCGCCGACGTCGGCGCGACCGCCCGCGCTCTCGGTCTGCACCAGCCGCAGCTGGCGCGAGATGTCGGCCGCGGTGGCGCCGAGCGCCTGCAGCTTGGCCGGGTCGAGGTCCACGTGCACCTGGCGCGTGACGCCGCCGACGCGGTTCACGGCGCCGACGCCGGGCAGCGCCAGCAGCTTCTTGGTGACATCGTTGTCGACGAACCAGGAGAGCGCCTCGTCGTCCATCTTCGAGGACGCGATGGTGAAGGCCAGCACCGGCTGGGCCGCGAAGTCGAGCTTGGTGACCACGGGGTCGCGCACGTCGGCCGGCAGGTCGGCGCGCACCCGCTGCACCGCGGAGCGCACGTCGTCGACGGCCTCCTGCACCGGCTTCTCGAGCCGGAACTCGACGATCAGCGTGGCCGCGCCGTCCTGCACCTTGGTCGTGATGTGCTTGAGGCCCTGGATGGTGGCGATCGCGTTCTCGAGCTTGCGCGCGACGTCGTTCTCGAGCTGCGAGGGCGCGGCGCCCGGCAGCGCGGCCGAGACGGTGACCGTCGGCAGGTCGATGTCGGGGAAGTTCTGCACCTTCATCGCGTTGAAGGACAGCAGACCGGCGAAGGTCAGCAGCACGAACAGCATCACCGCCGGGATCGGGTTGCGGATGGACCAGGCCGAGACGTTCATGGACGCTGCTCCTTACTTGGCGGCTTCGACGCCGGGCTTGGCCGCCGCGGGCGCATCGACCACCCGCACCAGGTCGCCGTCGTTCAGGAAGCCGGCTCCCTGGACCACCACGCGGGCGTCGGCCGGCAGCGGGGTCGTGATCTCGACCCGGTCGCCGACGCGGCGCCCGGTCTCGACCTTGAGTTGGGACACCCGGTTGTCGGACTGCAGCAGCAGCAGGTAGTTGAAGCCGTCGCGCGGCACCACCGAGGCCTGCGGCACCGTCAGCGCGCTGGTGCGCCCGAGCTGGAAGTCGCCGCGGGCGAACATGCCGGCCTTGAGGCCCGTGTTCTGCAGCACGTTCGGGATGTCCACATAGACCAGCGCCGCGCGGGTCTGCGGATCGACCGTCGGCGCCACGCTGCGCACCTTGCCGCTGACCTGGGCGCCGCTGGCGCTGGTGATCACGGCCGGCGTGCCGACCGCGATGCGGCCGAGTTCGGAGGAGGTGACCTCGGCGCGCCATTCGAGCCGGCCCTGGCGGACCATGCGGAACAGCTCGGTGCCGGCACTGACCACGCTGCCGACGGTGGCGGTGCGCGCCGAGATCACGCCATCGTCGGGCGCCAGCACCTGCGTGTTGCGGCCGCGCACCTGCTGCGCAGCCAGCACCGCCTCGGCCGCCTCCACCCGCGCCTTGGCGGTCTGCTCGGCGGTCTGGTACTGGTTGATCTGCTGCTGGCTCATCGCGCCGGTGGCCTGCAGCGTGCGCGCGCGCGCCGCGGTGCCGGTGGCATCGGCGGCGGTGGCGCGGGCTTCGGCGAGGGACGCCTTCGCCTGCGCCACGTCGGCCTGCACCGATTCGGCCGAGAAGGTGGCGAGCACCTGGCCCTTCTTCACCACGTCGCCGACGTTGACTCGCACTTCGGCCAGCTTGAGGCTGTTGGACTCGGAGCCGATGCTGGCCTCCTGCCAGGCCGCCACATTGCCGTTGGCCGCCAGCGTGACGCTCAGCTCGCTGGTCTCGGGCCTGGCGACCGTGACGGTCAACGAGGGCCGGGCGGCGGCTTCGGGTTTCTTCTCGGGCGCGGCGGCCGGCTGGGCCCGCAGCAGCCAGAAGGCGCCGGCCCCCAGGACCAGCAGGGCGGCGAACAGGACGAGGAGGGTGGAACGCTTCATTCTTTTCATGGCGACGGCGCAGCGGAAGAGGTCGATGTGGCGACGGATTCGGGCCGCGTCCAGCCGCCGCCCATGGCGCGGTAGAGCGAGACCCAGGCTTCGGCGCGCTCGCGTTGCAGTGCGACGCGGGCGGTCTGCGAGACGAACAGCGTGCGCCTCGCATCCTCGAGATCGAACAGGCTCGCGAGGCCGGTGGTGTAGCGGGCCTGGGTGGCGTCGAAGGAGATCTGGTAGTTGCGCACCGCGGTGTCGGCATCGGCCGCGCGGTCGTTGGTGCTCTGGAGGTTGATCAGTGCCTGTTCCACCTCGCTCACCGCGCGGCGCACGTTGGCGCGGTAGAGCGCCACGGATTCGTCGTAGCGGCCCTTGGCGGCGTCGTAGTTGGCCGCCAGCGTGCCGCCGTCGAAGATCGGAACGTTGAGCGCCAGCGGACCGAGGGTCCAGGTGTCCAGGGTTTCGCTGAATCCGCCGCCGCGCACCTTCAGCACGGCGATCGATCCCTGGAGCGACAGGCGCGGAAAGCGCTGGGCCAGCGCCGCGCCGGCCTCGGCGCTCGCCACGGCGACATCGAGTTCGGCGGCGTAGACGTCCGGCCGCTGCGCCAGCGCCTCGGCCGGCACGCTGTAGACCGCCTGTACCGCGGGCAACGTGACATCGATCGGGGCAGCGGCCAGCTTGGGCGCCAGCACCGTTCCCTCGATGCCGGTCAGCGCCACCAGCGCCTGTTGCTGGACGCTGCACAGCGCCTGCTGCTGGGTCAGGCGCCCGGCGGCCTCGGCGGCACTGGCGCGCGCCAGCGCGGCATCGGCGGGCGCCGTGAATCCGGCCTGCGCGGACAACTCGGTCAGGCGCGCGGACTCGGCGCGCGATTGCGCGTCGGAGGTCGACACCACCAGCTGGCGCCGGCAGGCCCGCTCGGCCAGGTAGGCGTTGGCGGTCTCGGCCGCGACGGAGACCCGGGCGTCGTGCCAGCGGGCGTCGGCGCCCGCATAGCGCGACTGGCTGGCGTCGCGGCTGGCGCGCAGGCCGCCGAACAGGTCGATCTCCCAGCTCGACTGCAGGCCGGCCTGCATCGTGGTGAGCGGGGGAATGTCGCTGCCGGCGACGCCGGTCGTGCCGGTCGAAAAGCCCGAGGTCGGCGAGTTGCCGCGGCTGGCCGACAGCGAACCGTTGAGATTCGGCACCAGCGCCGCGCCGGCCGCGACGCGCGCGGCGCGGGCTTCGCCGATGCGCGCCTGGGCGCTGGCCACGGTCGGGCTCGCGGCCTCGGCGGCGACGATCAGTTCGACCAGCAGCGGATCGTCGAGCTGGCGCCACCACTCGGCCAGCGACGGCAGCGAGCCGCCATGCGGCAGGGCCGAGGTGGTGGCGGGCAGGGGCGTCTGCCACTGCGCGGGCGTCGGTGCCGTCACCTGCGCGGGCGGGCGCGGGACCGCGCAGGCGGCGAGCAGCAGGGGAGCGACGAGGCAGAGCGCCGGGAGCCGGGAGTTCCTCATGAGATTCCGCAAAAAAGGAGTGGCGTGCCTTGGCGAACGGATCGCTTCGCCTTCGCGCCGGCAGGCGGCTGGTGGGCCGTGCAAGGCGCGCAGCATAGCAAGGCCGCAACGGTTCGAGCTGTAGTCGCGCGGCGCGTTTCCAAAAGTCTTCGATAGTACTGAATCGGCGCCGACGGATTGATGCGCTTCGGCCCCTTCTTTGATGCGCGCTACGATCCCGCCATGTCGCCCGCCACCGCCGCACCCCCCGCCTTGCCGCTCGACGCCGAAGGCATCCTCGCGCTCGCCGCGCGCTCGATGTTCCATCTGTTCTCCAGCATCAGCCAGGGGATGTTCCTGGTCGACCGGGGCGGGCGCATCGTCTGGGTCAACGAGGGCTACCGCCGCTTCCTGCCGGCACTCGGCTTCTCGTCGATCGACCAGTTCCTGGGCCATCCCGTCGAGGACGTGATCCCCAACACCCAGATGCGCCGCGTGCTCGACACCGGCGAGCCGATCCTGATCGATCTGCTGACCAACAAGGCCGGCACCTTCGTGGTCAGCCGCATCCCGCTGCGCGAGGAGCGCGAAGGCGATGCGGGCACGACGCCCGGCGAGGTCATCGGCGCGATCGGCATCGTGCTGTTCGACCATCCCGAGACCACGCTGCAGCCGCTGATCAGCAAGTTCGCGCTGCTGCAGCGCGATCTCGACGACGCCCGCCGCGAACTCGCGAGCCAGCGCAACAACCCGCTCTACCAGCAGTCGGCCGACGGCCAGCGCCGATCGAAATACACCTTCACGAGCTTCATCGGCAGCAGCCCGGCGGCGGTCGAGGTCAAGCGCCATGCGCGGCGCGCGGCGCAGTCCTCCAGCCCGGTGCTGCTGCTCGGCGAGACCGGCACCGGCAAGGAACTGCTGGCGCATGCGATCCATGCCGCCTCGGCGCGTGCCGGCGGCATGTTCGTCAGCGTCAACATCGCGGCCGTGCCCGACACCCTGCTCGAGGCCGAGTTCTTCGGCGTCGCGCCCGGCGCCTTCACCGGCGCCGACCGCAAGGCGCGCGAGGGCAAGTTCAAGCTGGCCGACGGCGGCACCCTGTTCCTCGACGAGATCGGCGACATGCCGCTCGGGCTGCAGGCCAAGCTGCTGCGGGCGCTGCAGGAGGGCGAGATCGAGCCGCTGGGCTCCAACAAGCTGGTGCCCTTCGATGCCCGCGTGATCGCCGCCACCTCGCGCGATCTGGCGGCGCTGGTGCGGGAAGGGCGCTTCCGCGAGGACCTCTACTACCGCCTCAACGTGCTGCCGGTGCGGGTGCCGCCGCTGCGCGAGCGGCGCGCCGACATTCCCGCGCTGGTCGAGACGCTGGGCGAGGACATGGCGCTGCGCAGCGGCGAAGCGCCGCCCGAGCTGACGTCCGAGGCCTTGGCGCTGCTCGCGGCCCAGCATTGGCGCGGGAACATCCGCGAACTGCGCAACGTGCTCGAACAGGTGACCATGCGCAGCGATTCGCAGCGCATCGACGCCGCGCAGCTCGAACGCATCCTGCGCGAGGCGGGTCAGGAGCAGATCGCGGCGGCCGAGCCGCTGCCGCGCGCGGCCACTGATTCGGCCGAAGGCGCGGCGCTGTTGCGGCCGCTGGCCCAACAGGTGGCGGAACTCGAACGCCGTGCGATCGCCGCCGCGATGACCGCGACCGGCGGCAACAAGCTGGCGACCTCGCGGCTCCTGGGCATTTCGCGCGCGACCCTCTATGAACGTCTGGAAAACCCTGAATAAAAAACATGCAGTTGTCTGAAAAATGGACGGTTGAACTGTCCTGATTTCAGGCTTTGCGCGGATTGACCAAGGGAAAGTCCTTTGTTTTCAAGGCGATGGCGGCTGGCACGAACTGTGCAATATTCAGCCATCACCTTCAGGAGACAAAGAATGCAACGTCGCTACCTCGTCGCGCTGGCCACCCTGGCTGCCGCTGGCGCCTTGACCGTCCCGGCCTGGGCCCAGTCCAACGAGATCAAGATCGCCCACGTCTACAGCAAGACCGGCCCGCTCGAGGCCTACGGCAAGCAGACCCAGACCGGCTTCATGATGGGCCTGGACTACGCGACCGGCGGCACCATGACGGTCAACGGCAAGAAGATCGTCGTGATCGAGAAGGACGACCAGGGCAAGCCCGATCTCGGCAAGTCGCTGCTGGCCGCGGCCTATGCCGACGACAAGGCCGCGCTCGCGGTCGGCCCGACCTCCTCGGGCGTGGCGCTGGCGATGCTGCCGGTGGCCGAGGAATACAAGAAGATTCTCTTGGTCGAGCCCGCCGTGGCCGATTCGATCACCGGCGACAAGTGGAACAAGTACATCTTCCGCACCGGCCGCAACAGCTCGCAGGACGCGATCTCGAACGCGGTGGCGATCGACAAGCCCGGCGTCACGGTCGCGACGCTGGCGCAAGACAACGCCTTCGGCCGCGACGGCGTGAAGGCTTTCGGCGCTGCGCTGAAGAAGGCCAAGCTGGTCCATGAGGAATACCTCCCGCCCGCAACCACCGACTTCACGGCCGGCGCCCAGCGCCTGATCGACAAGCTCAAGGACCAGCCGGGCCGCAAGATCATCTGGATCGTCTGGGCCGGCGCGGGCAACCCGTTCAAGATCGTCGACCTCGACTTGAAGCGCTACGGCATCGAGATCGCGACCGGCGGCAACATCCTGCCGGCCATGGCGGCCTACAAGGCGCTGCCGGGCATGGAAGGCGCGGCCTACTACTACTTCGGCATCCCGAAGAATCCGGTCAACGAGGCGATGGTTTCGATGCACTACAAGGAATTCAAGACGCCGCCGGACTTCTTCACGGCCGGCGGCTTCTCGGCCGCGATGGCGGTGGTGACGGCGCTCAAGAAGACCGGCGGCGACACCGGCACCAACAAGCTGATCACGGCCATGGAAGGCATGAGCTTCGACACGCCGAAGGGCAAGATGACCTTCCGCAAGGAAGACCACCAGGCGATGCAGAGCATGTACCACTTCAAGATCAAGGTCGATCCGGCGTTCGCCTGGGGCGTGCCGGAGCTGGTGCACGAGATCAAGCCGGAAGAGATGGACATCCCCATCCGTAATAAACGCTGACCCCCAGGTTGCCCGGCACTTCGTGTCCGGGCGCCCACCCCCTTTCAGGGGGCAACACCAGAGGCCCGGCAAAGCCGGTTCCTCGGTGTTTCACGAACGGGCCTGGCTGCGCCGGCCGCGGACTCACATTCCATGCTTGAAACCACTGATCTCACCATCCGCTTCGGCGGGCACGTGGCGGTGAATGCTGTCTCGTGCGCGTTCGCGCCGGGCACGCTCACCGCGATCGTCGGCCCCAACGGGGCCGGCAAGACCACGTACTTCAACCTGATCTCGGGGCAGCTCAAGGCTTCCGCGGGCACGGTGTCGCTCGACGGTCAATTGCTGTCGGGGCTGCCGGCCTCGGCGCGCACGCGGGCGGGGCTCGGCCGGGCCTTCCAGCTGACCAACCTGTTCCCGAACCTCACGGTGCTCGAGAACGTGCGGCTCGCGGTGCAGGCGACGCGCGAGGGCGCGCATCGGCGCGGCCTCAACCTGTGGAGCATCTGGAGCGACCACCGCGCGCTGACCGAGCGGGCCGACCAGATCCTGGCCGAGGTGGCGCTCAAGTCCAAGGAGCACGCTACGGTGGCCAGCCTGCCGCACGGCGACCAGCGCAAGCTCGAGGTGGCGCTGCTGATGGCGCTCGAACCCAAGGTCTTCATGTTCGACGAACCCACGGCCGGCATGAACGCGGCCGAGGCGCCCGTGATCCTGGACCTGATCCGCAAGCTCAAGCAGGACAAGAGCAAGACCATCCTCCTGGTCGAGCACAAGATGGACGTGGTGCGCGAACTCGCCGACCGCATCATCGTGCTGCACAACGGACAGCTGGTGGCCGATGGAGAGCCGGCGGACGTCATCGCCTCGCCGATCGTGCAGGAAGCCTACCTCGGCGTCGCGAAGGAGGCTGCATGACCACCAATCTGCTCGAGATGAAGGGCGTGCACACGCACATCGGTGCGTACCACATCCTGCACGGCGTCGACCTGGCCGTGCCCCGCGGCCAGCTCACGATGCTGCTGGGCCGCAACGGCGCCGGCAAGACCACCACGCTGCGCACGCTGATGGGCCTGTGGCATGCCTCGCAGGGCAGCGTGCGCTTCGGCGACAAGGACATCACGGCGATGCGCACGCCGCAGATCGCCGAGCTCGGCATCGCCTACGTGCCGGAGAACATGGGCATCTTCTCGGACCTCACGGTCAAGGAGAACATGCTGCTGGCCGCGCGCAACGCCAAGAACGCCGAGCAGATGGACGACGCGCGATTGAAGTGGATCTTCAAGCTCTTCCCTGCGGTCGAAAAATTCTGGAACCACCCGGCAGGCAAGCTCTCGGGCGGCCAGAAGCAGATGCTCGCGGTGTCGCGCGCGATCGTCGAGCCGCGAGAACTGCTGGTGATCGACGAGCCCAGCAAGGGCCTCGCGCCCGCCATCATCAACAACATGATCGACGCCTTCGGCGAGCTCAAGCGCAGCGGCGTGACGATCCTGCTGGTCGAGCAGAACATCAGCTTCGCGCAGCGCCTGGGCGACAGCGTGGCCGTGATGGACAACGGCCGCGTGGTCCACAGCGGCCCCATGGCCGCGTTCTCGGCCGACGAACAACTGCAGCAATCCCTGCTGGGACTCGCTCTATGAAAAATACCGACTTCGACTGGAAGCCGCTGCTGCTGGTGCCGGTGCTGGCACTGGTCGCGCTGCCGCTCACGGGCTCCGTCTCGACCTGGCTCACGCTCACGGTCGCCGGGCTCGCGATGGGCATGATCATCTTCATCATCGCCTCGGGCCTGACCTTGATCTTCGGCCTGATGGACGTGCTCAACTTCGGCCATGGCGTGTTCATCGCGCTCGGCGCCTTCGTCGCGAGCAGCGTGCTCGGCCTGATGGGCGACTGGACCGGCTCGGGCGAGCTGTGGCGCAATCTCGTGGCCGTGTTCCCGGCGATGCTGGTGGCGATGGCGGTGGCCGGCGCGGTCGGCCTGGCGTTCGAGCGCTTCATCGTGCGGCCGGTCTACGGCCAGCACCTGAAGCAGATCCTGATCACGATGGGCGGCATGATCATCGGCGAGGAGCTGATCAAGGTGATCTGGGGGCCGGGACAGGTCCCGCTGCCCTTGCCCGACGCGCTGCGCGGCTCGCTGCTGATCGGCGATGCGGCCATCAGCAAGTACCGCATCCTCGCGGTCGTGATCGGCGTCTTCGTCTTCGGCCTGCTGGCCTGGACGCTGGGCCGCACCAAGATCGGCCTGCTGATCCGCGCCGGCGTGCAGGACCGCGAGATGGTCGAGTCGCTGGGCTATCGCATCGGCCGGCTGTTCGTCGGCGTCTTCGTGGTCGGCAGTGCCCTGGCGGGCCTGGGCGGCGTGATGTGGGGCCTGTTCCAGCAGAACCTGATCCCGCAGATGGGTGCGCAGGTCAACGTGCTGATCTTCATCGTGATCATCATCGGCGGGCTGGGCTCGACCGCCGGCGCACTGATCGGCGCCTTGCTGGTCGGCCTGATGACCAACTACATCGGTTTCATCGTCCCGACGCTGACCCAGTTCGCGAGCATCTTCCTGATGGTGGCGGTGCTGCTGTGGCGTCCGCAGGGCGTGTATCCCGTGGCCAATCGCTGAAGAGAACTCCATGCTGTCCCGACTTCTTTCCAACGACCTGCCGCGCAGCCGCCTGCTGGCGCTGCTGCTCGCGGCCCTGGTGCTGGCGCTGGCCTTCGCACCCTTCCTGTTCCCGGGCGTCAAGGCGCTCAGCGTCGCAGCCAAGATCCTGGTCTTCATCGTGCTGGTCGCGAGCTTCGACCTGCTGCTCGGCTACACCGGCATCGTGAGCTTCGCGCACACGATGTTCTTCGGCATCGGCGCCTACGGCATCGCGATCTCGGCCAGCCGCCTCGGGGCGAGCTGGAGCGCGGTGGCGGTCGGGCTCGGCGCGGCGCTCGCGATCTCGCTGGTGCTGTCGCTCGCGATCGGCCTGTTCTCGCTGCGCGTGCGGGCGATCTTCTTCGCCATGATCACGCTGGCCGTGGCCTCGGCCTTCCAGACCCTGGCCTCGCAGTTGTCGGACTTCACAGGCGGAGAGGACGGCCTGACCTTCAAGCTGCCCGAGCTGATCTCGCCGAGCTTCGAGTTCGCCGAAGAGCCCTTCCTCGGCGTCTCGCTCGACGGCCGGCTGTTGTGCTACTACCTGCTGTTCGTCGCCACGGTGGTGCTGGTGCTGGCCTTGCTGCGGATCGTGAATTCGCCTTTCGGCCGCGTGCTGCAGGCGATCCGCGAGAACGAGTTCCGCGCCGAGGCGATCGGCTACCGCGTGGTGGTCTATCGGACCACGGCCTCGGTGTTGTCGGCGCTGTTCGCGACGCTGGCCGGCGCCATGCTCGCGATCTGGCTGCGCTACAACGGCCCCGACACCTCGCTGAGCTTCGAGATCATGGTCGACGTGCTGCTGATCGTGGTGATCGGCGGCATGGGGACGATCTACGGTGCGGTGGTGGGCGCGGTGCTGTTCGTGATCGCGCAGAGCTATCTGCAGGACCTGCTGCGCATTGCCAGCGAAGCCGCGAGCGGCATCGGCTGGCTCGCGGCCCTGCTGTCGCCCGACCGCTGGCTGCTGTGGCTGGGCGTGCTGTTCGTGCTGTCCGTGTACTACTTCCCGACCGGCATCGTCGGCCGGCTGCGCGCGAGGGCAAAAGGATGACACACCCCCGAAGCGCCTGCGGCGCCTCCCCCTCGAAGGGGGCGATACCAGCGGCCCGGCAAAGCCGGTTCCGCGATATCCCTGGCATCTGGCTGTACCGGTCACGCGATCGCGTGGTGGAGCGATGAAATGATTCTGCCGAACTCGAACTACCTTCAGATCGCCGGCCGCGAGGTCCATTGGCTCGACTGGGGCCCGCGCGACGGCCCGGTGGTGGTGGCCTGGCACGGCCTGGCGCGCACCTGCCGCGACATGGACGAGCTGGCCGTGCATTTCGCCGAACGCGGCTTCCGCGTGATCTGCCCCGACACCATCGGCCGCGGGCTGAGCCAGTGGAGCCCGGCGCCGGACGACGAATACCAGCTGTCCTTCTACGGCCGGCTTGCGCTCGGCCTGTTCGACGAACTGAAGCTCACGCGCGTGCACTGGGTCGGCACCTCGATGGGGGGGGCCATCGGCATGGTGTCGGCCTCGGGCCTGCTCGAGCCGACGATGAAGCCGCGCATCGCGAGCCTGGTGCTCAACGACAACGCGCCGCAGATCGCGGCCGCCGCGGTCGCGCGCATCCGCTCGTACGCGGGTCAGCCGCCGGCCTTCGACACCGTGGTCGAACTCGAGCAGTTCTTCCGCACGGTCTACAAGCCCTATGGCTGGCTCAGCGACGCGCAATGGCGGCGGCTGACCGAGACCTCGACCCGCCGCCTGCCGGACGGCCGGGTGACGCCGCACTACGATCCGGCGATGGTGCGGCAGTTCGAAGCCCATCCCGACGACTACCTGGTGTGGCCGCACTACGACGCGATCGAGGTGCCGTTGCTGTGCCTGCGCGGCGTCGAATCCGACCTTGTGCTGCCCGCGACGCTGGACGAGATGCGCAGGCGCGGCCCTGGCGCGGCGGGCCGCCTGCAGGTGATCGAGGTTCCGGGTTGCGGCCACGCGCCGGCGCTCAACGTGCCGGCACATCTGGGCCCGATCGAGGCTTTTATCCGCGCCGCCGGCACGTGATCCGCGGTGGTTCGACAATCGGGCCGACCATTCAACACGGAGTCTTCTTTCATGGCGCTTTCGTTCTACGACATTTCAGTCCCGGTGTTCACCCGCGGACTCGGCCAGCTCTCGCACGTGCTGGACAAGGGCCTCGCGCATGCGCAGGCCTCGGGCATCGATCCGGTCGAGCTCGTCAATGCGCGGCTGGCGCCGGACATGTTCACGCTGGCGGGACAGGTGCAGAGCGCGAGCGACGCCTCGAAGCTGGGCACGGCGCGGCTGGCCGGCATCACGGCGCCGAGCTTTCCCGATACCGAGACCACCTACGCCGAACTGCAGGCGCGGGTCGCGAAGACGATCGAGTTCCTCAACGGCGTTGATCGTGCGCTGGTCGATGGCGCCGAGGCGCGCGAGATCACGATGAAGGTGCGCGGCAACGAACTCAAGTTCACGGCCGAGCGCTACCTGTTGCAGTTCGCCTTGCCGAACTTCTTCTTTCACGTGACGACCGCCTATGGCGTGCTGCGTCACAGCGGCGTGGCACTCGGCAAGCTCGACTACCTCGGCCGCTTCTGATCGGCCCGCAGGGGGCCGGGCGCATCAAGCCTGCGGTTTGTACGCCGCGAGCGAATACATCAGCGGAATGCGCGGAAGGTCTGCCGGCGGCGCCATGCGCCGCCCGCCGATGTCGCGCATGCGCTCGAAGGCCTTCCAGCCGTTCGCGTACGGGTATTCGTCGAAGCGATCGATGGCCAGGCCGGCCTGCACCAGCCCGGTGATCACCTGGCCCACACCCCAGGCGAATTCGAAGCTGGGGTGCGGATTGCGAAAGCCCTGCACCCCGGGCGCCTGGCCATCGGGCACCAGGCCTTCGCGGGAGTCGGCCACATAGTCACTGACGCCCGCTTCGGGCACGGGCGTTTCATTGAAGTAGTCGTAGTGGAACTGCCAGGCCGGGTCGAACACCATCGCGAACGGGTGGAACTCGACGAAGACAAAACGGCCGCCCGGCTTGAGCAACTGCGCCACGCCCCGGGCCCAGGACTGGAGGTCGGAAAGCCAGCAGAGCGTGCCGTAGGAGCAGAAGACGATGTCGTAGCGCTCGCCCCGTGCCTGGGCATCGCGAAAGTAGTCGTAGACGTCGGAGCGCTCGAAGCGAGCCGCGATGCCGGACTGCGCCGAGAGTTGCGTTGCGAAGGCGATGGCTTCGTCCGAGATGTCCACGCCCGTCACCTCGGCACCGAGCCGCGCGATGCTCAGGCTGTCCTGGCCCGCGTTGCACTGCAGGTGCAGCACGGCGGCGCCCCTGACGTCACCGAGCAGTTCGAGTTCCTCGGCAAACAGGGTCGAGCCTCCCGAGCGGAAGAACGCGGCCTGGTCGCCCTTGTGGCTGTTGTGCGCGACGGTTGCTGCATTCCACGAAAGCCGGTTGGCTTCGTGCAGTTCTTTTTTCATGTGGTCGGTGTTCGGGTGGGCCAGCCCGCCAGATGGCGTTCGGCGATGTCCGCCAGCGCCGTGATCCACGCCGGGTGGTCGTTGAGGCAGGGGACATAGCGGAACTCCTTGCCGCCCGCGTGCAGGAAGGCGTCGCGGCCCTCCATCGCGATTTCCTCGAGCGTCTCCAGGCAGTCGGCCGGGAAGCCCGGGCACATCACGTCGACGCGCGAGACGCCCGCCGCGCCGAGCTCGCGCAGGGTCGGCTCGGTGTAGGGTTCGAGCCATTTGGCGCGGCCGAAGCGCGACTGGAAGGTCACGCGGTAGTGCGCCGGGGCGAGCGCGAGCCGCTCGGCCAGCAGGCGGGCGGTCGCCAGGCACTGCGCCTGGTAGGGGTCGCCGAGACGGATGTTGCGCTCCGGGATGCCGTGGAAGCTCATCACCAGCTGGTCGGCCCGGCCCTGCTGCTGCCAGTGGCGCTGCACGCTCTGCGCCAGTGCATCGATGTAGAGCGGATCGTCGTGGTAGTCGTTGACGAAGCGGAATTCCGGCAGCCGGCGCACGCGTGCGCTCCAGGCATTGACCGCGTCGATCACGCTGGCGGTGGTGGTGGCCGAGTATTGGGGATAGGCCTGCAGCAGCAGCACGCGCGTCACGCCTGCGGCCTTGAGCTCGTCGAGCCGGGCGGCAATCGAGGGATTGCCGTAACGCATGGCATCGCGCACCTGCAAGCGATGGCCGCGCTCGCCGAGCCAGCCGGCCAGCAACACGGCCTGCTTGCGGGTCCAGACCTTGAGCGGGGAGCCTTCGGGCGTCCAGATGCTGGCGTACTTGGCGGCCGACTTGGCCGGGCGCGTGCGCAGGATGATGCCGTGCAGGATCAGCGCCCACAGTGCGCGCGGAATCTCGACCACGCGCGGATCGCCGAGAAAGTCGGCGAGATAGGGGCGCACGGCCCTGGCCGTCGGTTCGTCGGGCGAGCCGAGGTTGCACCAGAGGACCGCGGTGCGTTCCTCGGCGGTGTCTGGGGCGGGCGGTTCGTCTCTGAAGGGCATGCGATATTCTCTGTCATGGCCAACGCGACCCCCGATTCCCTGACCCTCGACGTGAAGCGCGTCGCCGCGATTTCGCTCGATCTCGACGACACGCTGTGGCCGATCTGGCCGACCATCGAACGCGCCGAACGCGTGCTGCACGAATGGCTGCTGCGCGAGGCGCCGAAGACGGCCGACCTGCTGCTGACCCCCGGGATGCTGCGCGAGCTGCGGGAGGCCACGGCCAAGGAGCGTTCGGATCTCGCGCACGACCTGAGCGCGCTGCGCCGCGAGTCGATCCGCGGGGCGCTGCGGCGCGCCGGCGAAGACCCGGCGCTGGCCGAGCCGGCCTTCGACGTCTTCTTCGCCGAGCGACAACGCGTGACGCTCTTTGACGACGCGCTGCCGGCGCTCAAATGGCTCAGCGAGCGCTATCCGCTGGTGGCGGTCTCCAATGGCAACGCCGACATCCATCGCACCGGCGTCGGCCGCTGGTTCCGCGCCGCCTTCAATGCGCGCGATTTCGGCAGCGGCAAGCCGCATGCGCCGATCTTCCGCGCCGCCGCCGCGTCGGTCGGGCTGCTGCCCAGGGACATGCTGCATGTCGGCGACGATGCCGCGCTCGACGTGGTGGGCGCGCTCGATGCGGGCATGCAGGCGGCCTGGCTGGTCCGCGAGGAGCGGCCCTGGGAGCACGGCGCCCGGCCGCAGCTGATCGTGCCGAACCTGCACGCCCTGTGCGTGGCGCTGCACACCGCGCAAAGCTGATCCGGTCGTTTTCGTCGATTCGCAGGGGTGCCGCACGCTGCGTTGGGGGGCGTCACTACCGTGGGCCGCCGATCGCGCGCGCCACGCCTTCGCTCACCGCGGACTGGGTGTTGAAGTTCTTGACCATTCCGAGCCCGTTGCTGCTGGCGTCGATCACGGTCCGGTTCACGATGTGCTGGTTGTCCAGGGTGTTCTGGATGACGGTGCCCGAGGTGCCGGCCTGCTGCGGCTCGAAAATGTTGCCGGGGCCGTTCTGGACCAGGTTCAGGGCGGCCATCTGCCTGCTGAGCTGTGCCGCCTGCGCTGCGTTCAGGGTGTTCAGCTGCCCGAAGTTCAAGGTGGTCTGCGTCACCAGGTTGCCGTTGATGTAGACCGCGCGCGCGATGCCGAAGGTCACCAGCAGGCCGTTGCCCGGATCGAAGCCGCCGCGCAGGTGGTCCAGCGTGCTGTCGCCGACGGCCATCCAGATCTCGGCCCGCCGCTCGACGGGATCGACCGGTCCGCCGGCCCAGGCGGATGCGCCAAAGACGCCCGCGAGCGCCGACAGGATCAGGGCCGACCGAAGCGCCGGGGCGCGGCGGGGGCGCATCAGAAGTCTCCCGGCCCGAACTTGGGCATCGTGATGTCGGTCATGCCGTCGCGTGCGATGCCGGTGTTCACCGGTGCCCTCGGCGCCGCGCGCCAGTCCGCTGCCAGGTTGAAGCGGGCCGATTCCATGCGGTTGTGGATCACGAACAGCAGGCCGTTCTGCCAGACCTTCTCGAAGGCCTGGCGCGGCATGGCGCGCGTCCCCAGGGCTGGATCGCCCACCAGCACCCGGTCCTCCTGCACGCCCTTGACGACGACGAAGTGGTGGTAGCCGTCGGAGTTGATCAGCACGATGGCCGGAATGCGGGCTTCGTTGAGCTTGTCCAGCGGCTGCTCGAAGCCATCGGCCTCGAAGCCTTGCGCCGCCAGGAAGCGCTTCATGTCGAGCAGCGAGAAGCCTTCGGTATGAATCTTGTTCTGGTCGCCATGCTCGTACATCTGCCGGAACACCGTCTCCTCGGTCACCGGAAAGCCGTAGTGGTGGGTGAGCAGCGTCGCCAGGGCCGCCGAACCGCAGCTGAAGTCGTACTTCTGGATCAGCGTGCGTCCCGTGCGCGCCTGCTTCAGGGTGGTCAATGGAATCACGACGTCGCCCATGGCGATCGACGGCATGTAGGCGCCGTCGGCGGCGGCCAGCTCGGCCGTCGCCAACAACGCGATGCAGAGCAACAGGCGGCGCATGTGGCGTGCCTCAGTTCATCTGCAGATTGAGGATCGTTGCGTTCTGTATCAGCACATTCGCGCCGGTGTTCTGGATCACGGTCGGCAGCCCGGTCATGTTGGCGAACGAACCGGCACTGATGCTGTTGTCGCCCGTCGTGACGTTGCGCGCCGAGTTGTTGGCGGTGACGCCGCGCAGGGTCATGTCGTTGTTCACGACTTCGGCGCCGCCTCGGGTATTGGCCAGCGTGTTCGCGTCGACCGGCTGGGCGACGAAGGCCACGCTCCGGGCAACGGAGCCAGGTGCGTCGCGCGTCGGCTGCGAGGTCTGCGCCGCCACCGTTGCCGGCAGCAGGATCCCGAGGGCCACGCAAATGGACCCCAAGCGGGTGATGGATGTCATGGCGTCTCCCTTCGGCCTGCGGTGAGAGCGAGCCGATCCTCGCCATGCGCCCGGTGGCCCGGGTCGCACGGCGACGATCGGTCTCACGCTTCGATCAGCGTCCCACGGACAGGTTGGCCTGCACGTTCACGCTTTGCTGAACCATCGATGCGATGCCGCTGTTCTGGTTCGCGACCATGATGCCCGCGGCGGTCTGGCCGACGCTCGTCATGGTGTTGGACATGTTGAACGTGCCCGCATTCACGGTTGCCGTGCCGCCTGCGCCGCCTGTGCCACCGTTGCCGGTGCCGCCGGTTCCGCCGTTGCCGGTATTGGTTCCGCCGTTGCCTGCGCCGCCTGCGCCGCCTGTGCCGCTACCGCCCGCGCCGCCGGAGCCCGCGGTGTTGTTGCCGTTGCTGGCGCTGCCGTTGGTGGCGCTGCCCACCGTGCTCGAACCGCCGGCGCCGCCGGTGCCCGTGCCGCCAGTCTGGGTGCCGGTCGCGGTGCTGGTGGCTGCACCACCGCCGCCGCCCGAACCGCCCGCTCCACCGGCACCCGTGGCGCCGCTCGCGCCGCCTGCGCCTGCCGTGCTGGTCGCAGTGGCTGTGCCGCCCGCGCCGCTCGCGCCGCCTGCGCCTGCCGTGCCGCTCGCACCGGCTGAGCCRCCCGCGCCGCCTGCACCGCCCGGGGCACCGGCCAAGCCACCGTCGCCACCTGAGCCGCCAGAGCCTGCCGAGGTGCCGCCGGAACTGCCGCCGCCGCCGCCGCCGCCGGTCCTGCCGCCCAGAGACGCGGACAGACTGCCGCTGCTTCCGCCGCGTCCGCTGTCACCGGTCGAACCGCCGCGTCCGCCGTCGCCGCCACTGGATGAGGCGCGTCCGCTGTCGGTCAGGCCTGCGGCGATGCCGCCGAGGCCGTTGCCGCCTTCGCCTGCCCTGGAATCGCCGGTCGTGGCGCTGCCATGCGAGATGGCACCGTTGGAGGCGTAGCCGCCCGTCGCACCGACCGCACCGGTGCCCGTAGCGCCGTTGCCGCCCGTGCCCGTGCCATAGGCGGTGCCGCCCTTGCCCGTGCCGCCTCGTCCGCCATAGCCGTTGCCGCCGGCGACAGAGCCATTGTTGGTGGCGTAGTTGCCGATGTTGGACACGCTGTTGCCGGACACATAGCCCTCCAGCTTGCTCACGGCCGTCGCCTTCGCTGTGTTGAAGGCGTTGGTGAAGTTCCCGGTGGACCCATTGTTGATCGCAGCGGAACGCTCGGCACTGGCCTCGGCAGCACCCGATTCCCTGTTGGTACTCGTGCTGGTACGTGAACTCGTGCGTGAGCTGGTGCTGGTGCTGGTACTGGTACTGGTGGCGGTGTTGCTGCCCGTCGTCGTACGTTGATGGGTGTCCTGATCCGTGTCATTGGCGAACACCGAACCGCTGAACCCGAAGGCAAGCGCAATGGCCGAAGCCAGAAGTGTCTTTTTCATGAACCCTCCAGAAAGTTGAACAAGCTTGGTATTGACGTGCGTCGCCGCAAATCGAAGGGCCATGTGCAACTTCGGTGCCAGCAAATTACGGCTTGTTTCGCAAAGCCTTGCGCTCAGAGGCGAGGGCGGTCTTGCAGGGCATCCCACGCGATGCGTTCGGGCCGCCGCGAGCGGGCTCCATCAGGCCGACCGGCACTTGCTCTGTCACACTCCCTTGACGGCCGTTCGATGTAGCGCCGCGGCTGCGCGCGGAGGGTCCGACAGCCCTTGCAACGACCCCGACCGCTCGCGAGACGCACATTCCGTCTCAGGCCTGTGACAGTCGATGCCGTGAAAGCCAGGCCTTGCTCGGGGCCTGATTCCGACGCCGTGAGGCCAGGCTTGACGCCACGCCCCGTGGGCAGAGCACGGAGCCGCCGGACGGAAGTGCCACAGTCTTGAGACGCCCTTCAGAATTGCTACAGGTTGTTTACCTTTGATTGCAACTTGTAGCTTGGTGCGCAAGTTCTTTACGCTTAGTCTGCTGCGTGAAACGCTCCCACGAAGAAGTCAAGAGAGAGGGGACACCATGGAGACCTTCGGTCCGTACAGGGCGCTGGCATTGCTGGCCTGTTCGTCACTGGCGTGGTCGGGTGCGTCGGCTCAGACACAGAGCGCTTCTTCGAGCCGAAGTGCCAACAAGCGCATGGAGGCATTGCAGCAGCAGGTGCAGGAGCAGGGTCGGCAGATCGACGCGCTGAAGCAGCAGTCCGAACAGCAGGAGGCTCGCTACCGCGAACTGCAGGAGCGGCTCGAGACCCAGGAGGCGCGCGGCGCACCACGCCCGGAAGCCACGCAGACTGCCGACAGAAAGCCAGCGGCGCAAGGCGAAGGCGCCGACACCGGATCGAGGCCGGTGCAGGTGGGCGTCGCGCCAAGCGACGAGAGTCCGCAGCCGCCCCAATATGCACAGCTGTTCGACGAACCCGGCGTCCTCACGCCCAAGGGCAAGTTCGTCTTCGAGCCCTCGCTGTTCTACGGCTATTCGTCGAGCAACCGCGTCGCGTTGGTGGGCTACACGGTGATCCCGGCGCTGCTGATCGGACTGGTCGATGTGCGCGAGTTCAAGCGCAACACCTTCATCGGCACGCTGACCGGACGATGGGGCGCCACCAACCGCCTCGAGTTCGAAGCCAAGCTGCCCTATGTGTCGCGCTCCGACTCCACCATCAGTCGCGAGATCTTCACCGGTTCGGCCTTCGACAACGTCTTCAACACCAAGGGCAACGGCGTCGGCGATGCCGAGTTCGCGGCCCGCTACCAGATCACCGACGGCAAGGACGGCAACCCCTATGTGATCGGGGGGCTGCGCTTCAAGTCCAAGACCGGCAAGGATCCGTTCGAGGTCATTACCGATTGCGTGACGCGCTGCGTCGGCAACGCCACGGGCACCGGCCTGCCGCTGGACCTGGCGACCGGCTCGGGCTTCTATTCGCTGCAGCCGGGCGTCACCTGGCTGCTGCCTTCAGACCCTGCGGTGTTCTTCGGCGGCCTGAACTTCACCTACAACTTCCCACGCAGCGGGATCAGCCGATTGGTGCTGAACGGCGAAAGAGAGTTCATCGGCGACGTCAAGCCAGGCAATGTGTGGGGCCTGAATTTCGGCATGGGCCTGTCGATCAACGACCGTTCGTCGTTCAGCCTCGGCATGGAGCTGTATTCGATCGGCCCGACCGAGCAGAACGGCCAGCGCGTGATCGGCTCGGTGCGCACCCAGCTGGGCTCGCTGCTGCTTGGCTACTCGTACCGGTACAGCCCGAAGACCACCCTGAACGTGACCGTGGGCGCGGGATTGACGCGCGACACGCCCGACCTGCAGCTGACCGTCCGGGTGCCCATGTCGTTCTAGCCACCGGGGATCTCGCCATGCAGCAGCCAGGGAGCCTTCTTTGCGTGACGCTCGGCAGTCCATCCGGCCGGGTGGCAGAGCAATTGCTCGCGAGGGGCTGGAATCTCAGCCCCGCCACGGACCTGGTGGCTGCGGGGCGGCTGCAGGCGCATATGCAATTCACGCTCGGGCTGCTGGTGGTCGGTGCGGAAGCGAGCGTGACCGAGGCGGCGATGGAGGCTTGCGTCGCAGCCTCCCCAGGGGCTGAATGGGTGGCTGTTTGCGGCGCCCAGTCGCTCGAATCGCCGGCCTTTCGCGAGCTGGTCCTGGGGCACTTCTTCGACCACATGCTGTTGCCCGTCGACCTGCGCGAACTCGAGATGGTCCTGGGTCACGCGTCGCAGCGGGCCATGCTTCGGCATCGCAACGAGGCCGCGCGCCGGTCCGCCGTGGATGCGCTCGGCATGGTCGGGCAGGGGCCCGCGATCACGCGGCTGCGCGAGCAGATCCGCAAGGTCGCGGCGACCGAAGCGCCAGTGCTGATCGGCGGCGAAAGCGGCAGCGGCAAGGAGCTTGCCGCGCGCGCCATCCACCAGTGCTCACAGCGCTCGGGCGGCCCCTTCGTCGCCGTCAATTGCGGCGCCATATCGCCGACCTTGATCCAGTCCGAACTGTTCGGTCATGAGCGCGGCGCTTTCACCGGCGCCTCGTCGGAGCGGCGCGGACTCATCGAGGCGGCCAGCGGCGGCACCATCTTTCTCGACGAGATCGGCGACCTGCCGCTCGAGCTGCAGACCAATCTGCTGCGCTTCCTGCAGGAGAAGACGATCAGCCGCGTGGGCGGCGTGCGCAACCTGCATGTCGACGTTCGGGTGGTGGCCGCGTCCCACGTGGACCTGGCCGAAGCCGTGGCGGTGGGGCAGTTCCGGGAAGACCTGTTCTACCGGCTCAACGTGCTGTCGATCGACGTCGCGCCGCTGCGCAGGCGCATGGAGGACGTGCCGATCCTGGCCGAGTACTTCTTCCAGCGCTGCGTCGCCAAGGGCCGCACGCGTGTACGCGGATTCAGTCGCCAGGCGCTGGCAGCGATGCTCGCGCACGGCTGGCCCGGCAATGTCCGGGAGCTGTTCAACCGGGTGCAGCGCGCGGTCGTCATGACCGACCGGCGCCTGATCGGGCCGACGGACCTGGGCCTCGAAGCGGTCGAGAACGCCGTCGGCACGGGGCTGGATGCCGCGCGAACGATGGCCGAACGCGACGTCATCTGCCTCACGCTGACCCGGGTTGGCCGCAACGTCACGCATGCCGCGCGCGAACTCGGCGTGTCGCGCATGACCTTGTACCGGTTGATGGACAAGCATGGCATCGCGCTCGAGTCGGAGTCGCGTCCTCATGCAGCGCCTTCGTGGCCGGCCGCGACGCCACCGATCCGCATGACGCCAACGATCCCGAACGCCGACCCGGTCGGCGAAATGCTCAAGAAGTCCGCGGCTGCCGGCTACCGCCCCGACTGGTCCGGCGCCGGCAAGCCGGCGGGCCGGGCCTAGGACGGCCTTATATCGCCCGGGCGGCAGCGATCGCGCTGCGCACGGCGCCTTCGAGCGTGGCGGGATAGGCTCCCTCGACATAGTCGCCGCAGGCGATCAGGCCTTGCGCCACCTGCTGCGGCGGGCGAATCAGCCCCGGTGTGCAGGCGAAGGTGGCGCGCCGCTCGACCACCGTCAGCACCGGTTGCAGCGGGGCCAGGCCGAGCTGCTCGCGGGCCTGCGCCAGCACCTGCCGCTGCAGCGTCTCGCGGTCGGCGATGCTGGCGCTGATCACGAAGGCCAGCAGACCGCGCGGGCCGCCGAGCTGGCCGCGGTCGAAGACGAATTGCGCCGGCGCTTCCGGCCGGCTGCGCAGCGCCAGCACCGGCGCCGGCAGCATCGCATCGCCGTGCAGGTAGACCGTGGCGATGGCTTCGTGCTGCAGGGCATCGGCGGAGTCGGCCCAGCGCGGGGCCTCATCGGCGGCCAGCCGTGCGGCCTCCCAGGGCGCGCAGGCCAGCACCACGCGATCGAACAGCTGGCCGTCGACCCGCCAGCCGGCGCCCTCGCGTGCCAGGGTGCGCACCCGCCAGCCCGCTTCGGTCCGGGCGCCGCGCTGCCGGAGCCATCGGTCCGCGGCATCCGGGAACAGCGCGCCGAGGTCGACCCTCGGCAGCAACAGCGCCGAGCCGCCCGGCGTCTTGAACAGCGCGTCGTCGAGCACCCGCAGGAACACCTGGGCGCTGGCTTCGGCCGGCGGCGTGTTGAGGGCCGACAGGCACAGCGGCTCGGTGAGTTCGGCCTGCACGCGCGGCGTCAGGGCGGCGCACAGGCCGGCGACCGTCTCGGCCTCGGCGCAGGCGAAGCCTTGCCGCTGCCAGCGCGTGGCGGTTTGCAGCAGCGACAGCTTGTCCCGCCACGACCAGCCGCGGGCGCCCAGCACGCCGGCCAGGACGTCGAGGGGCGCCAGGCGCCGCGTCGCCTGGTCGAGCCAGCGCGGCAGTTGCGGCAGCGACAGGCCCCCGCCATCGGGAAAGCGCAGCGCCAGCGGGATGCGTTGCAGCGCCGGGCCCTCCTCGATGCCGACCCGTGCCATCGCCGCCAGCGTCTCGGTGTAGGCGCCGATCAGGATGTGCTGGCCGTTGTCGAGCATCACCTGCTCTCCGCCCGGCAGCGTGGCGGGCACGGCGCGCGCGCGCCCACCCCAATTGCGGGCGGCCTCGAAGACACTGACCGCATGCCCGGCCTGTGTCGCCTCGACCGCGCAGGCCATCCCGGCCCACCCGCCGCCGACGACTGCGAGGTTCATGGCTCGCCCCCAGGTTGCCCGCACTTCGTGTCGGGCGCCCACCCCCTGCCGGGGGCAACACCAGCGGCCCGGCAAAGCCGGTTCCGCGGTGTTTCACCAACGGGCCCGGCTGCGCCGGCCGGGGAGCACGCGCTGTGCCCGTCTGCGGCTGCGCGCAGCGCGCCTGTTCGTGGGCAGTCGCGGAACCGGCTTTGCCGGGCCGCTGACTGCGCCCCCGGTAGGGGGTGGGCGGCTACACGAAGTGAGCCAACCTGGGGGCGAGTCACAGCTTGCCCAGTGCCTGCACGCGCCAGGCCAGCCACAGCTTGCGCACCGGCGTCAGGCTCACGCGCTGGTCGAGCACCTGGAAGTCGTCGCGTGCGATCTCGTCGAGCAGCGTGCGGTAGATGCTGGCCATCATCAGGCCGGGCTTCTGGGTCCGCCGGTCGGCCGCCGGCAGCAGGGCCAGCGCCTCGTCGTAGGCGGCGCGTGCGCGATCGGCCTGGAACTTCATCAATGCCACGAAGCGTTCGGAATGCACCCGGTTCAGGATTTCGTGGGCCTTGACGTCGAACTGCTGCAGTTCGTTCACTGGCAGGTAGATGCGACCGCGCCGCGCATCCTCGCCGACGTCGCGGATGATGTTGGTCAGTTGCAGCGCCAGCCCGAGCTTGTGCGCGTAGTCGGTGGTCTGCGCGTCGGTCTGGCCGAAGATCCGCGCCGCACCTTCGCCCACCACGCCGGCCACCAGATGGCAATAGCGGCGCAGCGCCGGGAAGTCGAGGTAGCGGGTCTGGTCGAGGTCCATCTGGCAGCCCTCGATCACCTGCTGCAGCTGCCGTTCCTCGATGCCGTAGGCGGCCGCATGCGGCATCAGCGCCTGCATCACCGGGTGGTGCGGCTGGCCGGCGAAGGCCTGGGCCACCTCGGTGCGCCACCAGGCGAGCTTGGTCGCCGCCACGCCCGGGTCGCTGACCTCGTCGACCACGTCGTCGATCTCGCGGCAGAAGGCGTAGAAGGCGGTGATGGCCGCACGGCGCGGCTTCGGGAGAAACAGGAAGGCGTAATAAAAACTGCTGCCCGATGCAGCGGCCTTGTCCTGGACGTACTGCTCGGGGGTCATCGTGCGGGCCTCTTCATGCGGCTGATTGTCTCCGCATCCGCAGGGCCCGCCAGGCGAGCAGCGGCGCATCGGCGCGGCCGATGGTCGGGCGTGTCGAAAAGCTGTCGCAGCCCAGGGCCTCGATCTTGTCGAGGATGCGGCTGCCGCCCTGGACCACGAGGCGCAATTCCCAGCCGGCGCGGCCGGGCAGGCGATGCACGAGCGGCGCGCCTTCGCGCATCAGCGCGCGCGCCCAGGCGACCTGGCTCGCGACCAGTGCGATCGCCTGGCCCGGCGGCGCCGACCGCCCGAGCGGTGCGAAGGTGTCGAAATCGCCCGTTGAGAGCCCGTGGGCGCGGCAGTCGTCCTGCGGCAGGTAGCGCCGGCCGCGCGGCAGATCGACGCTCAGGTCCTGCCAGAAATTGATCAGTTGCAGGGCGCTGCAGATGGCGTCGCTCCGGGCCAGCGAGCGGGCATCGGCGACGCCGTACAGGTGCAGCAGCAAGCGCCCCACCGGGTTGGCCGAGCGGCGGCAGTAGTCCAGCAGTTCGGCGCGATCGGCATAGCCGGCGCGATCGCGGGTCTTCGCGATGTCCTGCATGAAGGCGGACAGCAGGTCCGCGAGCAGGTTTTCCGGCAGCGCGAACTCGCGCATCGAATGGGCGAGCGGCCCGAACACCTCGGGCCAGCGGGCCGAGGGCGCGCCGCCGCGCGCGGCCGCCGCGAGATCGGCGCGGAAGGCCTGCAGGGCATCGAGCCGGGCGGCCGGCTCGGCGTCGCCCTCGTCGGCGATGTCGTCCGCGGTGCGCGCGAACGCATAGATGGCCGCAATGGGCGGGCGCAGCCGCGGGGGGCAGAGCCAGGAGGCGACGGGGAAGTTCTCGTAATGCGCCGGCGCGGCGGCGAGCAGGGGGGGAGATGTGGATGGCACGCGGCGGATTGTCCCGCAGGCTACGATCGCAGCGCCAACGGGCCCGCACCATGAACACACCGAAGCAGAAGCCGAATCCCGCCGAGCCCGCGGCGCATCGACCGGGCGGGCCGCTGCTGATGGTCGCCGCGCTCGGGGTGGTCTTCGGCGACATCGGCACATCCCCGCTCTATGCGTTCAAGGAAACCCTGAACCCGGAGCACGGCGTGCCGTTCACGCCCGACGCGGTGCTGGGGCTGCTGTCGCTGATCTTCTGGGGCCTGATGTTCGTGGTGACGCTGAAGTACGTGGTGTTCGTGCTGCGGGCCGACCACGACGGCGAAGGCGGGATCCTCGCGCTGCAGGCGCTGGCCGGCAACGCGGCGTCCGACCCGCCGGCCCGGCGCTGGGTCGGGCAGGCGATCGGCCTGCTGGGCCTGGTGGGCGCCGCCACGTTCTATGGCGACAGCCTGATCACGCCGGCCATCTCGGTCCTGTCGGCCGTCGAGGGCCTCGAAGTCCAGGCGCCGGGATTGCAGCCGTTCGTGATTCCGATCACGGTGGCGATCCTGCTCGCGTTCTTCGCGGTGCAGCGCAAAGGCACCGGTGCGGTCGGCAAGATCTTCGGGCCGGTGATGCTGCTGTGGTTCGTCCTGATCGCGCTGGCCGGCCTGTGGCAGGTGATGCAGCAACCGCAGGTGCTGGCGGCGCTCGACCCGCGCCGCGCCATCGGCTTCCTGGTGACTCATCGCATCCAGTCGCTGGCGGTGCTGGGCGCGGTGTTCCTGGCTTTCACGGGGGGCGAAGCGCTCTATGCCGACATGGGGCATTTCGGCGCCGGGCCGATCCGGCTGGCCTGGCTCTTCATCGCCTTGCCCGGGCTGGTGCTGAACTATTTCGGCCAGGGCGCGCTGGTACTGGCGAATCCGGCCGCCATCGACAACCCTTTTTTCAGGCTCTTCCCGTCCTGGGCCGTGCTGCCGATGGTGGTGCTGGCCGCGATGGCCACCGTGATCGCCTCGCAGGCGGTGATCTCGGGCGCCTTCTCGATCACGGCGCAGGCCATGCGCATGGGCTATCTGCCGCGCATGCGGATCGTCCAGACCTCCGGCGTCGCCATCGGCCAGATCTACGTGCCGACCATCAACTGGCTGCTGATGGTCGGCGTGCTGCTGCTGGTGCTGGGTTTTCGAAGTTCGAGCGCCCTGTCGGCGGCCTACGGGATCGCGGTCTCGATCACGATGGTGACCACCACGCTGCTGACCGGTGTGGTCGCCTGGCGGCTCTGGCGCTGGAACCGGGTGGCCGTGGCGGTCGGCGTGCTGGTCTTCGCGGCGGTCGACATCACTTTCGTGGCTGCCAACAGCCTGAAGGTCATGCAGGGCGGCTGGCTCACGCTGGCGGTGGCGGTGGGGGTGATGCTGCTGTTCACGACCTGGGGCAAGGGCCGGCGGCTCGGACTGGCGGCGGCGGAGGCCGAGCGCCTGCCGCTGGTGCCTTTCGTCCAGTCGCTCGAGGCCCACATGCCGCACCGGGTCCGGGGCACGGCCGTCTTCCTCAACGCCGATGCCGACTCGGTGCCGCACGCGCTGCTGCACAACCTCAAGCACAACCAGGTGCTGCACGAACAGGTGATCGTGCTCAGGGTGCTGGCCTGCAACACCCCGCGGGTCGATGCGCGCGAACGGATCGAGGCCGAGTCGCTCGGCAGCGGCGTGTGGGTCGTCACCGCGCGCCACGGCTACATGGAGCGGGCCGACGTGCCCGAGTTCATCCGCATCCTGGCCTACCAGAAGGGCCTGGCCTGCGACTCGATGACGACCTCGTACTTCGTCTCGCGGGCCGCGATCGTGGACCTGCCGGGCATGAACCCGCTGCGCCGGGCCCTGTTCAGCTGGCTGCAGCGCAACGCGGGCCGAGCCTCCGACTATTTCGAGTTGCCGGGCAATCGGCTCGTGGAGATGGGGCAGCGCGGGTAGCCCCAGGGGCGGCCCGGCGGCGGTCTGGGCCCCACGTTCCTCGGCGCACGGCGCCGTTTTTGTTTGACATCGATTCGCGTTTACCCTAGATTACTAACCGGCCGGTCATTAATGACCCCGTCTTCCTTCAAGGGTGCTCCATGACCGTGTCGTCCTTCATTTCCCCCCGTGGCGGTGCCTGGCTGTTGCTGGGCGCTCTCGCACTGGCCGGCTGCTCGCGGCCGCCCGCGGCCGAAGAACCGCTGCGTTCGGTCAAGGTCGTCCAGGTCGGCGTCAGCGCCTACGACACCGAGCCCGAGTTCTCGGCCGAGGTGAAGGCGCGCGTCGACTCCCGGCTCGGCTTCCGCGTCGCCGGCAAGATCGCCCGCCGCCAGGCCGAACTCGGCCAGCACGTGCAGGCCGGCCAGGTGCTGGCGCAGCTCGATCCGCAGGATTTCCGCCTGGCCGCCGAAGGCGCCAGGGCGCAGCATGCCGCGGCCCTGACCAACCGCGACCTGGCGCTGGCGGACCTCAAGCGCTACCGCGAACTGCGCGAGCAGAACTTCATCAGCGGCGCCGACCTGGAGCGTCGCGAGAGCACCTACAAGGCCGCCCAGGCCCAACTCGAGCAGGCCCAGGCGCAACTGTCCGCCCAAGGCAACCAGACCAGCTACACCTCGCTGGTGGCCGACGTGCCGGGCATCGTCACCGCGATCGAGGCCGAGCCGGGGCAGGTGGTCGCGGCCGGCGCGCCGGTGGTGCGCATCGCCCAGGACGGCGCGCGCGATGTCGTCTTCGCGGTGCCCGAAGACCGCGCGGGCCTGATCAAGCCGGGGTCGGCGGTCACGGTGCGCGGATGGTCCGGCGGCGGCGAATTCGAGGGCAAGGTGCGCGAGGTCGCGGCCAGCGCCGATGCGGTCACGCGCACCTATTCGGTCAAGGTGGCGATCGATGCCGCGACCGCGCCGGCGCTCGGCGCCACGGTCTACGCGCGGCCGAAGGCGCTGTCGCACAGCGGCGCGCCGGTGCTCAAGCTGCCGACCAGCGCCCTGCGCCAGGAGGGCAGCGGCACCGCGGTCTGGGTGCTCGACCCTGCCAGCCTGACGGTGCGCTCGCAGCCGGTGCAGGTCGCGACCGCCGACGGCAACGAGGCCGTGATCGCTTCCGGCCTGGCGCCGGGGATGCTGGTGGTGGCGGCCGGCGTGCATGTGCTGTCGCCGGGGCAGAAGGTGTCGATCTACCGCGACAAGTCGGCGGCTCCGCAGCCGTCGTCGGCGCAGCCGGCCGTGACGGCGCCGGTGGCCGCGCGCTGAGGACGCCGCCATGTCGTCGCAGCAGAACGCCGAATCCGGCAAGGCCGGCTTCAACCTCTCGAAATGGGCCCTGGAACACGCGGCGCTCACGCGCTACCTGATGCTGGTGCTGATGCTGCTGGGCTTCGCGTCCTACTTCCAGCTCGGCCAGGACGAGGACCCGCCCTTCACCTTCCGCGCGATGGTGGTGCGCACCTACTGGCCGGGCGCCACCGCCCAGCAGGTGGCCGAGCAGGTGACGGACAAGCTGGAGCGCACGCTGCAGGAGGCGCCCTACGCCGACAAGATCCGCAGCTACTCCAAACCGGGCGAGTCGCAGATCATTTTCGAGATCAAGGACTCGTCCAAGCCCGGCGAGGTGGCGAACGTCTGGTACACGGTGCGCAAGAAGATCGCCGACATGCGCTCGACCCTGCCGGCCGGTGTCCAGGGGCCTTTCTTCAACGATGATTTCGGCGACGTCTACGGCGTGATCTACGCCCTCGAAAGCGACGGCTTCAGCTACGCCGAGCTCAAGACCTTCGCCGACGACGTGCGCCAGCGGCTCTTGCGCGTCAAGGACGTGGCCAAGGTCGAGCAGTTCGGCGTCCAGGACGAGAAGATCTTCATCGAGGTGTCGCAGAAGCGCATCGCGCAGCTGGGCCTGGACTTCAACGCCGTGCTGGCGCAGATCGGCTCGCAGAACGCGGTCGAGAGCGCCGGCACCATCCAGGCGCCGCAGGACGTGGTGCAGGTGCGCGTGGCCGGCCAGTTCACCAGCGTCGAGCAATTGCGCGCGATGCCGATCCGCGGCAGCTCCGGCAGCCAGCTGCGCCTGGGTGACATCGCCGAGATTCGCCGCGGCTACGTCGACCCGCCGGCGATCAAGGTGCGCCACCAGGGCCGCGAGGTGATCGCGCTGGGCGTGTCGATGGCCAAGGGCGGCGACATCATCGCGCTCGGCAAGGCGCTGCGCGCCACCACCGCCGAGATCGACAAGCGGCTGCCGCTCGGCGTCAAGCTGGTGCAGGTGCAGGACCAGCCGGTGTCGGTTTCCAGGTCGGTCAACGAGTTCGTCAGCGTGCTGATCGAGGCGGTGGCGATCGTGCTGGCGGTCAGCTTCGTCGCTCTCGGGCTGCACAAGGGCGGGCGCTTCGGCTGGTACGTGGACATCCGGCCCGGGCTGGTGGTGGCGATCACGATCCCGCTGGTGCTGGCCGTGACCTTCCTGGCGATGAACTACTTCGGCATCGGGCTGCACAAGATATCGCTGGGCTCGCTGATCATCGCACTCGGCCTGCTGGTGGACGACGCGATCATCGCGGTCGAGATGATGGTGCGCAAGATGGAGGAGGGCTACGACAAGGTGCGCGCCGCCACCTTCGCCTACGACGTCACGGCCAAGCCGATGCTGACCGGCACCTTGATCACGGCGGCCGGCTTCCTGCCGATCGGCCTGGCCAAGTCGGTCACCGGCGAATACACCTACGCGATCTTCGCGGTCACCGTGATCGCGCTGGTGCTGAGCTGGTTCGTCTCGGTCTACTTCGTGCCCTACCTGGGCACGCTGCTGCTCAAGGTCAAGCCGCACGACCCGGATGCGCCGCCGCACGAGCTCTTCGACACCCCCTTCTACAACGCCTTCCGGAAGTCGGTGAACTGGTGCGTGCAACACCGCTGGCTGACCATCGGCGCCACGGTGCTGATGTTCGCGCTCGGCATCGCCGGCATGGGCAAGGTTCAGCAGCAGTTCTTTCCCGACTCCAGCCGGCCCGAGATCCTGGTCGAGATGTGGTTCCCGGAGGGCACGTCCTTCGCGGCCAACGAGGAGGTCGTCAAGCGCGTCGAGCAGCGTCTGAAGGACGAGGAGGGCATTGCCACGGTCACGAGCTGGATCGGCTCTGGCGTGYCGCGCTTCTACCTGCCGCTGGACCAGGTGTTCCAGCAGACCAACGTGGCGCAGCTGCTGGTGCTTTCCAAGGACCTCAAGTGGCGCGAGAAGCTGCGGCTCAAGCTGCCGGCCGTGCTGGCGCAGGAGTTCCCCGAGGCGCGGGGCCGCGTCAAGCTGCTGCCCAACGGCCCGCCGGTGCCGTACCCGGTCCAGTTCCGCGTCGTCGGCGCCGACCCCGCGCAGCTCCGGGCGCATGCCGACGAGGTCAAGGCGCTGATGCGCGAGAACGCCAACATGCGCGGCGTCAACGACAACTGGAACGAATCGGTCAAGGTGATCCGGCTCGAGGTCGACCAGGACAAGGCACGGGCCCTGGGCGTCACCAGCCAGGCCATCGCCCAGGCCTCGCGCACCATGTTCAGCGGCACCACGGTGGGCCAGTTCCGCGAGAACGACCTCCTGATCGACATCGTGCTGCGCCAGTCGCCGGACGAGCGCGAGGCGATCTCGGACATCGGCAACGCCTACCTGCCCACCAGCTCGGGCCGCTCGATCCCGCTGACCCAGATCGCCAAGCCGGTGTTCACCTGGGAGCCGGGCGTGATGTGGCGCTGGAACCGCGACTACGCGATCACGGTGCAGGGCGACATCGTCGAAGGCCTGCAGGGTGCGACCGTGACCAACGAACTGCTGCCGAAACTGCGCGAGCTCGAGGCCAGGTGGCATGCGGCCGGGCAGGGCGGCTACCGCATCGAGGTCGCGGGCGCTGTGGAAGAGAGCAGCAAGGGATCGGCCTCGATCGTGGCCGGCGTGCCGATCATGCTGTTCCTGGTGTTCACGCTGCTGATGCTGCAGCTGCACAGCTTCAGCCGCTCGCTGCTGGTCTTCATCACGGGGCCGCTCGGCATCGTCGGCGTGGCCGGCGCGCTGCTGGTCTCGGGCCGGCCCTTCGGCTTCGTCGCGCTGCTGGGCGTGATCGCGCTGATGGGCATGATCCAGCGCAACGCGGTGATCCTGATCGACCAGATCGAGAGCGACCGCGCCGCCGGCGTGCCGGCCTGGGACGCGATCGTCGAATCGGCGGTGCGGCGGCTGAGGCCGATCGTGCTGACCGCGGCGGCCGCGGTGCTGGCGATGATCCCGCTGTCGCGCAGCGTGTTCTGGGGTCCGATGGCAGTGGCGATCATGGGCGGACTGATCGTCGCCACGGCGCTGACCCTGCTGGCGCTGCCGGCGATGTACGCGGCCTGCTTCCGCGTCAAGCGCGAGACCGGCGAGGCGCCGGGAAGCGTTCCGGTTAGCGTTTAAAATACGCGGTTGACCGATTTCAGGCGGATGGAGCGAAGGCCCCATCCGCCGCAATTTGCCGAAGGCAATGGCGCGAAAGCACGACGCGAAAGCACGACGCGAAGTGCGCCAAGCCACCCTCGGCAATCACCTGAAGAAACTGAAAACTGGAACTGCGCGGGTGGCGAAATTGGTAGACGCACCAGGTTTAGGTCCTGACGTTCGCAAGAACGTGCCGGTTCGAGTCCGGCCCCGCGCACCAGCAAAAAAGACCCCTCAAAAGGAAGACTGAAATGACCGTGAACGTTGAAACCCTCGAGAAGCTCGAACGCAAGATCACGCTGACCTTGCCGGTCGGCACCATCCAGTCCGAGGTCGATTCGCGCCTCAAGAAGCTGGCCCGCACCGTCAAGATGGACGGTTTCCGTCCCGGCAAGGTGCCGATGAACGTGGTCGCCCAGCGCTACGGCTACTCGGTCCACTACGAGGTCATGAACGACAAGGTCGGCGAGGCCTTCTCGCAGGCCGCCAACGAGGCCAAGCTGCGGGTTGCCGGCCAGCCGCGCATCACCGAGAAGGAAGAATCGCCCGAAGGCCAACTGGCTTTCGACGCGGTCTTCGAGGTGTTCCCGGACGTCAAGATCAACGACCTGTCGGGCGCCGAAGTCGAGAAGATCGACGCCGAAGTGGGTGACGAAGCCATCGACAAGACGCTCGACATCCTGCGCAAGCAGCGCCGCACCTTCGCCCAGCGCGCGCAAGACGCCGCGGTGGCCGACGGCGACCGCGTCACGGTCGACTTCGAGGGCAAGATCGACGGCGAGACCTTCCAGGGCGGCAAGGCCGAGGACTTCCAGTTCATCGTCGGCGAAGGCCAGATGCTGAAGGAGTTCGAGGACGCCGTGCGCGGCCTGAAGTCCGGCGACAGCCGCACCTTCCCGCTGTCGTTCCCGGCCGACTACCACGGCAAGGACGTGGCCGGCAAGCAGGCCGACTTCATGGTCACCGTGAAGAAGATCGAGTCCTCGCACCTGCCCGAAGTCAACGAACAGCTCGCCAAGTCGCTCGGCATCGCCGACGCCACGGTCGAGGGCCTGCGCGCCGACATCAAGCGCAACCTCGAGCGCGAGGTCAAGTTCCGCCTGCTGGCGCGCAACAAGAACGCCGTGATGGACGCCCTGATCGCCAACGCCGAACTCGACCTGCCGAAGTCCAGCGTGCAGGCCGAAGTCGACCGCATGATCGAAGGCGCCCGCGCCGAGCTCAAGCAGCGCGGCATCAAGGACGCCGACAAGGCACCGATCCCCGACGACGTGTTCCGTCCCCAGGCCGAGCGCCGCGTGCGCCTGGGCCTGGTGGTGGCCGAACTGGTGCGTGCCAACAACCTGCAGGCCAAGCCCGAACAGATCAAGGCCCACATCGACGAACTCGCCGCCAGCTACGAAAAGCCGGCCGACGTCGTGCGCTGGTATTTCAGCGACAACCGCCGCCTGGCGGAGGTCGAGGCGGTGGTGATCGAGAACAACGTCACGGATTTCGTGCTCGGCAAGGCCAAGGTCAATGCCAAGTCGGTGTCCTTCGACGAACTGATGGCCCAGCAGGGCTGATCCCGCCGGGCGTCGCCGCCATGGGGCTTGTGCTTTGTGGCACGAGCCCCATTTCGTCTGGGTACGTACCCAACCTCTCTGGAGAGCAAACATGAGCGCACAGGACATTCAAGGCCTCGGCATGGTTCCGATGGTCATCGAGCAATCGGGCCGCGGCGAGCGTTCCTACGACATCTATTCGCGCCTGCTCAAGGAGCGCGTGATCTTCCTGGTCGGCGAAGTCAACGACCAGACGGCCAACCTGGTGGTGGCGCAGCTGCTGTTCCTCGAGAGCGAGAACCCTGACAAGGACATCTCGTTCTACATCAACTCCCCGGGTGGCAGCGTGAGCGCCGGCATGGCGATCTACGACACCATGCAGTTCATCAAGCCCGACGTGTCGACCCTGTGCATCGGCTTCGCGGCCAGCATGGGCGCCTTCCTGCTGGCGGCCGGCGAGAAGGGCAAGCGCTTCTCGCTGCCCAACTCGAAGATCATGATCCACCAGGTGCTCGGCGGCGCCCGCGGCCAGGCCACGGACATCGAAATCCACGCCCGCGACATCCTCAAGACGCGCGAGCAGATGAACCGCATCCTGGCCGAGCGCACCGGCCAGTCGTTCGAGAAGATCGCCCGCGACACCGAGCGCGACTACTTCCTGACGGCCGACGAGTCCAAGGAGTACGGCCTGATCGACCAGGTCATCTCCAAGCGCAGCTGAAAGGCCCGCCGCTGAGGCGCGCGCGCAACAACGGCGTTTTCCTTTGGGAAAGCGCCGTTTTTCTTCAGGCCAGCGATGGGCTTGTGGGCTTTCATCTTCGCTATCATTGTTAAACCCCTGTTACGAGGCATCTGCCCATGGCCGAGAAAAAAGGCTCCTCCAGCGAAAAAACGCTTTATTGCTCGTTCTGCGGGAAGAGCCAGCACGAGGTCAAGAAGCTGATTGCCGGACCGTCGGTCTTCATCTGCGACGAGTGCATCGACCTCTGCAACGAGATCATTCGCGACGAACTGCCGGCCGGCGATGACGCGCGCGAGGCGCGCAACGACCTGCCGACGCCGCTGGAGATCAAATCCAACCTCGACAACTACGTGATCGGCCAGGAGCCGGCCAAGCGGATGCTGTCGGTGGCGGTCTACAACCACTACAAGCGGCTGCGCCACAAGGAAAAGTCCAAGGGCGACGACGTCGAGCTCAGCAAGAGCAACATTCTCCTGATCGGCCCGACCGGATCGGGCAAGACCCTGCTGGCGCAGACGCTGGCGCGGATGCTCGACGTGCCTTTCGTGATGGCCGACGCCACCACCCTGACCGAGGCCGGCTACGTCGGCGAGGACGTCGAGAACATCATCCAGAAGCTGCTGCAGAGCTGCAACTACGAGGTCGAGCGGGCCCAGCGCGGCATCGTCTACATCGACGAGATCGACAAGATCTCGCGCAAGTCGGACAACCCCTCGATCACCCGCGACGTCTCGGGCGAGGGCGTGCAGCAGGCGCTGCTGAAGCTGATCGAAGGCACCATGGCCAGCGTGCCGCCCCAGGGCGGGCGCAAGCACCCGAACCAGGACTTCCTGCAGATCGACACCACCAACATCCTGTTCATCTGCGGCGGCGCCTTCGCCGGGCTCGAAAAGGTGATCGAGAACCGCACCGAGGCCTCGGGCATCGGATTCGGCGCTTCGGTCAAGAGCAAGAAGCAGCGCAGCGTCACGGAGGTGTTCCGCGAGGTCGAACCCGAGGACCTGATCAAGTTCGGGCTGATCCCCGAACTGGTCGGTCGGATGCCGGTGGTGGCTTCGCTGGCCGAACTGAGCGAAGACGCCCTGGTGCAGATCCTGACCGAACCCAAGAACGCGGTGGTCAAGCAGTTCACCAAGCTGCTGCAGATGGAAGGCGTCGACCTCGAGATCCGACCCGCGGCGCTCAAGGCCATTGCCCGCAAGGCCCTGGCGCGCAAGACCGGCGCGCGCGGCCTGCGCTCGATCCTCGAGCAGTCGCTGATCGACACCATGTTCGAGCTGCCGAACGCGACCAATGTCGACAAGGTCGTGGTCGAAGAATCCACGATCGACGAGAACAAGCCGCCGCTGCTGGTCTATCGCGAGGCCGCGAAGAAGGCCTGAATGCAGCTGCACCGGACCGCCCCTTTCCGCCAGGCGTCCGGCGTCTTCGACGAAGACCTTGCCCGCGCACTTGAAAAGTGCGCGCGGCCGACCATCTTTCCATGATCAAGTAAAGGATTTCCATGTCCGGTCATACCCCCCTGCCTGCCACCGAGCTCGACCTCCCGCTGCTGCCGCTGCGCGACGTGGTCGTGTTCCCCCACATGGTCATCCCGCTGTTCGTCGGCCGGCCCAAGAGCATCAAGGCGCTCGAGCTGGCGATGGAGGCCGAGCGCCGCATCATGCTGGTGGCGCAGAAGGCCGCCGCCAAGGACGAGCCCTCGGTCGAGGACATGTTCGAGGTCGGCTGCATCTCGACCATCCTGCAGATGCTGAAGCTGCCCGACGGCACCGTGAAAGTGCTGGTCGAGGGCCAGCAGCGCGCCCGCGTGAACCGCATCGATGACGGCGAGACCCATTTCTCGGCCAACGTGACACCGGTCGAGGCGGTCGAGGCCGCGGCCCAGAAGGGCACCGAGGTCGAGGCGCTGCGCCGTGCCGTGATGCAGCAGTTCGACCAGTACGTGAAGCTCAACAAGAAGATCCCGCCCGAGATCCTGACCTCGATCTCGAGCATCGACGATCCGGGCCGGCTGGCCGACACCATCGCCGCGCACCTGCCGCTCAAGCTCGACAACAAGCAGGCTGTGCTCGACCTGGACGACATCAAGGCCCGGCTCGAGAACCTGTTCGGCCAGCTCGAGCGCGAGGTCGACATCCTCAACGTCGACAAGAAGATCCGCGGCCGCGTGAAGCGCCAGATGGAGAAGAACCAGCGCGACTTCTACCTCAACGAGCAGGTCAAGGCGATCCAGAAGGAGCTCGGCGAAGGCGAGGAGGGCGCGGACATCGAGGAGATCGAGAAGAAGATCAAGCTCGCCAAGATGCCCAAGGACGCGCTCAAGAAGGCCGAGAGCGAGCTCAAGAAGCTCAAGCTGATGTCCCCGATGTCGGCCGAGGCGACCGTCGTGCGCAACTACATCGACGTGCTGATCGGCCTGCCCTGGAGCAAGAAGACCAAGATCAAGCACGACCTGGCCAACGCGGAAGCCGTGCTCAACGAGGACCACTACGGGCTCGAGAAGGTCAAGGACCGCATCCTGGAATATCTCGCGGTGCAGCAGCGCGTGGACAAGGTCAAGGCGCCGATCCTGTGCCTGGTCGGCCCTCCGGGCGTCGGCAAGACCTCGCTGGGGCAGTCGATCGCCAAGGCGACCGGCCGCAAGTACACGCGCATGGCGCTGGGCGGCATGCGTGACGAAGCCGAGATCCGCGGGCATCGCCGCACCTACATCGGCGCGCTGCCGGGCAAGGTGCTGCAGAGCCTGAACAAGGTCGGCACGCGCAACCCGCTGTTCCTGCTCGACGAGATCGACAAGCTGGGCACCGACTTCCGCGGCGACCCGTCGAGCGCGCTGCTCGAGGTGCTGGATCCCGAGCAGAACCACACCTTCGGCGACCACTACGTCGAGGTCGACTTCGACCTCTCCGACGTGATGTTCGTCGCCACCTCGAACTCGATGAACATCCCGCCGGCCCTGCTGGACCGGATGGAAGTCATCCGTCTCGCGGGCTACACCGAGGACGAGAAGACCCACATCGCGCTGAAGTACCTGCTGCCCAAGCAGATGAAGAACAACGGCGTGAAGGACGAGGAGCTGCTGATCAACGAGGAAGCGGTGCGCGACATCGTGCGCTACTACACCCGTGAGGCCGGCGTGCGCTCGCTGGAGCGCGAGCTCTCGAAGATCTGCCGCAAGGTGGTCAAGGGCCTGCTGCTGAAGAAGATGGAGCCCAAGGTGCTGGTCACCGGGGCCAACCTCAACGACTTCCTCGGCGTGCGCAAGTACAGCTTCGGCCTGGCCGAGAAGCAGAACCAGGTCGGCCAGGTGGTCGGCCTCGCGTGGACCGAGGTCGGCGGCGACCTGCTGACGATCGAGGCGGTGACCATGCCCGGCAAGGGCGTGATCAGCCGCACCGGCTCGCTCGGCGACGTCATGAAGGAATCGGTCGAGGCCGCGCGCACCGTGGTGCGCAGTCGCGCCCGGCGCCTCGGCATCAAGGATGAAGTGTTCGAGAAGCGCGACATCCACATCCACGTGCCCGACGGCGCGACGCCCAAGGACGGCCCGAGCGCGGGCGCGGCGATGACCACCGCCTTCGTGTCGGCGCTGACCGGTATCCCGGTGCGCGGCGACGTCGCCATGACCGGCGAGATCACGCTGCGCGGCGAGGTCACGGCGATCGGCGGCCTGAAGGAAAAACTGCTGGCGGCATTGCGCGGCGGCATCAAGACGGTGTTGATTCCGGAAGAGAACGCCAAGGACCTGCAGGACATCCCGGAGAACGTGAAGAACGGCCTCGAGATCGTGCCCGTGAAGTGGATCGACAAGGTGCTCGAGATCGCACTGGAGAAGATGCCGACGCCGTTGTCCGACGAAGAGGTCGCGGCCTCTGCGGCTGCGGTCGCCGAACTGGCCAAGCAGCGGGCGGCGACGCCGGTGGAAGGTTCGGTGAAGCATTGAGCTTCGAGAGAGTTGCGGGGCCTCGAAAAATTGCTATATAATTCGAGGCTCGATACGCGGGAATAGCTCAGTTGGTAGAGCGCAACCTTGCCAAGGTTGAGGTCGAGAGTTCGAGACTCTTTTCCCGCTCCATATTCGATAAAAGGAGGCTTCGGCCTCCTTTTTCTTTTTCTGCCGGCATGGCCCGTCGAGGCCGCCGCGCTCAACGCCCCGTTCCGCCTTCCTGCCGTGCCTGGCTGCCGCGATCGTCGCTAGACTCGGCCGCTGGGATGCGCGTCTTCGAGGAGGAGCATGGCGGATTCGGAAAAGAAACTTCAGAGCGAGCAGTTCGTGCTCGGCCTCTCGATCTGGGTGACGTTCGCGATCGCGATCCTTGGCGTCATGCTCGGGCTGTTGGCGGAGTCCCAGTCGATCATCTTCGACGGCCTGTTCTCGGTCATCGACGCGGCCATGTCGATGTTGGCACTGTATGTGTCGAGGCTGCTGCTGCGCGAGGGCAGCCGCAGCTTCCAGTACGGCTTCTGGCACCTCGAGCCGCTGGTGGCTGCGTTCAACGGCATCATCCTGCTCACCGTGTGCGTCTATGCCTTCATCAACGCACTGAAGGGGTTCCTGGACGGCGGTCGGGTGGTGAACTTCGGCAGCGCGGCGGCCTATTCGGTGATCGTCTGCGGGGTCTGCTTCGGCATGTACCTGTACGAGCGGCGAGCCAACAGGCGGCTCGACTCCGAGTTCATCCGCATCGACATGAAGAGCTTCCTGATGTCGGGCTGCATCACGCTGGCGCTGTTCGCGGGCTTCGGCATCTCCCGCCTGCTCGCCGGGATGGGCTACGCGCACCTGGAGCCCTATGCCGACCCGGTGATCCTGATGGTGCTGGTGCTCGGGCTGCTGCCGATCCCGATCGGCATCGTGGCCAAGGCCCTGAAGGAGGTGTTCCTGATCGCTCCCCCCGAGCTGCACTACCACGTGCGCGAGGTCATGGCGGTGATGAAGGAGCGGCACGGCTTCGTCGGCTACCGCAGCTATGTCGCGAAGAGCGGTCGCGTCTACATGGTCGACATCAATGTGGTGGTGCCGACGGATTTCGAGGCCGACATCCACCGTTTCGATACGCTGCGCCAGGACATCGCCAAGCGCCTGTCCGAGTACGGCAGCCTCGACCGCTGGCTGTCGATCACTTTCACGGCCAATCCGGACTGGCTGTGAGGCGTGCGCGCCTCGGCGGTGTTGTAGAATCGCGGGCTTGCCGGGAATGCCCAGCTGGCACACCCTGCAAGCTGGACTCCCGTGGTTTCGACCCGTTCGGAACTGCAAGACTGAAAAGCGTGGCGCGATAGCAAAGCGGTTATGCAACGGATTGCAAATCCGTCTAGCCCGGTTCGACTCCGGGTCGCGCCTCCACCGACATCGGTATCGGAAACGCAGCCCCGCCAACCTACGTTGCCGGGGCTGCTTTCGTTTGCGGTATCGTCGTTGTCCGACCGGAAGCCCGGATGGTGAAATTGGTAGACACATCGGACTTAAAATCCGCCGCTTCCTGAATAAGGGGCATACCGGTTCGACCCCGGTTCCGGGCACCACTACATTACAAGGGAGCAAGACATGCCTCGCTACAACGCTCCGTTCGAAATCCATGTGCACGGCGATGTGCCGCTGCGTTCCGACGTGAGCTTCGAGCAGATCCAGGAAGCGCTCGCCCCGCTCTGGAAATACGCCGGCGCCAAGTCGCTGGCCGATGGCGCCACCAGCGTCTACGAAGAAGAGCCGGGCATCCGCTTCGAGCAGAAGGAACACATGCTCCAGATCTGCTGGACCGTGGCCGGCGACGAGGACTTCCGCCAGGCGCTCGACGAGATGTGCATGGCGCTCAACGAGTTGTCCGAGCAGGGCGCGGCGCTCGAGGTCACCTTCTACGACACCGACTTCGACGAGGAAGAGGGCGACCCCGACGAGGAATCGCGCGACGATTTCCTGATGCTCTTCGTCGGCCCGAATCCGGCCGCGATCATGCAGGTGCAGCGCGACCTGCTGGTGGAAGACGTGGTGAACCTGATGGAACGCCACTTCGACGGCGCCGAGCTCGGCGGCGTGGTGGCCGAGATCGACAAGCTCTTCGGTGACCGCTTCGACGCCCTGGTGAACTCGCTCGAGATCGGCAAGCGCCCGCGCGGCGGCACCGGCGGTGCCGGCAGCGGCGGCCATGGCGGCGGCCGCCGTCCGCGCCACCGGCACTAGCGCTCCCTCGCGTTCCTGACGCGGGGCGGCCACGCCGCTCCGCTATGCTCGGCGACCTTCCTTTCACGGAGTCCTCGCTTGGCCCTGTTTCCCCAGTCCGCCCTCCAGCCCGGCGTGCGCAAGCGCGAGGTGTTCGGCTGGGCGATGTACGACTTCGCCAATTCGGGCTACACGACGGTGGTCATCACCGCCGTGTTCGCCGCCTATTTCGTCGGCGGCATCGCCAAGGGCGCGCCCTGGGGAGCCTTCGCCTGGACCGCGGCGCTCAGCATCTCGTACGCGATCGTGATGGTCACGATGCCCGCGATCGGCGCCTGGGCCGACCTGCACGCGGCCAAGAAGCGGGTGCTCGTCACCGTGACCCTGGCCTGCGTGGCGGGCACCGCGGCGCTGGCCCTGACGCCGCGCCTGGCGGGTCCCTATGCCGTGGCGCTCGCGATGGCGTTGGTGATCGTCTCCAATGCCTTCTATTCCTACGGCGAGTCGCTCACGGGCGCCTTCCTGCCGGAGCTCGCCACCGCCGAGGGCATGGGCAAGGTCAGCGGCTGGGGCTGGGCCTTCGGCTACCTCGGCGGCATGCTGGCGCTGGGCCTGTGCCTGGCTTATGTGCTCTCGGCCCAGGCGCGGGGATTGCCAGCCGCGCATTTCGTGCCGGTCACGATGCTGATCACGGCAGCGATCTACGGCGCGGCGGCCTGCGTCACCTTCGCGCTGCTGCCCGAGCGCGCGCTGCCGCAGCAGCGCGGTGCCGGCCGGAGCGCCTGGCAGCAGTTGCGCGACACCTTCAGGGAGGCCCGCGCCTACCGCGACTTCATGTGGCTGCTGGCCTGCACCGTCTGCTACCAGGGCGGCGTCGCGGTGGCGATCACGCTGGCGGCGATCTACGCCGAGCAGGTGATCGGCTTCGTGCCCAGCGAGACGATGGTGCTGATCTTCGTGCTCAACATCGCGGCCGCGCTCGGCGCCTTCGCCTTCGGCTACCTGCAGGACCGGATCGGCCATCGGCGCTCGCTCGCGGGCACTTTGGTCGCCTGGATCGCGGTCTGCCTGATCGCCGCCTCGGTCAGCACCAAGGGCGGCTTCTGGTGGGCCGCCGCGATCGCCGGCCTGGCCATGGGGTCCAGCCAGTCGGCCGGGCGCGCCATGACCGGCATCCTGGCGCCGCCGCGCCAGCTGGCCGAGTTCTTCGGCCTCTGGACCTTCGCCACCCGGCTGGCCAGCATCGTCGGGCCGCTGAGCTACGGCGCGATCACCTGGGCGACCGGCGGCAACCAGCGGATCGCGATCCTCGCGACCTCGGTGCTGTTCGCGGGTGGCTTGCTGCTGCTTCTGCCGATCGACATGCGGCGCGGGCGGGAAGCGGCGCTGCGGGCCTGAGGCCGGGCCGCCCCAGGCTCAGTCGGGCGCGGCGCCCTTGGCCAGGCGGTAGCGCGTGCCGTCGAAGCGCAGCAGGCGCGACTTGAAGGCCTGCGGCCGCTCCTGGGTCACGCATTCGTCGCCCAGCGGGCTCGATCGGCTGTCGGAGCGGGCCTGGCGCAGGATCAGGTCGGCATAGCCGCTGCTGGAGGCGCGGGCGACCGACAGGCTGCCGCGGACGGTTTCGAAGCTGCCGGTGCAGTTGGTGTCCCATTCGCCTTGTTCCAGCGTCAGCTCGAGGCGATCGAGCACCTTGGCGAGCTTCGGGCCCTGCGGCACATAGAGCGTGAGGGTCTCGTTCGAATAGGGATTGGCGCGCGACGAACCCTGGCGCAGGATGCGCAGCCCGAAGGCGCGCGCATCGGGCGCCAGCGTGTAGCGCGCGCCGTCGACCCGGATCTCGCCGATGCGCACGGCGTCCTCGGTCAGCGCCTCCTCTTCGAACAGCCGGCTCACGACCTTGGCCCGTTCGGTGTTGCCGTTGTCGGCCTGCTGAACCAACAGCACGTCGAGGTCGAACCCGGTGGTGCCGGGCTCCGACGCGGGGCGCGGCAGCGGCAGCACCACGATGAAGCGACCCGGCACGCCGCGCCATGGCTCGCACACGGCACGCTCGTGGTCGAGCGCCCGTTTCGGGTGCAGCTTGGCATGCATGCGCTCTGCCAGGCCGGTGTCGCAGGCCGCCTGGGAGGCGATGCCGAAGGTCGCCAGCAGCCAGCCGAGAAGCAGTGTGCGGCGAAGGCGGCGCATCAGGCGGTCGCCGCGAGCCAGCGGGCGGCCGCGGCGTTCAGGGATTCGGGGGCGCCGCTGCTCAGCAGGCACAGGTCGCCGATGCCTTCGGTGCGCTGCGTGCCGGCCTGGGCGAGCAGCCGCCGCGTCTGTTGCGCCACGGGGGCGCCGGTATCGATGAAGCGGACCGCCTCACCGGTGTGGCGGCGCAATTCGTCGGCGATGAAGGGGTAGTGGGTGCAGCCCAGCACCAGCGTGTCGAGCTGGCCGTCGCCGCTGCCGAAGCATCCTGCGGCGGCCGAATACTGTTCGCACAGCGCCGAGATCCGCGCCGCGTCGGAGCGCTCGATGGCGCCGGCCAGGCCGTCGCAGGCCACGATGCTGAAGGAGGCCTGTCCGGCCAGCGAGGCGAGCAGGGTCTGGAACTTGCGGCTCTCGACGGTCACGCGGGTCGCCAGCACCGCGATGTGCCCGGTTCGGCTCAGCGCCACCGCGGGCTTGAGCGCGGGCTCGACGCCAACCACGGGCAGCGCCGGATGGTCGGCGCGCAGCCGGTGGATCGCGGCCGCGGTCGCGGTGTTGCAGGCCACCACCAGCGCCTTGATCCGGTGCGCATCGAGCAGATGGCGCGCGACCGCGGCGCTGCGCTCGGCGACGAAGGCGTCGCCGCGCTCGCCGTACGGCGCATGGGCGGTGTCGGCGAAGTAGACGAAGCGCTCGTGCGGCAATGCCTCGCGCAGCGCGTTGAGGACGCTCAGGCCCCCGACGCCGCTGTCGAACACGCCGATCGGATCGTCGGCATGCACGGGACCATCGACGCGCGCCAGGTTCAAGCCGGTTCCAGCGTGATGGTCTTGAACTCGCCGCTGGCGATGCGCTTCTGCCATTCGGCCGGGCCCGTGATGTGGGCGCTGGTGCCGCCGGCATCGACCGCCACCGTCACCGGCATGTCGACCACGTCGAACTCGTAGATGGCTTCCATGCCGAGGTCCGCGAAGCCGACCACCTTGGCCGTCTTGATGGCCTTGCTCACGAGGTAGGCGGCGCCGCCGACGGCCATCAGGTAGGCGCTCTGGTGCTTCTTGATGGCCTCGATCGCGACCGGGCCGCGCTCGGCCTTGCCGATCATCGCGATCAGGCCGGTCTGGGCCAGCATCATCTCGGTGAAGCCGTCCATGCGCGTGGCGGTGGTCGGGCCGGCGGGGCCGACGGCCTCGTTGCCGACCGGGTCGACCGGGCCCACGTAGTAGATCACGCGGTTGGTGAAGTCCACCGGCAGCTTCTCGCCCTTGGCCAGCATGTCGGAGATGCGCTTGTGGGCGGCATCGCGGCCGGTCAGCATCTTGCCGTTGAGCAACAGCGTGTCGCCGGGCTTCCAGCTCGCGACTTCGGCCGGCGTGAGCTTGTCGAGGTCGACCCGCTTGCTTTTGTTGGTGTCAGGCTGCCAGTCGATCTTCGGCCAGAGGTCGAGCGAGGGCGCCTCGAGGTACACCGGGCCCGAGCCGTCGAGCACGAAATGCGCGTGGCGGGTGGCGGCACAGTTCGGGATCATCGCGACCGGCTTGCTGGCCGCGTGCGTCGGATACATCTGGATCTTGACGTCGAGCACGGTCGAGAGGCCGCCCAGCCCCTGCGCGCCGATGCCCAGCGCATTGACCTTCTCGTACAGCTCGATGCGCAGCGCCTCGACCTTGGTCAGCTCGGCGCCCGAGGCCTTCTTGGCCTGCAGCTCGTGCATGTCGAGGTCGTCCATCAGGCTTTGCTTGGCCATCAGCGCGGCCTTCTCGGCGGTGCCGCCGATGCCGATGCCCAGCATGCCGGGCGGGCACCAGCCGGCGCCCATGGTCGGCACCGTCTTGAGCACCCAGTCGACGATGCTGTCGCCGGGATTGAGCATCGCCAGCTTGCTCTTGTTCTCGCTGCCGCCGCCCTTGGCCGCGACCGTCACTTCGACCGTGTTGCCCGGGACGATCTCGGTGAAGATCACGGCCGGCGTGTTGTCCTTGGTGTTCTTGCGGTCGAACTGCGGATCGGCCACGACCGAGGCGCGCAGCGTGTTGTCGGGGTGGTTGTAGCCGCGCCGCACGCCTTCGTTGATGGCGTCGTCCAGGCTGCCCGTGAAGCCGCCCCAGCGCACGTCCATGCCCACCTTCAGGAACACGTTGACGATGCCGGTGTCCTGGCAGATCGGCCGGTGGCCGGTCGCGCTCATCTTGCTGTTGGTCAGGATCTGCGCCATCGCGTCCTTGGCCGCCGGGCTCTGCTCGCGCTCGTAGGCGCGGGCCAGATGGGCGATGTAGTCGGCCGGGTGGTAGTAGCTGATGTATTGCAGCGCGGCGGCAACCGACTCGATCAGGTCGGCTTGCTGAATGGTGGTCATGGTGGGGAGATTTCTTGTGAGTGGGGACGCCCGGCGATTATCTCAGCCGCAAAAAACCTCCGCCCGCCTCACCTCGCGGCGGCCCGCGCCTCCTCGATCCAGCCATCGAACAACGGCTGGTGGACCCGGATCCAGCCGTCGACGTGGCGCTCGACGTCCCGCTGGCTGTTGGCGCCCTGGCTCATGCGCAGGTTCTGGGCGTTGATGTCGGCGATCGGCAGCTTCATGACCTCGAACAGGCGCCCGGCCGCCGGGTTCTTCGCGACGAAGTCCTTGTTGGCGACGATCTGCTGTTGGTTGGCCAGGAAGCCGTAGTTTCTGCCGTTGGCAAGCCGGGTGTCGACGCTGTCGCCCTGCGAGGACGAGAACGGCACCTGCAGCCAGACCACGTCCGTGCCCGGCCGCAGCACGGCGCTGACCCAATACGGCGTCCAGGTGTAGTAGAGGATCGGCTGGCCCTGCTTGAAGCGGGCGATGGTGTCGGCCATCAGCGCGGCATAGCTGCCTTGCTTGTGGGTCACGCTGTCGCGCAACTGGTAGGCCGTGAGGTGGTTCTCGATCGCCAGTTCGCAGCCCCAGCCGGGGTTGCAGCCGGTCAGGTCGGCCTTGCCGTCGCCGTCGGTGTCGAAAAGCTTCGCGATCGCCGGGTCCTTCAGCTGGTCGATGCGGGTGATGTTGTACTGCTCGGCCGTCTTCCTGTCGATCAGGTAGCCCTGGACCGCACCGTCCGCATAGACCCCCCGGCGGGACAGCCTGGCGTCGCCGCCGCTGTTCCTGTAGAAGTCGGCGTGCAGCAGGTTCCAGTGGTTGGCCATGAAGGTGGCGTCCCCGTTGGCGATCGCCAGGTGCTCGGTGGCGGGTTCGAGGTCCTTCATCGGTTCGACCGCGTAGCCGAGCTTCTCCAGGGCCCTGGACACCAGCAGCGTCTGGAACATCTCTTCCGCCAGCGAACTCTTGAGCGGCTGCACAGTGACGCCCTTGCCCGGCAGGCCATTGGCGCGGGCTTGGGTGGCGAGGCCGAGGACGAGCAGGCCGATGGCCAGCAGGCCGCGTGCGACGGGGCGGGTTCTCTTCATGCGTCGGATTCCTTCGAAGGTCATGGCGGGGCCTTTCACTGCGCTTGCGTGGACAGGGCCGCGACGGGTTCGCTCTCGCTGCGCGAGGGGCGCACCAAGCGATGCAGCAGGCGCAGCGCGAAGCCGGCCGGTCCGGTGTGCCACCAGCGGCGCCCGGCGCTGCGGCGCGACCGTCCCATGGCCTGGGTCAGGCGGTCGAGCGAGATCGCCAGCAGCACGATGCCCAGGCCGCCGACGGTCGCCAGGCCCATGTCGAGCCGGCCGATGCCGCGCAGCACCATCTGGCCCAGCCCGCCGACGGCGATCATCGAGGCGATCACCACCATCGACAGCGACAGCATCAGCGCCTGGTTGATGCCCGCCATGATCGACGGCATGGCCAGCGGCAGCTTCACCTTCACGAGCATCTGCCAGGGCGACGCACCGTAGGCGCGGGCGGCCTCGATCAGGTCGGGCCGCACCTGGCGCAGGCCCAGGTTGGTCAGGCGCACCAGCGGCGCCAGCGCGAAGACGATGGTCACGATCACGCCCGGCACGTTGCCGATGCCGAACAGCATCACCACCGGCACCAGGTAGACGAAGGCGGGCGTGGTCTGCATCGCGTCGAGCACCGGGCGCATCAGGCGCTGGGCCCGGTCGCTGCTGGCCAGCAGCACGCCCAGCGGCAGGCCGATCACCATACAGAACACCAGGGAGGTCAGCACCAGCGACAGCGTGACCATGGCTTCGGACCAGATGCCGAGCAACGCCACCAGCAACAGCGACACGGCGGTCCCGATGGCGAGCTTGCGGCCGGCGAACTGCCAGGCCAGCAGGCCGATCAGCGCGATCATGGCCAGCGCCGGGAGGCCATTGAGAAGGCCTTGCACCCAGGTCAGCATGCCGTCGATGGGCAGCCGCACGGTCTGGAAGAAGGGGCGGAAATGCGCGACCACCCAGCCGAGCCCCTGGTTGATCCAGGATTCGATGGGCAGGGAGCCATCCCAGAGGCGATTGAGCTGGAGGCCGCCGGCCATGGGGTCGACCGATCCGGCCAACTGCTGCGCCGCGTCGACCGGGGCCGGTGCGTCGAGCCAGTCGCTGGCCGCGGACGCATCGGGCGTGGCCGAGACGCTGGCCCAGGGGTCGGTCGACGTTGGCGGCGGCAGCGACGCCATGGCGTCGTTCAACGGGGCGATTTCGGAAGGAAGTGCGGTGTCGTTCATCAAGGGATCCTTCGGGGTCAGTGCGTTTCGGCGACGGCCACGGCGGCCGCAGGCTCCATCGGCGGCGTGTCGCGGTCGAGGAACTTCAGCAGCGTGGTCTTGCTGATGGCACCGCAGAAGCGGCCGTCGCCGGCCACCACCGGCACGGCGCACGGCGCCTGCGCGACCTGGCCGAACAGGCCGGCCACGGGCGCATCCGCCGCGATCGGCGGCAGCGCATTCAAGAACGCGTGTTGCAGGCCGAGCGGGCCCGAATGCCCGTCGAGGGCCGCGCGCAGCGTGTCGGCCGACACCGTGCCCAGGTAGCGTTTTCCGGCGTTCACCACGTAGGCATGGTCGCGGTCCTGGTCCTCGAGCAGCTTGAGCGCTGCGCGCGCGCCGCGTTCGGCGTGCTCGGAGACCACGGTGAGCGACTGGCGTGCGATGTCCGCGGCCTTGAAGACCGCCGCGGCATCGACGCCGCGCACGAAGCTGCGCACGTAGTCGTCGGCCGGGCTGCGCAGGATCTCGTCGGGCGTGCCGACCTGGATCACGTGGCCGTCCTTCATGATCGCGATGCGGTCGCCGATGCGCATCGCTTCGTCGAGGTCGTGGGAAATGAAGACGATGGTGCGGCGCTGGGCCTGCTGCAGCCGCAGCAGCTCCGACTGCATCTCGGTCCGGATGATCGGGTCGAGCGCCGAGAAGGCTTCGTCCATCAGCAGGATGGAAGGGTCGGAGGCCAGTGCGCGCGCCAGGCCCACGCGCTGCTGCATGCCGCCCGAGAGCTCGTCGGGATAGCTGTCGCCCCAGCCCGCGAGCCCCACCTGGGCCAGCGCCTGGTCGGCCTGTTCGAGGCGTTCCTTCCTGCTGGCGCCGGCGAGTTCCAGGCCGAAGGCGGTGTTCTCGCGCACCGTCATGTGCGGCATCAGGGCGAAGGACTGGAACACCATGCTGATGTCCTTGCGGCGCAACGCGCGCAGCTTCGCGTCCGAGTGCTCGTTGATGTCGGCGCCGTCGATCACGATGCGCCCGGCGGTCGGCTCGATCAGCCGGTTGAGCAGGCGCACCAGCGTGGACTTGCCCGAGCCCGAGAGGCCCATGATGACGAAGATCTCGCCGGCCTGGATCTCGAAGGTGGCGTCGAACACGCCGATCGACTGGCCGGTGCGCGCCAGGATCTCCTTCTTGGAAAGGCCTTGGCGGACCAGGTCCAGGGCTTGTTCCGGCTCGTCGCCGAAGACCTTGAACACGTGATCGATGAGAATTCCTTTGGCCATGGGCGGGGGCTCCTTGTGTGAAGGGTGGACAGGGCGCCGCCCAGGAGGGCGACGGCGGCCACGCCACCAGCCGATGGGGGTCCGCGGAGGGCGCGTGCAACGGCCCGGCGAGCCTCAAGGGCTGCCGACAGGCACTGAAGACGACGTGGCGACGAAACCAGTGCCCACCGGATGCTTCATTCGCAGGGCAGCGGGCCTGGTCGAGGGGCGCCGCCTGGATGAGCGTGGTGTAGCAATGGGACCGGAAAGATCCGGCCGGTTGCCGGGCTGGACCCGGCGGGAGAGGATCCTGCACCGCGACGGGATTCGGAGATCCGCGAGTAGTGCAGGGTGATCAACATGACTAGTCGATCGTCTGGGAGGTCGAATTATAACTTTTTGACATGAAGAGTCAAGCCTAGGCAGGACTATCAAATGCGATCCATTCTTGTTTGCGACGATACTCGGCCTAGCGCCCGGTGAATGGCCGGTCCCCATCCCTGACAGAGGAGTTCTTTCATGACGACATCCCCCAAGACCCGCATCGAACGCGACACCTTCGGCCCGATCGAGGTCCCTGCCGACAAGCTATGGGGCGCGCAGACCCAGCGCTCGCTGCAGAATTTCGACATCTCCGGCGAGCAGCAGCCGCGCGAGATCATCCGGGCCCTGGCGCAGGTCAAGCGTGCCTCGGCGGTGGTCAACCACGCGCTCGGGCTGCAGGACGAGAAGAAGACCCAGGCCATCGCCGCCGCCGCCGACGAAGTGATCGCCGGCAAGCACGCCGACGAGTTCCCGCTGGTGGTCTGGCAGACCGGCTCGGGCACGCAGACCAACATGAACGTCAACGAGGTGCTGGCCAACCGCGCGAGCGAACTGCTGGGCGGCGAGCGCGGCGAAGGGCGCCTCGTGCACCCGAACGACGACGTCAACCGCAGCCAGTCGTCGAACGACGTGTTCCCGACCGCGATGCACGTGGCGGCGGTCGAGGCGATCACGCACAAGCTGCTGCCGGCGATGGCCAGGCTGCGCGGGACGCTGGACAGGAAATCCAAGGACTTCGCCGACATCGTGAAGATCGGCCGCACCCACCTCCAGGACGCCACGCCGCTCACGCTGGGCCAGGAGTTCTCGGGCTACGTCGCGCAACTCGCGCACGGCGAGGCGCATGTGCGCGCCGCGTTGCCGCACTTGTGCGAGCTGGCGCTGGGCGGCACCGCCGTGGGCACCGGGCTGAACGCGCCCAAGGGCTATGCCGAACAGGTGGCGGCCGAACTGGCGAAGCTCACCGGCTTGCCCTTCGTCACGGCACCGAACAAGTTCGAGGCGATGGCCAGCGTCGACGCGCTGGTGCACGCGCACGGCGCCTTGAAGACCCTGGCCGCCAGCCTGATGAAGATCGCCAACGACGTGCGCTGGCTCGCCAGCGGCCCGCGCAGCGGCATCGGCGAGCTCAGCATTCCCGAGAACGAGCCGGGCTCCTCGATCATGCCGGGCAAGGTCAACCCGACGCAGAGCGAGGCGGTCACGATGCTCGCGGCCCAGGTGTTCGGCAACGACGTCGCGATCAACTTCGGCGGTGCCTCCGGCAACTTCGAGCTCAACGTGTTCCGCCCGATGGTGGCGCACAACTTCCTGCAGAGCGTGCGCCTGCTGGCCGACGGCATGGTGAGCTTCAACGACCATTGCGCCGTCGGCATCGAGCCGAACCGCGAGCGGATCACCGAACTGGTCCAGCGCTCGCTGATGCTGGTGACCGCGCTCAACACACACATCGGCTACGACAAGGCGGCCTTCATCGCGAAGAAGGCGCACAAGGAGGGCAGCAGCCTGCGCGAGGCGGCGATCGCGTCGGGGCACCTCACGGCCGAGCAGTTCGACCAGTGGGTGGTGCCGGAGAACATGACGGGGCGCCTCGGGTGAGCGAGGCCGTCAGTCAGTGGCTGTCGTCGAGCGATCGCGACATCAGCCGGTCCGTGTAGGCGATCGCAATCGCCGACAGCAGGAAGGTGATGTGGATCGCGGTCTGGGCGATCAGCACGCGGTCGGTGTAGTTGTCCGCGTTGATGAAGGTCTTGAGCAGATGGATCGAGCTGATGCCGATGATGGCGGTGGCCAGCTTGACCTTCAGCACCGAGGCATTGACGTGGCTCAGCCATTCGGGCTGGTCGCGGTGGCCTTCGAGGTTGAGGCGGCTCACGAAGGTCTCGTAGCCGCCGACGATCACCATGATCAGCAGGTTGGAGATCATCACCACGTCGATCAGCGCCAGCACCACCAGCATGATCACGGTCTCGTTCAGCGTCGTGACCGGCGCGGCGGTCTTGTAGCCGATGCTGGTGACCAGGGCTTCGAGCGCATCCGTGCTGCCGAAGGCGGCCTCGACCAGGTGCGTGAGCTCGACCAGGAAATGCATCACGTACACGGCCTGGGCGACGATCAGGCCCAGGTACAGCGGCAATTGCAGCCAGCGGCTGGCGAAGATCAGGTTGGGGAGCGGACGCAACGGCGAGACTTTGCCGCGTTTCGGAAGAAGGGTGTCGTCGTTTGACATCGAAAGGTTTCGGCGGGCTTTGCCAACAACTGTAAACGCGCGATTCTAGGGGCTGCCCAATGAGGCCTTGCGCCGCTTGGGGTCGTTAATATGTCCCGTCAGTCGGCAGTAAGTGCGGGACCCGACATTACCGCCCGTCATCACGTTTGGTACAGGAGACAAGAATGAGCAGCGCATCCACGATCGAATCCGTCCTGGTCGAGAACCGAGTTTTCCCGCCCGACGAGCGGGCCAGCCAAGGGGCGCGCATCGCCAGCATGGCGGCGTACGAAGCGCTCTGCAAGGAAGCCGCGGACGACTTCGACGGCTTCTGGGCGCGCCAGGCGCGAGCCAACGTGGTGTGGACCAAGCCCTTCACGCGCACGCTCGACGAATCGAACGTGCCTTTCTACAAGTGGTTCGAGGACGGCGAACTCAACGCTTCGGCCAATTGCCTGGACAAGCACATCGGCACGCCGGTCGAGAACAAGACCGCGATCGTCTTCGAGGCCGACGACGGCGTGGTCACCAAGGTCACGTACAAGGAACTGCTGGCGCGCGTCTCGCAGTTCGCCAATGCGCTCAAGGCCGAAGGCATCCGCAAGGGCGACCGGGTCATCATCTACATGCCGATGACCATCGAAGGCGTGATCGCGATGCAGGCCTGCGCCCGCATCGGCGCCACCCACAGCGTGGTGTTCGGCGGCTTCTCGGCCAAGGCGCTGCAGGAACGCATCATCGACGCCGGTGCGGTGGCGGTGATCACCGCCAACTACCAGTTGCGCGGCGGCAAGGAACTGCCGCTGAAGGCGATCGTCGACGACGGCATCGACCTGGGAGGCTGCGAATCGATCAAGACCGTGCTGGTCTACCAGCGCACCGCGACCGCCTGCCGCATGGTGGCCGGGCGCGACAAGACCTTCGGCGAGGCCCTCCAGGGCCAGAGCAGCGAATGTCCGCCGGTGCCGGTGGGCGCGGAGCATCCGCTCTTCATCCTCTACACCTCCGGCTCTACCGGGAAGCCCAAGGGCGTGCAGCACGCGACCGGAGGCTACCTGCTGTGGGCCAAGCTCACGATGGACTGGACCTTCGACATCCGTCCGGAGGACGTGTTCTGGTGCACCGCCGACATCGGCTGGATCACCGGCCACACCTACGTCGCCTACGGTCCGCTGGCTGCCGGCGCCACGCAGGTGGTGTTCGAGGGCATCCCGACCTTCCCGCATGCGGGCCGCTTCTGGCAGATGATCGAGAAGCACAAGGTTTCGATCTTCTACACCGCGCCGACCGCGATCCGTTCGCTGATCAAGGCCGCCGACAGCGACGAGAAGGTGCACCCGAAGAACTGGGACCTGTCGTCGCTGCGCATTCTCGGCACCGTGGGCGAGCCGATCAATCCCGAAGCCTGGATGTGGTACCACCGGCACGTCGGCGCCGAGAAATGTCCGATCGTCGACACCTTCTGGCAGACCGAGACCGGCGGCCACGTGATCACGCCGCTGCCGGGCGCCACGCCGTTGGTGCCGGGATCGTGCACGCTGCCGCTGCCCGGCATCATGGCCGCGATCGTCGACGAGACCGGCAAGGACATCCCGAACGGCGCCGGCGGCATGCTGGTCATCAAGCGGCCCTGGCCTTCGATGATCCGCACCATCTGGAACGACCCGGAGCGCTTCAAGAAGAGCTATTTCCCCGAGGAAATGGGCGGCACGATCTACCTCGCGGGCGACGGCGCGGTGCGCAGCGCCGACCGCGGCTACTTCCGGATCACGGGGCGCATCGACGACGTGCTCAATGTCTCGGGCCACCGGCTGGGCACCATGGAGATCGAGTCGGCGCTGGTCGCCAAGACCGATCTGGTGGCCGAGGCGGCCGTGGTGGGCCGGCCCGACGACCTCACCGGCGAGGCGGTCTGCGCCTTCGTGGTGCTCAAGCGCGGACGGCCGGCCACGGAAGACGAAGCCCGCAAGATCGCCGCCGAACTGCGCAATTGGGTGGCGAAGGAAATCGGACCCATCGCAAAGCCCAAAGACATCCGCTTCGGCGAGAACCTTCCGAAGACGCGCAGCGGTAAGATCATGCGGCGCCTGCTGCGCAGCCTTGCCAAGGGCGAGGCCATCACCCAGGACACCTCGACGCTCGAGAATCCGGCCATTCTGGAACAGCTCGGCCAGGCCTATTGAGCGCCTGGTCTCCCTGGCGCAGCGGCAGTTCAATCAACTTCAGGGAAAACAAAAATGGGATTGAGAACCGCTGTGCTGCTGGTGGTCGTGCTGCTGATCGCGGCACTGGCCGCGTTGAACTGGGGCACGATCGCGACGCCCACATTGATCTCGATCGGCTTCATGCAGGTCACCGCGCCGCTGGGCCTGATCATGCTGGGCCTGACCGCGCTGCTGGGCATCTTCTTCGTGGCCTACGTGGTCTACCTGCAAAGCTCGATCCTGCTCGAGACACGCAGGCACACCAAGGAGATGCAGGCCCAGCGCGATCTCGCCGACAAGGCCGAGGCCTCGCGCTTCACTGAGCTGCGGAATTTCCTCGAGGCCCAGGAGAACGCGCACATGGCACGCAATGCCGAACGACACGCGGCGCTGCTCGCGCGGATCGAACAGTTCGAAGTTGCCGCGAGGCAGCGTGCCGAGCAGTCCGAAAACACGATCGCGGCCCACATGGGCCAGTTGGAAGACCGTCTCGAACGCCGGCCGGTGCCCACGCCGGCCGCGATGCCGCCGGCAGTCTGAGCGGCGCTGCCCGTTCGGCTCTCTATTTGGTCGACAGCACCCAGGCCGCGAGCTTCTTCGCATCGGCTTCGCTGACCTGGTTGTTGGCCGGCATCGGCACCGGCCCCCAGACGCCGGCGCCACCCTTCATGATCTTGGTCGCCAGCAGGTCGGCGGCGCCCTTGGTGTCCTTGTACTTCGCTGCAATGTCCTTGAAGGACGGCCCCAGCACCTTGCGGTCGACCGCGTGGCAGCTCATGCAGTTCTTCGAAGTGGCCAGCGCCAGGTCGGCGAAGGCGGGCGCGGCGCAGAGGAGGCCGGCGGCAGCAAGGACGAGCGCTTTTTTCATGGGGGCTGGCAGTCGTGGGTGCGTTAAAGTCGATCCAACGCGATTGTAGGCAGGGCGGTGGACCGCTTCGGCCGGCGCGCCTCTGACACAACGGAGAAGTTCGCGATGTGGTTTCTGATGCTGGGCCTGCTCGGTGTGGCTCTCAAATATTTCGAGATCGGCTTCGTCGCCACCCTGAGTTGGTGGATCGTCCTGGTTCCGTTCGCGCTCGCTGTCGCCTGGTGGTCGTGGGCCGATGCCTCCGGCTACACCAAACGCAAGGTAGTCGAGAAGGAGAACCAGCGCCGCCAGGACCGGATCGATCGCCAGCGCAGCAACCTCGGCATGCTGAACAGCCGCTCGAACAGCCGCAAGAGGCGCTGAGCACCGCCGGCGCTTCCAACGCGCTTCTAGCCAGAAACACCGCGGAACCGGCTTTGCCGGGCCGCTGGTGTTGCCCCCGGTAGGGGGTGGGCGCCCCGACACGCAGTGCGGGGCAACCTGGGGGCGAGCTCAATACTTGTCGAGCACCGCGCCCGAACTGGCGCTCGAGGCGTTGAACGCAAACTTGGCTTGCACGCCGCGCGTGTAGCGCGGCGCCGGAGCCTTCCAGCCTTCGCGGCGCTTGGCGATCTCGGCTTCGGGCACGTTCAGTTCGAGCTTCAGTTCGTGCGCATCGATGGTGATCGAGTCGCCTTCGTTGACGAAGGCGATGGTGCCGCCGGCCGCCGCCTCGGGTGCCACGTGGCCGACCACCATGCCCCAGGTGCCGCCCGAGAAGCGGCCGTCGGTGATCAGGCCCACGCTCTCGCCCAGGCCGGCGCCGATCAGCGCGCCGGTCGGCGCCAGCATCTCGGGCATGCCCGGGCCGCCCTTGGGGCCCAGGTAGCGCAGCACCATCACGTCGCCGGCCTTGATCTTGCCGTCGAGGATCGCCTGCAGCGCCGACTGCTCGTCGTCGAACACGCGCGCCGGACCGGTGATGACCGGGTTCTTGAGCCCGGTGATCTTCGCCACCGCGCCTTCGGGCGACAGGTTGCCCTTGAGGATCGCGAGATGGCCCTCGGCGTACATCGGCTTGCCGATCGGACGGATCACGTCCTGATCCGCGCGCGGCTGGTCCGGCACGTCCTTCAGGACCTCGGCGATGGTCTGCCCCGTGATCGTGATGCAGTCGCCGTGCAGCAAGCCGGCGTTGAGCAGCACCTTCATGACCTGCGGGATGCCGCCGGCCTGGTGCAGGTCGACCGCGAGGTACTTGCCGCTGGGCTTGAGGTCGCACAGCACCGGCACCTTCTTGCGCATGCGCTCGAAGTCGTCGATCGACCAGTCGACGCCGGCGGCGTGCGCGATCGCCAGGAAGTGCAGCACCGCGTTGGTCGAGCCGCCCGTGGCCATGATCACGGCCACCGCGTTCTCGATCGCCTTCTTGGTCACGATGTCGCGCGGCTTGAGATCCTTCTTGATCGCCTCGATCAGCACCTTGGCCGATTCCTTGGCCGAGTTGGCCTTCTCGTCGTGCGGGTTCGCCATGGTCGACGAATAGGGCAGCGAGATGCCCAGCGCCTCGAAGGCCGAGCTCATCGTGTTCGCCGTGTACATGCCGCCGCAGGAGCCGGTGCCGGGGATGGCGCGCATCTCGATCTCGCGCAGGTCCTCGTCGCTCAGGTTGCCGGCGGCGTTCTGGCCGACGGCCTCGAACACGCTCACGATGTTCAGGTCCTGGCCCTTGTACTTGCCCGGCAGGATGGTGCCGCCATAGACATAGATCGCCGGCACGTTGGCGCGCAGCATGCCCATCAGGCCGCCGGGCATGTTCTTGTCGCAGCCGCCGACCACCAGCACGCCGTCCATCCACTGGCCGCCGACGCAAGTCTCGATGCAGTCGGAGATCACCTCGCGGCTGACCAGCGAGTACTTCATGCCTTCGGTGCCCATCGCCATGCCGTCGGAGATGGTGGGCGTGCCGAAGACCTGCGCATTGCCGCCGGCCTCCTCGATACCGGCGATCGCGGCATCGGCCAGCTTCTGCAGGCCCGAGTTGCAGGGCGTGATCGTGCTGTGGCCATTGGCGACGCCGACCATGGGCTTCTTGAAGTCGCCTTCCTGGTAGCCCATCGCATAGAACATCGAGCGGTTCGGCGCGCGGCTCTTGCCTTCGACGATGTTGGCGCTGCGGCGGTTGATCTGGAGCGGTTTGGTGTCCATCGTGGTTCTCGGGTTCGTGATCGGGGGATGCCAAGTATCGGACGATTGATTGATTGCTTCCAATCCTATTTCAGGGTGCTATTGATATGCTTGGCATATGAAAGAAACGTCGATCGACCTGCGCGCCTGGCGCCAGTTCGTGGCCGTCGCCGAGGAGCTCCATTTCGGGCGGGCCGCGCTGCGCCTGCACATGACGCAGCCGCCGGTCACGCAGGCCATCGCTCAACTCGAGAAGACGCTCGGCGTGCTGCTGTTCGACCGCACCCGGCGCCGCGTGGCGCTGACGCCGGCCGGCGAGGCGCTGCTGCCCGAGGTGCGCGAGCTGCTGGCCCGCGCCCAGGCGCTGCCGGCGCGGGCCCGCGCGGCGGCGGCCGGCGAGGTCGGGCGCGTGCGGTTGGCCTTCGTCTCGACCATCGGCTTCGACCAGCTGCCGGGCTGGGTGCGGGCGTTCCGCGAACACAGCCCGCAGGTGGTGCTGGAGCTGGTCGAGGCCACGGGCGACGTGCAACTGCGCGACCTGGAGCGTGGCGCCATCGACGCTGGCCTGATGCTGCATTCGCCTGGCTTTGCGCCGCCGGGCCTGCACCACCTGCGGGTGGCGGTCGAGCCGCTGGTGCTGGCGCTGCCCGAACACCATCCGCTGGCCGCGGCGCCGCAGTTGGCGTGGGACGCGGTGCTCGGCGAGCCGCTGGTGATCTTTCCGCGCCGCATCGCGCCGTCGCTGCACGATGCAGTCTTCGGGCTCTATCACGCAGCGGGCCGGCTGCCGGTCGTGGCGCAGGAGGCGATCCAGATGCAGACCATCGTCAACCTGGTCTCGGCCGGCCTCGGCCTGGCCTGGGTGCCCGAGAGCGTCATGCAGTTCCGGCGGCCCGGCGTGGTCTACCGGACGCCCGACGCCGCCGGCTCGCGCGGCAGGAAGCGGCAGCCCGCCGTGCCGCTGTGCGAGACCAGCATGGTCTGGCTGGACGGCGACGGGCACCCGGCGCTGGCCCGCTTCGTGGCTTTCGTGCGCGAGCGGATGGAGGAGGGCGGTTGAGCGCCTTCAGCCTTGCGATTGGGTTTGCAGGTAGTTCTCGAGCCCGACCTTGTCGATCAGGCCGAGCTGCTTCTCGAGCCAGTAGGCGTGGTCCTCCTCGGTATCCCGAAGCTGCGTCAGCAGCAGGTCGCGGCTGACGTAGTCGCCGACGCTTTCGCACAGGGCCATGCCCTCCTGCAGCGCGGCGCGCACTTCGTATTCGGTCGCCAGGTCCTTCTTCAGCATCTCGGGCACGGTCAGGCCCGGCGTGAATTCCTTCGGGCGCATGTCCGGCAGGCCACCGAGGAACAGGATGCGGCGGATCAGCGCGTCTGCGTGCTGGGTTTCCTCCTGCATCTCGTGGTCGAGGCGCGTGTAGAGCTTCACGAAGCCCTGGTCCTCGTAGATGCGCGAATGGATGAAGTACTGGTCGCGGGCGGCGAGTTCGCCGCGCACCAGTTGCTTGAAGTAGTCGATGACTTGGGGATCGCCCTGCATGTTGTTGGTGTTGTGTGGTTCCGGGAGTCGACGAGTATCGCGGCGAATGGCGTCCGGGACCTTGATGTCCCCGTGCCGGCGGTCTGCATGGGTGTGGGTATCAGAAGCGTTCGCATTCGGGATGGGCGCGCGGGGCGGCACAATCTCCCCATGCTCATGTACCCGCAGATCAACCCCATCGCGCTGCAGCTCGGCCCGGTCGCCATCCACTGGTACGGCCTGACCTATCTGGCCGCCTTCGCACTGTTCTATTTTCTCGGCACGCGCCGGCTGCGGCACGAACCCTTCCGTTCGATCACCGGTCCGGGCGCCTGGACCCGCAAGGACGTCGAGGACATCCTGTTCCTCGGCGTGATGGGCGTGATCGTCGGCGGCCGGCTGGGCTACTGCCTGTTCTACAAGCCGGGCTACTACCTCACGCATCCACTGGAGATCTTCTTCGTCTGGCAAGGCGGCATGAGCTTCCATGGCGGGTTGCTCGGCGTGATCGCCTCGATGGTGTGGTTCTCGCGCTCGCGCGCCAGGCCGTTCTGGCAGGTGATGGACTTCGTCGCGCCCTGCGTGCCCACCGGACTGGCGGCGGGGCGGGTCGGCAACTTCATCAATGGCGAACTGTGGGGCCGATTCAGCAGTCCCGATCTGCCCTGGGGCATGGTGTTCCCGCAGAGCGGTTCGATGCTGGCGCGCCATCCTTCGCAGGTCTACCAGTTCCTGCTCGAGGGCCTGCTGCTGTTCGTGCTGCTGTGGCTCTACGCGCGCAAGGATCGCGGCGAGCGCCGCGTGTCGGCGGTGTTCCTGATCGGCTACGGCCTGATGCGCTTCATCGCGGAGTACTTCAGGGAGCCCGACGACTTCCTGGGGCTGCTGGCGCTCAACATGAGCATGGGCCAATGGCTCTGCGTGCCGATGATCGCGTTCGGACTCTGGCTCTATGCCAGCGGACGACCGGCGCAAAGGGCGGGCGTGGTGCGGGGCTGATCGGCCCCGCCGCCGGGCGGCGCCGGGGTATCCACGGACGCAAAAAGGCATTGCGCTGCGGTACCTGAATTCTGATAATTACGCGTAATTACGGAAATCGCCCCCCGATGCGCCTGGTCCAGAACTCCTTGCACGACGAAGTCGCCGCCACGCTGCGCGAAGAAATCTTCGGCGGCGGGCTTGCGCCGGGCAGTTTCATCGACGAGGCGGCCGTGTGCGACCGGCTCCAGATCTCTCGCACGCCATTGCGCGAAGCCCTCAAGGTGCTCACGGCCGAGGGGCTGCTGCGGCACGAGCCGCGCCGCGGCTGCTTCGTCGCCGAGGTCACCCAGCGCGACCTCGACGAGATCTTCCCGGTGATCGCGCTGCTGGAAGGCCGCTGCGCCTGGGAGGCCGCGCGCAATGCGAGCGATGCCGACCTCGACGCCCTCGAGGCGCTGCACGGCCGGCTCGCGAAACACGCGCGGGCGCGGCGCATCAACGACTACTACGCGACCAATTTCGCCATCCACGAGGCCATCATCATGCTGGCCGACAACCGCTGGCTGGCACAGGTGATCGGCGACCTGCGCAAGATCCTCAAGCTGGCGCGGCAGCAGCAGCTGCATGCGCCGGGGCGGCTCGACCAAAGCCTGTCCGAACATCTCGCGGTGTTCGCCGCGCTCAAGGCGCGCGACAGCGACGGCGCCGAGGCCGCGATGCGCACCCATCTGAACCGCCAGCGCGAAGCCCTGCGGGCCGTCGCGCTGCAACAGAAAGCGAAGCTCATCTCATGAATGCCAGTGACTGGATCACGCGCGGCGTCTCGCTGCTGCGTCCGGGCAACTCGCCCGACGCGGGCAAGAAGACGGCCGCGGATGCGAGCAAGGCCAGGAAGGCCGCCGTCGGGCCGCGCCCGCTCGCGGAGCGGCTCGATGCCACGCTGCGCCGGCCGGGCGAAGCCCTCGCGCCGCGCGCGTTGCGCCGTGCGCTGGTCGAACTGCAGGCGGTGGTCGATCCCAGCGTGAGCGAGGTCGAGGCCGGACGGCGTGCCCATGCGGTGGTGCAGTGGTATGCAGCCCGCGAGCTGGACGAGCGCCGCGACATCTGGCTCTTGATGAGCGAACGCTTCGCGCCTGATGTGCAGACGCTCAGCAGTGCGCGCGACCAGCACGAGGCCGCGGTCGGCACGGCCGACGAGGGCCAGGCCGAGGTCCAGCTTCGGCGCGCGCTGGCGTCGCCGCGCGCGCGGCTGCTGCAGCGCTTCGCGATCGATCCCGATGGCATGCGCTTCCTGGTCGACCTGCGCGCCGAGCTGCTGCCGCACCTGAAGGGCGATCGCCGGCTGCTGCCGCTGGATGCCGAACTCGAGCACCTGTTCTCGACCTGGTTCGACATGGCCTTCCTGGACCTGCGTCGCATCAGCTGGGACTCGCCGGCCTCGCTGATCGAAAAGCTGATCCAGTACGAGGCGGTGCACGACATCAAGAGCTGGGCCGACGTCAAGAACCGGCTCGACAGCGATCGCCGCTGCTATGGCTTCTTTCATCCGCGCCTGCCCAACACGCCGCTGATCTTCGTCGAGGTGGCGCTGGTCGACCGCATCAGCGAGGGCATCGAGCCGCTGCTCGACGAGGCCGCCGCGCTGGTCAGGCCCGACCGCGCGACCACCGCGATCTTCTATTCGATCAGCAGCACGCAGACCGGGCTCAAGGGCGTGAGCTTCGGCGATTCGCTGATCAAGCGCGTGGTCGAGACGCTGCAGGACGAGCTGCCGCGCCTGAAGACCTTCGCGACGCTGTCGCCGATCCCGGGCTTTCGCAGCTGGCTGGCGAAGCACGCCGCCGACATGGTCGAGCGGCTCGACGAGAAGCGGGCCGCCGAGCTGGGGCGTGTCATCGGCTCGTTGCCGCCCTCGGCCGAACGCTTCCTCGCCGCGGCCGACGAGGCGGTTGCGCTCGACGCCAAATCCCCGGTGCGGCAACTGCTGCTGAACGCGGCTGCCGAGTACCTCGGGCGCGCAACCGCCGCGGGCAGGCCGGTCGACCCGGTGGCGCGCTTCCACCTCGGCAACGGCGCCCGGGTGGAGCGGCTCAACTGGGGCGGCGACCCGTCGCCGAAAGGGCAGAGGCAGTCCTACGGCCTGATGGTCAACTACCTCTACGATCTGAAGCGGCTCGACAAGCACCGCACCCTGCTTGCGCAGGGCAAGGTGGCGGTATCGGGCGGCATCGACGATCTGGTCCTCAGGGGCTGAGGCCGAGGCTCCGCCCGGCGCGGCACGCCGCCGACCGCGACGCACGACAGTTCGAACAACAACAGGAGACTACCGATGACCCCAGGCTTTCAACGGCGCGACTTTCTGCGTCTGGCCGCGGCGAGCGCCGCCACCCTGGCCGGCAGCGCGCGCGCGCAGTCGAACTGGCCGACCCGGCCGGTGACGATGATCGTGCCGTTCCCGGCCGGCGGAGGCACCGACGCTTTCGCGCGGCCGCTCTCGGCGCAATTCACCCGGATCACCGGGCAGACGCTGGTGATCGACAACCGCGGCGGCGCCGGCGGCACCGTGGGCGCCAGCATCGCCGCCAAGGCGGCGCCGGACGGCTACACGCTCTTCATGGGCGCGGTGCACCACGCGATCGCGCCCTCGATCTATCCCAAGCTCGACTACGACCTCGAGAGGGATTTCGTGCCGCTGCTGCTGCTGGCCAATGTGCCGCAGGTGGTGGTGGTGAATCCGAAGCGCGTCAGCGCGACCACGCTGAAGGCCTTCGTCGCCAACGCCAAGCAGAACCCGGGCAAGCTCAACTACGCATCGGCCGGCGCGGGCACCTCCCACCACCTGGCCGGCGAACTGTTCAAGCTGCAGACCGGCACGTACATCACGCACATCCCCTATCGCGGTGCGGGGCCGGCGCTGCAGGACCTGATCGCCGGCAACGTCGACGTGATGTTCGACGGGCTGGGCTCGTCGGCCCAGCACATCAAGGCCGGCCGGATCAAGGCGCTGATGGTGGCCGGCGACAAGCGCAATCCCGCCTTCCCCGACGTGCCCTGCGCCGCCGAGGTCGGTTTGCCCGACTACACCGTGACCACCTGGTACGGGTTGTGGGCGCCCAAGGGCACACCGGCGGAGGTACAGGCCAGGATCGTCGACGACATGAAGAAGGCCCTCGCCAGCGAAGAACTGAAGGCGATCTGGGCCAGCAACGGCTCTGAGATTCCGAATCTCTCGGGGACGGCCTATGGCAGCTTCGTGAACTCGGAGATCAGGCGTTGGGCCAAGGTGGTCAAGGATTCGGGAGCCAAACTGGAATGACAGCTTCGATCGGCCTGCGCATCGAAGGCCCGCTGGCCTTCGTGACGCTCGCGAACCCGGACCGGCTCAATGCCATGACGCGCGGCATGTGGCGCGCATTGCGCGACACCTTCGAGCGCCTGGCGCGGGAGCCCGCGCTGCGCTGCGTGGTTGTCGGCGGGGAGGGGGGCGCCTTCTGCGCCGGTGGCGACATCTCGGAGTACCCCTCGTTCCGTTTCGACGCCGCCAGCCTGCGCGAATTCCACGAGAACGAGGTCTGGGCCGCGCTGGCCGCCATGCTGGCTTGCGAGCTGCCGCTGGTGGCCCGGATCGAGGGCGCCTGCATGGGCGCCGGGATCGAAATTGCGAGCTGTTGCGACATCCGCCTGGCCGCTGCGTCCGCCAGGTTCGGCGCCCCGATCGCGAAGCTCGGATTCCCGATGGCGCCGCGCGAGGCGGCCTTGGTGCAGCGCGCGGTCGGGGACGTGCTGGCGCGCGACATGCTGCTGGCCGCGAGCGTCCACGACGCGGCGCGGCTGTACGACGCCGGCTTCCTGCTGCGCGTGCTGCCCGATGCCGAGCTGGCCGCAGGCGTGCTGGCGCATGCGCAGCGCATTGCGGTGCTGGCGCCCGAGGCCGCGCGCCTCAACAAGGCCACCTTCTCCGCCCTGCGGCAAGCGGGTTCGCAGGACGCGGTCGCGCCCCTGTTGCGCACTGCCTACGACTACGCCGACTCCGCCGAGCATCGCGAGGGCATCGCTGCCTTCCTGGCCAAGCGGGCCCCCGTTTTTTGAGATCGCCATGACCGACATTCCCAACGCCAATCTCTTCGCCGCCCTGCGCGCGGCGTTCCCCGCCGACCTCGACGCCATCGCGGTCGAGACCGACGACGGACTTTTCTATTCGTGGCGCGACCTGGACCGCGCGAGCGCGATGATCGCCAACCTGCTGGACGCGCTGGACCTCGAGAAAGGCGCCCGCATCGCGGTGCAGGTCGAGAAGTCGGTCGAGGCCATGATGCTGTATCTCGCCACGCTGCGCGCGGGCTATGTCTTCCTGCCGCTCAACACGGCCTACCGGAACGCCGAGATCGAGTACTTCATCGGCAACGCCGAGCCGGCCGTGGTGGTCTGCAGCAGCGCCAACGCATCCTGGGTGGCGCCGATCGCAACCGCGGCCGGAACCCGCCATGTCTTCACGCTCGATGACGACCGCACGGGCACGCTGCTCGAAGTGGCCGCGCAGTGCAGCGACCGGCATGCAGTGGCCGCCAAGCGGGAGGACGACCTCGCCGCCATCCTCTACACCAGCGGCACCACCGGCCGCAGCAAGGGCGCGATGCTCACGCATCGCAACCTGTCGTCGAACGCCGAGGTGCTGAAAGACTACTGGGGCTGGCGCAATGGCGATGTGCTGATCCATGCGCTGCCGATCTTCCATGTGCACGGCCTCTTCGTCGCGATCCACGGCGCGCTGATCAGCGGCAGCAGGATGATCTGGTTCAACCGCTTCGATCCGGCGCGCGTGGTGGCCCGGCTGCCCGAGGCGACCGTCTTCATGGGCGTGCCCACGCTCTATGTGCGCATGCTCGCCGAGCGCGGGCTGACCCGCAAGGCCTGCCGCCGGATGCGGGTCTTCATCTCGGGCTCGGCACCGCTCCTGATCGACACCTTCGAAGAATGGCGCGAGCGCACGGGCCACACGATCCTCGAGCGCTACGGCATGAGCGAGACGGCGATGCTGACCTCCAACCCCTACAGCCCGGTGCAGGGCGAGCGGCGCGGCGGCACGGTGGGCTTCCCGCTGCCGGGCGTGCGGCTGCGGGTGCGCGACGACGCCGGCGCGCCGTGCCCGACCGACGAGATCGGCCACATCGAGGTCGACGGGCCGAACGTGTTCGCGGGCTATTGGCGCATGCCCGAAAAGACGAAGGAAGAATTCACGGCCGACGGCTATTTCAAGACCGGCGACGTCGGCAAGGTGGACGGGCTCGGCTACGTCACGATCGTCGGGCGCAGCAAGGATCTGATCATCAGCGGCGGCTACAACGTCTACCCGGCCGAGATCGAGGGCTACATCAACGAGATGTCCGGCGTGGCCGAGAGCGCGATCGTCGGCGTGCCGCACGCCGACTTCGGCGAGGTCGGCGTGGCCATCGTGACGGCCAGGGCTGGCGCCGCACTCGACGGCGAAGCCATCATCGCGGAGCTGAAGGCGAAGCTCGCCAACTTCAAGATCCCGAAACGCTGCTTCGTGGTGACCGAGCTGCCGCGCAATGCCATGGGCAAGGTGCAGAAGGCACTGCTGCGCGAGCAGCACAAGGGGCTCTTCGTCCCGCGGGATTGAGGGCCTGCGCCTACTGCACCAGCAGCACCGAGATGTCGGTCTCGGACACCACCTTGGTCGCGACCGACCCCATCAGTGCGCGGCCGAAAAGGCCGTGGCCGTGCGTTCCCATCACGATCAGTTCGGCGCCCGAGGCGGCAGCCGCCTTGAGGATCTCCTCCGCGGCATGGCCGTGGCGCTGGTCGACCTTGAACTCGGTGATGCCGAGGCCCGCGAGGGTGGCCCTGACCGGCTCGAGAACCTTGGCGGCTTCCTCGGCGTAGTAGTCGCTGACGATTTCCTTGCTCAGGTGGCGCGTGACGTGACCCGGCACACCGACACAGACGTGCACCACGACCAGTTCATTGCCGTCGACGAACATCTTGCGATGCTTCGCCAGGTAGTCGAGCGCTTTCTGCGTGTGGGCGCTGCCGTCGACGGCGATCAGAATCTTCATTTAGGGCCTCTCGTTGTTGCTTGACGCGCGGTGAAAGCACCGCGTGCCTTGGTTATAAACCCGACTCAGCGCAAGACCAAGACGGGCAGTTCGGAATGCGTGAGAACGTGCTGGGTCTCGCTGCCCAGCAGCAGGCGCTTGATGCCCTGGCGGCCGTGCGATGCCATCACGATCAAGTCGCTCTGGTGTTTCTTGGCGGCGCCGATGATCGCCTCGGCCACGAGGTCGGCGCTGACCGTCGCTGTCTTGGTCCTGACGCCGCTGGCCTCCGCTTGCCTGGCGATCGCGTCGAGCGTGGCCTGCGCCGCTTCCGTCCACTGTTTCTCGATGCGCCCGATGTCTTCGGGCGTGAAGACCGCGGCGCCCTCGAAGTAGTTCGTCGGATAGCGGGGCACCACGGTGAGCGCGACCAGCTCGGCGCCGTTCAGGGCCGCCATGGCGATGGCGCTCGTCACCGCCTTCTGCGAGAGCGGGGAGCCGTCGGTGGCGACCAGGATGCGCTTGAACATGGAGATCTCCGTGCGTGAGTGGATCCCCTGAGCTTAAGGCAGGTGCCGTGCGCCCCGGCTTGATTCACGTCAAGCCGCGGGGTGAAATGCGCAGGCCCTCAGCCGTGCAGCCCTTTCCAGAGCATGTAGGCCGCCAGCAGGTAGAGGATGCTCCCGAACACGCGCTTGAGCTTGCCCACCGGGAGGCTGTGCGCCGCCCGGGCGCCGAGCGGCGCCACGAGGAAGCTGCAGACCGCGATCACCGCCAGCGCCGGCAGCCAGATGTAGCCGAACGAGCCGGCTGGCAGGCCCTGCACCGACTGGCCACTGGCCACATAGCCGGCCACGTTGGCGACCGCGATCGGGAACCCGAGTGCCGCGCTGGTGGCGACCGCGTTGTGGATCGCGACGTTGCACCAGGTCATGAACGGGACGCTGATGAAGCCGCCGCCGGCGCCGACCAGGCCGGAGATGAAACCGATCGCGCCGCCGGCCCCGAGCTGGCCCGCGGTGCCCGGCATCTGGCGCGTCGGCTTGGGCTTCTTGTCGAGGAACATCTGCGTGGCCGAGAAGCCGACGAAGAGCGCGAAGAAGATCGCCAGCGCAGTGCCCTTGAGCAGGCTGAAGACGCCCAGGCTGCCGGCCAGGCTGCCGATCACGATGCCGGGTGCCAGCCGCTTGACGATGTCCCAGCGCACCGCGCCGCGCCGGTGGTGGGCGCGCACGCTGGAGATCGAGGTGAAGATGATGGTCGCCATCGAGGTCGCGATCGCCATCTTGACTGCGAGGTCGGCGGCGACGCCGCGCTGGCCGAGGATGATCGTGATGAACGGCACCATCAGCATGCCGCCGCCGATGCCGAGCAGGCCGGCGAGGAAGCCGGTGCCGACGCCTAGCAGGGCGAGTTCGGCGATCAGCAGGGGTTCGATGGTCATGCGCACGGGTCCAGAAAAAAGCCACGGCGCCGATTCGCGGGGCCGTGGCTGTCAGTGAAGGGTGTCTGCGAGTGTGAGCCGAACCCGCATCCTGAACCAGGGTTCAGGTGGGCGAGGTCAGCAAGGCTTCGGGTTCATCTGACGCGAGATGATCACACCTGCCAAGCGATATTCCAAGCCCTGCTCCGGAGAGCATTGGTACAAGGAAATATAGAGCCCAGCCTCGCACCGCAGACGATGCGTATTTTACGCCCTGCCGCAGCGGGCGCGCCGGATCTTCAGAGCAAATGCCCGTCGCCGGCGAGGGCCTGGTCGAGCCGCTGGATCAATTGCGTGGCGCGAGCGTCGTCTTCGGTGGCGTCAGGAGCCGTCGCAGGCGCCGGGGCCGGCGCGGCTTCGCGCTGCACCAGGTCGAAGGCCAGGTTGAGCGAGGCCAGCACCGCGATGCGGTCGCGGGCCTTGACCTTGCCGGCATCGCGGATCTTGCACATCGCGCCGTCGACGCGTTCGACCGCGTCGCGCAGTTGCGCCTCGCCGCCTTCGGGGCAGCCGAGCAGGTAGCTCTGGCCCATGATCTGGACTTCGATTTGTTTCATCAGGAAGAGCTGGCGTCTTGGGAGGGTTCGACCGGGAGCTGATCGAGCAGGGCGTCGAGGCGCGTGCGCGCCGCGGCGAGCCGCGATTTGAGCGCGTCGCGTTCGCGCGTGAGCGCGTCGACCTGGTCTTGCAGCAACGCATTGGTGCGCTGTACTTCTTCGTGGCGCACGAGCAGGCGCTCGACGCGCTCGGCGATCTGGTCAATACGGCTCGATGCTGGCATGGAGGGCGATTGTAGATTCCGCCGCCGGCGCGGTTGCGCCCCGTCGTTCCGGGCGCATGCCGACAAACCCTACAATTCCGTTCGTTGGTGCTCGCGCCGCGGTTCACGCGTCGCAGTTCAACGGGAAGCAGGAGTCGAAGCCCCCCGGGGCCGAACCAACCTGCGCTGCCCCCGCAACGGTCAAGCAGTCGGCGCCCTCGGGCGCCGCCTTCGTCATCAGCCACTGGGTGCCCTGAAACAGGTGCCCGGGAAGGCGACGAGGGTGGCACTGCCAGCCCGGATACCGGCCAACGAGGCGGCTGCCGCATGCGCGAAGCATGCAGGCGGCCATGACGTCCGAATGCCGGCGGGGAAGCCGGCGAAGGACATTGACCTGTCGTCGCCCCCATGAAAACCTGCGTTTCTTCCACGCCCGCCTCCCGGTGCGCCTTGCCGCGGCCGCTGCGCGCCCATGCCATTTCGTCGGCCGTTGCGGCCTTGATCGCCGGTGCTGCCGGCCTCCCCACGCTGGCGTTCGCCCAGGAGGCCGCACCCGCGCTGCCCGAGATGGTGGTTACCGCGACCCGGGTGCCGACCCGCGCCGACGAGCTGGTGTCCGACACCGTGGTCATCGACCGGGAGCAAATCGAGCAGCAGGCGAGCCGCACGCTGCCCGAAATCCTGGCCCGGCTCGCCGGCGTGCAGATCTCGGCCAATGGCGGCGCCGGCAAGTCGAGCAGCGTGTTCATCCGCGGCGCCGAGGCGCGCCACACGATCCTGTTGATCGACGGCGTTCGCTACAGCTCCGCCACGCTCGGCACGCCGGTGTGGGACAACATCCCGGTCGAGATGATCGACCGGATCGAAGTGGTCAAGGGTCCGGCCTCGGCGCTCTACGGCAGCGACGGCGTCGGCGGCGTGGTGCAGATCTTCACGCGCAGGGCGAGCCCGGGCGAGACGGTGTTCGCCCCGCACGCCTCGACCACGGTCGGCAGCGAGAGCTACAAGCAGATCACCGGCGGCTTCAGCGGCGCCGCGGGGGCCGCGACCTATTCGCTCGACGTCGCGCGCACGCTCAACGCGAAGTTCTCGTCGACCAACCGCAACGTGCAGTTCGGCAACTTCAACCCGGACGACGACCCCTTCAACCAGACCGCGGTCAACGCCTCGTTCGGCTACCAGCTCAACCCGGACTGGAAATTCGACGCCGCCATGCTCTACGCCGACGGGCTGAACCGCTTCGACGACGGCCCGAACCGCGACACGCGCGGCACCCTGCGCACCCAGGCCGGCTACGTCGGCGCCCGCGGCCTCGTGATGTCGAACTGGACCACCCAGCTGCGCTACTCGCGCAGCGAGGACTACACCCGCGCGATCGTGGCCGCGCCGTTCAACCTGCCGGGCCTGTTCGAGACGACGCAGGACCAGTACCTCTGGCAGAACGACATCGTGACGCCGATCGGCACCGTGGTCGTCGGGCTCGAGCGCCGCGAGCAGGACGTGAAGAGCGACACCCGCTACACCGTGACCGACCGCGCCATCGATTCGGGCTTCGTCGGGCTCAACGGCAATTCGGGCGCCCACAGCTGGCAGCTCGACGCGCGGCACGACAGCAATTCGCAGTTCGGCGACAGCAACACCTGGTTCGCCGGCTATGCCTACCGCATCACGCCGAACTGGCGCGTCAACGTGTCGCAGGGCACCAGCTTCGCGGCACCCTCGTTCAACCAGCTCTACTTCCCGGGCTTCGGCAATTCGGCGCTGCAGCCGGAGGAGGGCAGGAACACCGACCTCGGGATCACCTGGACCCAGGGCGCCCACACGGTCAAGCTGGTGGGCTACGACAACAAGATCCAGGGCTTCATCACCAACACGACGCTGCCGCAGAACATTCCGCGCGCGCGCATCGAAGGCGGCACGCTGAGCTACGACGGGCAGTTCGGCGCCCTGGGCCTGCACGCGAGCTACGACTCGCTCGACCCGCGCAACGAGGGCACCGGCAAGCAACTGCCGCGGCGGGCGAAGAACCAGGCGTCGCTGGGGGTCGACTACGCGGTGGGCGCCTGGAAGCTCGGCGGCTCGGCGCTGAACGTGGGCAGCCGCTTTGACGACGCGGCGAACACGCGCACACTCGGCGGCTACACCACGTTCGATCTCTATGTGGACTATCGCTTTGCCAAGGACTGGTCGGTCCAGGCCCGTGTCACGAACCTGACCGACGAGCAGTATGAAACCGCCTATGGCTACAACCAGCAAGGGCGCGCCGCGTTCCTGACCGTGCGGTGGCAGCCGAAATGAGCATGGCCCGCCGCGAACTGATCCTCGGCGGTCAGAAGAGCGGCAAGTCGCGCCGCGGCGAGCAGCTCGCCGCGGCGTGGCTCGCCCGCTCGCCCGCGCATCGCGCGGTGCTGATCGCGACGGCGCAGGCGCTGGACGCGGAGATGCGGGCGCGCATCGCCAGGCACCGCGACGACCGCGCGGCGCGGGTGCCGGCGATGACCACGGTCGAGGAGCCGCTGGCGCTGGCGCAGGCGATCCGCGACCACGGCGCTCCCGGCACGCTGGTGCTGGTCGACTGTCTCACCCTGTGGCTCACCAACCTCATGGCGCCGCCCGGACCGCCGCGTGCGCGCGTGGGTGCCGATCGCGCGATCGCCGAACTGCTGGGCGCGATCGCCGACGCGCCCGGCCCGCTGGTGCTGGTCGGCAACGAGATCGGGCTGGGCGTGATCCCGCTGGGCCGCGAGGTGCGCCGGTTCGTCGATGCGCTCGGCGGACTCAACCAGCAGGTCGCCGCGGCCTGCGAGCGCGTCACGCTGATGGCGGCCGGACTGCCGCTGACCTTGAAGGAGCTCGCATGAAGATGCTTGCGCGGCTGGCCTGCGCGGCCCTGTGCGGCTGGTTGGGCGTGGTGGCCCAGGCGGCGGTCGTGACCGACGAACGCGGCGTCCCGGTGGACCTGCCGCGGCCGCCGCAGCGCATCGTGAGCCTGCTGCCTTCGCTGACGGAATCGGTCTGCACGCTGGGCGCCTGCGCGCGGCTGGTCGGTGTCGATCGCTATTCCAACTGGCCCGCGCCGGTGCGGGCGTTGCCGCAAGTCGGCGGCGGGCTGGACCCGAACGTGGAGGCGATCGTCGCGCTCAAGCCCGACCTGGTGCTGTTGTCGAAGTCGTCACGGGTCACCGAGCGGCTCGAGGGCCTCGGGCTGCGGGTGCTGGTGCTCGAACCGAAGAACCATGCGGACGTGCGCCGCGTGCTCGACGCACTGGGCCGGGTGCTGGGCGTGGACGATGCGCAGGCGGTGTGGCGCGCGATCGACGCCAGCGTGTCGGCGGCGGCGCAGTCGCTGCCCGCGGGCGTGGCGCGCACGCGCGTGTATTTCGAGGTCAACAGCGCGCCCTATGCGGCGGGCGAGGCCTCCTTCATCGGCGAGACGCTCGCGCGGCTCGGCGTGAAGAACATCGTGCCGGCCGCGCTCGGTCCGTTTCCGAAGCTCAACCCCGAGTTCGTGGTGCGGGCCAATCCCGACCTGATCATGGTCGGCGAACGCAGCGCGCAGGGGCTGGAGCAGCGACCGGGCTGGGGCGCCATCCGGGCGGTGCGCGAAGGCCGCATCTGCCGTTTCAGCGCCGCCGAGTCGGACGTGCTGGTGCGTCCCGGGCCGCGCATGGGCGAAGCCGCGCGGCTGATGGCCCAGTGCCTGCAGGAGAAGGCGCGATGACGGTTTCCTGCGTGCATGCGCCGCGAGGCCGCCGGTGAAGAGCCAGCACCGCCGCGCGCTGGCGCTGGGCATCGTGCTGGTCCTCTCGGCCCTGCTGCTGCTCCTGCTGGGCGCGGGCGTCGGCAGCACCGGCTTCGAGAACGTGCTGGCGGCCGGACACGATCCGGTGGCCCTGCAGATCGTCTGGGACATCCGCTTGCCGCGCACGCTGGGTGCGTGGCTTGCCGGCGCGCTGCTGGGCCTGGCGGGCGCGGTGGCGCAGGGGCTGTTCCGCAATCCGCTGGCCGACCCGTACCTGCTCGGCAGCGCCTCCGGGGCCTCGCTGGGTGTGGCCCTGGCGCTGACGCTGTTCGGACTCTCGCCGGTCAGCACCCAATGGGTGGTGCGGCTCGGCCTCACAGGGGCGGCCTTTCTGGGCGCGGTGCTCGCGGTGATGCTCACGCTGGTGCTGGCGCGCGGCGTCCAGCAGACGCTCAGGCTGCTGCTCGCCGGCGTGATCGTCGGCGTGGTCCTGGGCGCGGCCAAGGACCTGCTCACGATCGCCTCGGCCGACATCCTGCAGGCGATCCAGGGCTTCATGCTCGGCAGCACCGGGCTGGTCGGCTGGAGCGCCTGCGCCGTGATGGGCGGCCTGGGTGCGCTCTGCCTGCTGCTGGCCTGGGCGCTGGCGCCGGTGCTCGACGGGCTCGCGCTCGGCGAAGCCACGGCCGCCAGCCTCGGCCTGCCGCTGGGCGCGATGCGTGCCGCGCTGGTCGCGGTGCTGGCGCTGGCCACCGGCACGGCCGTGGCGCAGACCGGGCTGATCGCCTTCGTCGGCCTGGCGGCGCCGCACCTGGTGCGCTCGGTCGTGAAGACCACGCATGCGCGACTCATCGTCCTGTCGGCCGCCATGGGCGGCTTGCTGCTGATGGCCGCCGACCTGCTCGCGCGCTGGCTGGTCGCGCCGCAGGAGTTGCCGGTCGGCGTGCTGACCGCGGTGCTCGGCGGCAGCTACCTGCTGTGGCTGATGCACCGGCGCAGCGCGCGGGGGGGCCTGTGACGGCGCCGGTCGCCATTCACGGGCCCGCGCTCGAGGCGCGCGGCATCACGGCCAGGCTGGGCCAGGCCGAGGTGCTGCACGGTATCGACCTGGCGCTGGCGGGCGGTCGCTGGACCAGCATCGTGGGACCGAACGGCGCCGGCAAGTCGACCATGCTCAAGGTGCTCGCGGGCCTGCTGGCGCATGGGGGCGAGCTCCGTGCGCTCGGCCGGCCGCTGGCGGATTGGTCGGGGCGCGCGCGCGCGCAGCGCCTGTCCTGGCTCGGCCAGGGCGGCGCGGGCGAGGGCAGTGCGGACGACCTGCTGGTGCACGACGTCGCGATGCTCGGCCGCCTGCCGCACCAGCGCTGGCTGGCGGCCCCCAGCGAGGCCGACCGCGCCGCGGTCGAGCGGGCGCTGCGCAGCACCCAGGCCTGGGAGTGGCGCGAGCGGCCGCTCGGCCAGCTCTCGGGCGGCGAACGCCAGCGTGTGCTGCTGGCGCGCGCGCTGGCCGTCGAGGCCGAACTGCTGCTGATGGACGAGCCGCTGGCCAACCTCGATCCGCCGCACCAGGCCGACTGGATGCAGACCGTGCGCGCGCTGGTGGCCGGGGGGCGGACGGTGGTCAGCGTGTTGCACGAGCTCAACGCCGCGCTGTGCGCCGATGCGATGGTCGTGATGGCTCAGGGCCGCGTGCTGCACCACGGCGCCTGCGACGATCCGGCCACCCACCGCGCGCTGGAAGCGGTGTTCGACCGGCGCGTGATCGTTCATCGCGTGGAAGGCCAGTGGCTGGCCGTCACGCACTAGTCAAAGCAAAGCTCGAAGCTCACTCAGTCAGGAACCTCATGCAGATCGAAACACCCCCTACCGAAAAGCCCTACGAGAAACCCGAAGGCGAGCGCCGCGGCCTCGTGATCGTCAACACCGGCGACGGCAAGGGCAAGAGCACGGCCGCTTTCGGACTGGCATTGCGCGCGCACGGCCGCGGCAAGGCGGTCAAGATCTTCCAGTTCATGAAGGTGCCCAGCGCGCGCTTCGGCGAGCACCGCATGTTCGAGCAGATCGGGATTCCGATCGAGGGCCTGGGCGACGGCTTCAGCTGGAAGACCCAGGATCTCGAACGCTCCGCGCAGCTGGCGCGCGACGGCTGGGAGAGGGCCCGGTCGGTGATCCTCTCGGGCGCGCACTTTCTGGTTGTGCTCGACGAGATCACCTATCCGCTCATCTATGGCTGGCTGCCGCTCGAAGGCGTGCTCGAGACCTTGCGCGCACGGCCGAAGCAGGTGCACGTGGTGCTGACCGGCCGGCGCTGCCCGCCCGAGATCGTCGAACTGGCCGACACGGTGACCGAGATGCAGCTGGTCAAGCATGCGTTCAAGGCCGGCATTCCTGCGCAGCGGGGAATTGAAGATTGAACTTGAGCTTGAGATTGAGCTCGCCCCCAGGTTGCCCGGCACTTCGTGTCCGGGCGCCCACCCCCTGCCGGGGGCGACACCGGCGGCCCGGCGAAGCCGGTTCCGCGGTGTCTCACCAAGGGGCCTGGCTGCGCCGGCCGGCGGCGGGGAGGTATAGGGTGAGGACATGGCGGTGCTGAGTTCCATTGCTGCACTCTGGCTCGCGCTGGCCATCGACCGTTGGGTCGGGGAGCCGCCTGCGCGATGGCATCCGGTGGTCTGGATCGGTCGCTACCTGGGCTGGATCGGCAAGCGCATCGCGCCGGTCGCCGGCGCGCCGGCGCGCCAGTTCGCGGCTTTCGCCGGCGGCGCGATCGGCTGGTGCGTGGGCGCCTCGCTGGTTGCGGCGGGCGCCTGCGCGGTGGCTGCAGGCGTGAACCGCCTGCCGATCTGGGCCGGTGTACTGCTGGCGGGCATCGCCCTCAAGCCGCTGCTGGCCTGGCGCATGCTGCGCGACGAGGTGCTGGCGGTCGAAGCGGCGCTGGGCCGCTCGCTCGACGAAGGTCGCGTGCAGCTGGGTCGGCTGGTGAGCCGTGACGTGACTTCGCTGAGCGCCGCCGAGGTGCGCGAAAGCGCCATCGAGTCGCTGGCCGAGAACCTCAACGATTCGCTGGTCGCGCCGCTGTTCTGGTTCGTGCTGTTCGGCCTGCCGGGCGCGGCAGTCTATCGGTTCGCCAACACCGCGGATGCGATGTGGGGCTATCGCGGCGAGCGCGAGGGCCGGCAGTGGGAATGGGCCGGCAAATGGGCCGCGCGCGCCGACGACCTGCTGTCCTGGCTGCCCGCCCGCCTGACAGCCCTGTTCCTGTGGGCTTGCTCGCCCTCCCGCCCGGGACGCGCCGCGGGGCGGGCCATCTTCCGCGAAGCACGCCGAACCCCGTCGCCCAACAGCGGCTGGCCGATGGCGGCGATGGCGCTGCAGCTGGGCGTCCGGCTCGCCAAGCCCGGCGTCTATGTGCTCAACGCAGAAGGCCGCGGCGCCTCGGCCGCCGATACGGCGAGAGCGGCGCAACTCGCAGCGCGCGTGGTCGTCGTCGCAGGCCTGGGCGCGACGGCCGCGATTGCCTGCCTGATACCGATGGGAGGGGCATGAAAGCCTCCGAAATGTTCGAACTCATGCACGGCGGACCCGATGCCCAGGGCGCGGTGCCGCACGACTTCTCGACCAACGGCAATGCCTGCGGACCCTGTCCCGGCGCTTTGCAGGCGTTGCAGGCGACGGACGCCAGCCGCTATCCCGATCCGCACTACCTGAGGCTGCGCGAGCGGCTGGCACGCCTTCACGGCGTCGAGGTCTGCCGCATCGTGATCGCCGCGAGCGCCAGCGAATTCATCGGCCGGATCACGGCCGCCGTGTCGCAGGGCGGGGGCGGGCGGGTCCGGGTCCCGCGGCACGGCTATGGCGATTACCTTCGAGCCGCCAAGGCCTGGCACTTCGAGATCGCGACGGCGGACAGCGCGGCCGATCTGGTCTGGTGCTGCGACCCCGGCAGCCCGCTGGGCCAGCCGCAGGAGGACCTGATGAGCCGGATCGGCCCGCTGAGCGGGGGCGCCACCTGCGTGCTCGATCTCGCCTACGAACCGCTGCGCCTCGAGGGCACGCTGGCCCTGAGCGGCGCGCAGCGCGACACCGTCTGGCAGCTTTGGACGCCCAACAAGGCGCTCGGCCTGACCGGTGTGCGCGCGGCCTATGCGATCGCCCCCCTGGCCGCGCAGGACATGGCCGGGCGTCTCGTGCGCCTCGCGCCTTCCTGGCCGTTGGGCGCCCACGGCGTGGCGCTGCTCGAGGCCTGGGCCGGCGAGGCGGCGCAGCGCTGGCTGGCCGAGAGCCTGGCCACGCTCCGGGCATGGAAGGCCGAGCAGCGCGCACTGTGCGAATCGCTGGGCTGGCGCTGTTTCCCCAGCGTCGCCAACTTCTTCTGTGCCGAACCGGACGCGGTCTACACCGCCGGACGCGCCGCCGCCCTGCGCCAGGCCGGCATCCAGCTGCGCGACACGGCATCGTTCGGGCTTCCGGGGCAGGTGCGCCTCGGCGTGCTGCCGCCCGCCAGCCAGCAGGCGCTGCAGCGCGCCTGGATCGCGTCGCGCCCCTGAATCAGAGCCGCTGCAGCTGCGGGTGCTTGGCGAACAGTTCCGCCGCCCAGTCGACGAAGGCCCGCACCTTGGCGCTCAGGTGGCGGTTCGGCGGATACACCACGTGCACCGGCAGCGGCGGCCGGGTCCAGTCCGGCAGGATCTGCACCAGCTCGCCGCTCGCGATGTAGGGCTCGGCCATGTAGGTGATGACCTGCGACAGCCCGAAGCCGCCGAGCACCGCCGTCATGTGCGCATTGCTGTCGTTGACCGAGACCCGGTAGGGTCCCGCGATCTCGAACTGCTCCTCGCCGCGGTGGAACTCGTGCGGGTAGACCCGGCGCGTGCTGCCCGAAAAGAAGCTCACCACCAGGTGGCGCTTCTCGATGTCCGACGGATGCTGCGGCACGCCGTAGCGCTTCAGGTAGGCCGGCGAGGCCACGGTCATCCAGGGCAGGTTGCCGATGCGCCGCGCCACCAGCGACTGGTCGGTGAGCTCGCCGCCGCGGATCACGCAGTCGACATTGTCGGTGATCAGGTCGACCGTGCGGTCGCTGACGCCGACGTCTACCTGGATGTCTGGATAGCGGTCGCAGAAGGTCGAGAGCGCGGGCAGGATCACCAGCCGGGCCATCGACGAGCCGACATCGATGCGCAGCCGCCCCGTGGGATTGGCCTGCGCATTGGTCATGCTGGCCTCGATGTCGTCGAAATCGTTCAGCAGCCGCGCCGTGCGCTCATAGTAGGCGGCGCCGTCCGGCGTGACGGTGACGCGCCGCGTCGTGCGGTTCAGCAGCTTTACGTGCAGGCGCGACTCCAGCGCCTGGATCTGCTTGGTGACCGTGCCCTTGGGCAGGCCGAGGGAGTCTGCGGCGCGGGTGAACGTGCCTGCTTCGACGACACGGACAAAGATCCGCATGCCCTGGATCTGATCCATCTGTGCTGCTCCTGGGGGGTGGCCGGGGGGCCGGGGGGAGCGGAATTCTCACACGGCACCTGTATGCGATTGTTCGCCGATTGGAAACAGAGTGGGGTAGGGTGCCTCGTTGAAGCGACACGGCGCCGCCTTATATTTCAGTCATCGTTCAACCCACCGAGCCTGCCATGCCCACCCGTCCGATCCTGTCAGCTGCCGATGCCGCCCCGGCCGCCGCGCGCGGCGCAGAAACCGACATCCGCATCGAGCTGCCGGACCGCGAGCCGGTGCAGGCCCGCCTGTATGGCGAGCGTGCGCGGGGTACCACGGTGCCGCTGGTGCTGCATTTCCATGGCGGTACCTTCGTCTGCGGCGATCTCGACAACGGCCGCAGCGTCGCCCGCCTGCTGGCCGGCGCCGGCGCCGTGGTGGTCTCGCTCGACTATCCGCTGGCGCCCAAGGCGCCGTTCCCGGAGCCGATCGAGGTCGGCTTCGCGGCCCTCGAATGGCTCTACAAGCAGCGCGTGAAGCTGGCCGGCAAGGGCGCCCGCGTGTTCCTGGCGGGCGAGGAGGCCGGAGGCAACCTGGCCGCCGCGGTGGCGCTGATGGCGCGCGACCGTGCCCATCCGCCGCTGGCCGGCCAGATCCTGCTGTCGCCGATGCTCGACCCCTGCGCCGGCACCGCATCGCTGCGCAAGGCCACGGGCGATGCCACGCAGTGCAAGTGGGCCTCCGGCTGGCAGGAGTACCTGCGCCGGCCGATGAACGCCACGCATCCCTATGCGGTGCCCGGCGGGTCGCTGCGACTGGCCGAGGTGGCGCCGACGCTGGTGCTGGTCGGCCAGGACGACCCGATGCGCGACGAGGCGCTGAACTTCGCGCGCCGGCTCGGCGAGGCCGGCATCCTGGTGACCAGCAGCGTGCTGCCGGGTGCCGCGAACTGGCCCGAAGCGCTCTACGAGCCGGAAGGTGCGGGCTGCGCGGCCTGTGCGGCGGTGGTGCAGAAGCACTTCCGCGACTTCTTCAGCGCGGCCCCACCGCCGCACTGAGCGACGGCGCACGGCGGCCGTGCGCTGACTGACGGTTCCGCTCGCGCGGAGCCCTTCCCACCACCGAGGTGACGGCACCTCGACCCGAACGGCGGTTGCCCCGCCGCGGGGTGCCGTGCGCTCCGCAACAACTGCTTCTTCCCGCTGTCCTGCGCTACCCGCGCGGGAGGGCGTCGTGTTTTCCAAGAGTCACCAAAAGGACGTTTCATCATGTCGAACCTTCAACACTCCTCCCCGGCCCGCCGCGGCCTCTGGCCCGCGGTGACCGGCGTCACGGCCCTGCTGGCGATCGCTTCCGCGGCGCTCGGCTTCCACAGCCTCAACGCCGAGGCGAACGATGTCACGACCGTCGCGGCGCCGCGCGCGACACCGGTCTCGGTGGCCACGGTGGTCGCGACCGACATCAACACCTGGGACGAGTTCTCGGGCCGGCTCGAGGCGGTCGAGCGGGTCGACGTGCGTTCGCGCGTGGCCGGCGCGGTGCAGGCCGTGCACTTCCGCGAGGGCTCCCTGGTGAAGCAGGGCGAACTGCTGATCACCATCGACCCGGCACCGTACGCGGCCGAAGTGGAACGTGCCGAAGCCCAGGTCGCCTCGGCGCAGGCCCGGGTCTCGTTCACGCGCAGCGAGCAGGAGCGGGCCCGCCGCCTGTGGGAGGAGAAGGCCATCGCCCAGCGCGAGCTCGACGAGCGCAGCAACGCCGGCCGCGAGGCCGAGGCCAACCTGCGCGCAGCGCAGGCCTCGCTGCAGAGCGCGCGCCTGAACCTGGGCTACACGCAGGTGCGCGCCCCGGTGGCGGGGCGCACCGGCAAGCTCGAGGTGACCGCGGGCAACCTGGTGGCCGCCGGCCCCGGCGCGCCGGTGCTCACGACGCTGGTCTCGGTCAGCCCGATCTATGCGAGCTTCGATGCCGACGAGCAGATCGTGGTGCGGGCCTTGAAGGACCTGCCGGGCGGTGCCAGCGCACGCGGCCGCATCGAGGGCATTCCGGTGCAGATGGGGACTGCCGGCAGCGACGGCACGCCCTACCAGGGCCGCCTGCAGCTGATCGACAACCAGGTCGACGCCAAGAGCGGCACGGTGCGCGTGCGCGCGGCCTTCGACAACGCCGACGGCCGCTTGATCCCGGGCCAGTTCGCCCGCATCCGCATGGGCCAGGCGCGCGACGAAGCGGCCTTGCTGGTGAACGAGCGCGCGGTCGGCACCGACCAGAACAAGAAGTTCGTCCTGGTGGTCGGCGAAGACAACAAGGCGGAATACCGCGAAGTGGCGCTCGGCGCGCCGGTCAACGGCTTGCGCGTGGTCTCCAGGGGCCTGAAGGCCGGCGAGCGCGTGGTCGTCAACGGCCTGCAGCACGTCCGTCCGGGTGCGCTGGTGGCGCCGCAGGCCGTGAGCATGGACGCGAAGTCCGAAGTTCAACCGCAAGCCCAGCACGTGGCGGACGCGAAGTCCTGATCCCGGCTCAGGGAGAAACATTCATGAACCTTTCCAAGTTCTTCATCGATCGGCCGATCTTTGCCGGCGTGCTCTCGCTGCTGATGCTGATCGCGGGCCTGATCGCGCTGCGCGGGCTGCCGATCTCCGAGTACCCTGAGGTGGCGCCGCCCTCGGTGGTGGTGCGGGCCCAGTACCCGGGCGCCAATCCCAAGGTGATCGCCGAGACCGTGGCCACGCCGCTGGAGGAATCGATCAACGGCGTCGAGGGCATGCTCTACATGGGCAGCCAGGCCACCACCGACGGCGTGATGACGCTGACCGTCACCTTCAAGCTCGGCACCGACCCCGACAAGGCGCAGCAGCTGGTCCAGAACCGGGTCTCGCAGGCCGAGCCGCGGCTGCCGGAAGAGGTGCGCCGCCTCGGCATCACGACGGTGAAAAGCGCGCCCGACCTGACGATGGTCGTGCACCTGGTATCGCCCAACAACCGCTACGACATCAACTACCTGCGCAACTACGGGGTGCTGAACGTGAAGGACCGGCTCGCGCGCATCCAGGGCGTGGGACAGGTGCAGATCTTCGGTGGCGGCGAGTATTCGATGCGCGTCTGGCTCGACCCGCAGAAGGTCGCGCAGCGTGGCCTGTCGGCCAGTGACGTGGTGGCGGCGATCCGCGGCCAGAACGTGCAGGCCGCGGCGGGCGTGGTCGGCGCTTCGCCGGGTCTCTCCGGCGTCGACATGCAGTTGTCGATCAACGCGCAGGGCCGGCTGCAGAGCGAGGAAGAGTTCGGCGACATCATCGTCAAGACCGGCACCGACGGCGCCGTGACGCGGCTGCGCGACATCGGCCGCCTCGAGATGGGCGCGGCCGACTACTCGCTGCGCTCGTTGCTGAACAACGACGCCGCGGTCGGCATGGGCGTGTTCCAGGCGCCGGGATCCAACGCGCTCGACATCTCGCGCGACGTTCGCAAGACGATGGACGAGATCGCGAAGAACATGCCCGAGGGCGTGGAGTACCGCATCGCCTACGACCCGACGCAGTTCGTGCGGGCCTCGATCGAGTCGGTGATCCACACGCTGCTCGAGGCCATCGCGCTGGTGGTGCTGGTGGTGATCCTGTTCCTGCAGACCTGGCGCGCATCGATCATTCCGCTGCTGGCGGTGCCGGTGTCGGTGATCGGCACCTTCGCGGTGTTGCACCTGCTGGGCTTCTCGATCAACGCGCTGAGCCTGTTCGGGCTGGTGCTGGCGATCGGCATCGTGGTGGACGACGCGATCGTGGTGGTCGAGAACGTCGAGCGCAACATCGAGGCCGGACTGACGCCGCGCGAGGCCACCTACCGCGCGATGCGCGAGGTCTCCGGGCCGATCATCGCGATCGCGCTGGTGCTGGTCGCGGTGTTCGTGCCGCTGGCCTTCATCAGCGGGCTCACGGGGCAGTTCTACCGCCAGTTCGCGGTCACGATCGCGATCTCGACCGTGATCTCGGCGATCAATTCGCTCACGCTGTCGCCGGCGCTCGCGGCACTGCTGCTGCGCAGCCACGATGCGCCCAAGGATGCGCTGACGCGCGGCATGGATCGGGCCTTCGGCTGGCTGTTCCGAGGCTTCAACAGGTTCTTCCATCGCGGCGCCGAGGCCTACAGCGGCGGCGTCAAGGGCGTGATCTCGCGCAAGACGCTGATGCTGGTGATCTACCTGGCGCTGATCGGCCTGACCTTCGGCCTGTTCAAGGCGGTGCCCAGCGGCTTCGTGCCGGCGCAGGACAAGCAGTACCTGATCGGTTTCGCTCAGTTGCCCGACGGCGCCACGCTCGACCGCACCGAGGACGTGATCCAGCGCATGGGCGACATCGTGAAGAAGAACCCGAACGTGGAAGACGCGATCGCGTTCCCGGGGCTGTCGATCAACGGTTTCACCAACAGCTCCAATTCGGGCGTCGTCTTCGTGACCCTGAAGCCCTTTGCCGAGCGCAAGCGCGCCGACCAGAGCGGCGGTGCGATCGCGGGCCAGCTGAACCAGCAATTCGCCGGCATCCAGGAGGCCTTCATCGTGATGTTCCCGCCGCCACCGGTCGCGGGGCTCGGCACCACGGGCGGCTTCAAGCTGCAGCTGGAGGATCGAGGCTCGGTCGGCTACGAGGCGATGGACGCGGCGGTCAAGGCCTTCATGGCCAAGGCCTCGCAGGCACCGGAACTCACGGGCCTGTTCACCAGCTGGCAGGTCAACGTGCCGCAGCTCTACGCCGACATCGACCGCACCAAGGCGCGCCAGCTCGGCGTGCCGGTGACGGATGTCTTCGACACCATGCAGATCTACCTCGGCAGCCTGTATGCGAACGACTTCAACAAGTTCGGGCGCACCTACAGCGTGCGGGTTCAGGCCGACGCACCGTACCGCGCCCGCGCCGAGGACGTCGGCCTGCTCAAGGTGCGCTCGAACTCGGGCGAGATGGTGCCGCTGGCGGCGCTGATGAAGGTCAATTCGAGCTTCGGCCCGGAACGCGCGATGCGCTACAACGGCTACCTGGCCGCCGACGTCAACGGCGGCCCGGCACCGGGCTATTCGTCGGGCCAGGCGCAGGACGCGATCGAGCGGATCGCGGCCGAGACCCTGCCCAAGGGCGTCAGCTACGAATGGACCGAACTGACCTATCAGGAGATCCTGGCCGGCAACTCGGCGCTGCTGGTGTTCCCGCTGGCGATCCTGCTGGTGTTCCTGGTGCTGGCGGCGCAGTACGAGAGCCTCACGCTGCCGCTGGCGATCCTCATGATCGTGCCGATGGGCATCCTGGCCGCGATGACGGGCGTGTGGCTCTCGAACGGCGACAACAACGTCTTCACGCAGATCGGGCTGATCGTGCTGGTCGGGCTCAGTGCCAAGAACGCGATCCTGATCGTGGAGTTCGCGCGCGAACTCGAGTTCGCCGGGCGCACGCCGATCCAGGCCGCGATCGAGGCCAGCCGGCTGCGGCTGCGCCCGATCCTGATGACCTCGCTGGCCTTCGTGATGGGTGTGCTGCCACTGGTGCTCGCCACCGGCGCCGGCGCGGAAATGCGCTCGGCGATGGGCGTGGCGGTGTTCGCCGGGATGATCGGCGTGACCGCCTTCGGCCTGTTCCTGACGCCGGTCTTCTACGTGGCGGTGCGGCAGATGGCCGGCAATCGGCCCCTCAAGTTGCATGGCGAGGTGCCGCATCTCGACGCCTTCGTGTCGGCCGAGCACCCAGCCGGCGGCGGCGCGGGCGGCGGACTGCACCCCTCGCCCGCGGCGCCGCGGCATGACCACGAGTAGGCGCCATGGCGTCTCTACCCAGAAAGCTCATCATGAATTCAAGACTTGAAACCCGAGGCCGGCCATGGCGCGCCGCATGGCTGCCCCTGTTCGCCGCACTGGTGCTGGCCGGCTGCGCGACCGCGCCGGCCGAGCTGCCGACCTTCACGCCGCCTGCGCAGTTCAAGGAACAGGCGGCGGCCGCCCCGGAAGGCGCCTGGACCCGCGTGCAACCCGCCGAGGCGCAGCCGCGCGGCGAATGGTGGCGCGCCTTCGACGACCCGGTGCTCGACCGGCTGATCGAACGTGCGGATGCCCGCAACACCAGCATCCAGGCGGCCGCGGCCCGGCTGGCCGAGGCCCGGGCGCTGGCCCGCGACAAGGACGCCGACCGCGCGCCGCAGATCGGCCTGGCCGCCGGCGGCGTGCGCAGCGCCGGCCTGAACCGCAATCCGACCCCGCGGCCCTCGACGCTGGTCACGGCCGGCTTCGACTTCTCCTACGAGCTGGACCTGTTCGGCAAGTTGTCGCGCGCCAGCGAGGCGGCGCAACTCGACGCCGATTCGCGCGCCGGCCTGTTGCAGAGCACGCGGCTGCTGGTGCAGGCCGAAGTGGCGCAGACCTATCTGGCGCTGCGCGCGATCGATGCCGAGCGCGCGCTGGTGCGCGACACGGTCGAGGCCTACCGCGACACGCTGCGCCTGACGCAGAGCCGCGAGCGGGCAGGGGACGTGGCCGAGCTCGACGTCGTGCGGGTCGAAACCGAGGTGGCGTCCACCGAGTCCGATGCCCTGACGCTCGACCGGCGCCGCGCGGAGATCGAGCATGCGCTGGCGGTGCTGGCCGGCGACCTCGCCTCGGATTTCGGCGTCGGCACGGACGAGTGGTCGACCACCTTGCCCACCATCCCGCCGGGCGTGCCGGCCACCGTGCTGACGCGGCGGCCCGACATCTCGGCGGCCCAGCAGGCCGTGCTGGCGGCGCAGGCGCGGGTCGGTGTCGCGCAGGCGGCGTGGTTCCCGGACCTCGCCCTGACCGGCGGCGCCGGCTACGCGTCCGCGGACATCGGCGACCTGCTGAAGTGGTCGGCCCGCTCCTGGGGCATCGGCGCCTTGCTCGCGCTGCCGGTCTTCGACGGTGGCCGGCGCGAGGCCGGCGTGCAAGGCGCGTCGGCGCAGCTCGACGGCGCCCTGGCCAACTACCGGGCGCAGGTGCTGGTGGCGTTCAGGGACGTCGAGGATCAGTTGTCGTCGCTGCGCATCCTCGAGCAGCAGTCGGGCGTGCAGGCCAAGGCGGTGGCTTCCGCGATCCGGGCGACCACGCTGTCGGACTCGCGCTATCGCAACGGCATGGTCAGCCAGCTCGATCTGCTCGATGCGCGCCGCAGCGAGTTGCAGAACCGGCGGCAGGCGCTGCAGGTGCGAGCGGCTCAGTACCAGGCGACGGTGGGACTGATCCGTGCGCTGGGCGGGAGCTGGGAGGCGCAGGTGGCGCAGGCCACGCCGCCGGGCGACGCCAAGGCGCAGGTGGCGGCGCGCTGAGCCCTGGCGTTCACATGCGGGTCTCCGGTGCGTTGGCTGGATCCACCAGCTTGCGCAGCGCGTTGGCCCCCATGACGAGCGCGCTCGAATAGCTGGGTTGCGGCGTCGCGGCCGTGAGGATGCGGCTGTAGTGGATCGCCTCGGCGGCGTCGCTGTTGAGGGCTTCCAGGATGACCCAGAAGAACTGATGTGTCTCGCGCTCTTCGACCGTGAGCGCTATGTCGCGTGATGCTGGCATTCGCCGGAGTCCTCGTTCTCGTGGAGGTCTCGAAGCTAAGGGCGAAACATATGAATGCTTTCGACTTCGTTTTGAGAGCGCGCGCCCGAACGTGATGGAGTTCACGTAAAGCACAATCTCTCCATGACTTCCAACATGCAAGGCGGCCGGGCGCGCTGCGTCATGGTGCTGGGCACCACCAGCGGAGCCGGCAAGAGCTGGCTGGCGACCGCGCTGTGCCGCTGGTATGCGCGCCAGGGGCTTCGGGTGGCGCCGTTCAAGGCACAGAACATGAGCAACAACGCGCGCGTGGTGGCGGGCGGCGAAATCGGCAGCGCCCAGTACTTCCAGGCGCTGGCGGCGCGCGCCGAGCCCGACGTGCGCATGAATCCGCTGCTGCTCAAGCCCGAGCGCGACACGCACAGCCAGGTGGTGCTGATGGGGCAGGTGAGCAGCGAGCTCTCGACGCTGCCCTGGCGCGGGCGCAGCGAGCGGGTCTGGCCGCAGATCGCGCAGGCGCTCGACGAACTGCGCGCCGAGAACGACGTGGTGGTGATCGAGGGCGCCGGCTCGCCGGCCGAGATCAATCTGATGGCCAGCGACATCGTCAATCTGCGGGTGGCGCGCCATGCGGCGGCGCGCTGCCTGCTGGTGACCGACATCGACCGCGGCGGCGCCTTCGCGCACCTCTATGGCACCTGGGCCCTGATGCCGGAAGAGGACCGCTCGCTGCTCGCCGGCTTCGTCCTCAACATGTTCCGCGGCGACGCGGCGCTGCTCGCGCCGGCGCCGCAGCAACTCGAGGCACTGACCGGCGTGCCCACGGTCGCGACCCTGCCGATGTGGTGGCAGCACGGTCTGCCCGAGGAGGACGGCGTGTTCGACGACCGCAGCAGGTCGAACGGGGAAGTCACCCGCACCATTGCCGTGATCGCCTACCCCCGGATCAGCAACCTCGACGAATTCCAGCCGCTGAAGAACATCGCCGGCGTGCGCCTGTGCTGGGCGCGCAGTCCGGCCGACGTGGCGGACGCGGACTGGATCGTGCTGCCCGGCTCGAAGAACACCAGCGGCGACCTGGACTGGCTCAGGGGCCAGGGCCTGGACCGCGCGGTGGCCGCGCATGCCGCGCGCGGCGGGGCGGTGCTGGGTGTCTGCGGCGGGCTGCAGATGCTGGGCGAGGCGCTGATCGACCCGCACGGCGTCGATGGCAACGGGCCTGGCCTGGGCCTGCTGCCGGTGGTCACCACCTTCGCCCAGGACAAGACGGTGCGCCAGCGCGAGGCGGCGTTCGACACCCTGACCGGCCCCTGGGGCGCGCTCTCGGGCGTCGCGGTGCGCGGCTACGAGATCCATCACGGCCAGACGGCCGAGCATCCCGCGATGGCGGCGAGCGGCGACCGCGCCGTGGCTGTGATGCCCGATGGCCTCGCCTGGCAGAACGGCGCCGGCAACGTGCTCGGGCTCTACCTGCACGGCCTGTTCGAGGATCCGGCGGCGCTGAACGCGCTCTTCGGCGTGGCTGCGCGCACGCTCGACGTCGTGTTCGACGGCCTGGCCGACCACATCGATTCCCACTTTGAAGCGGGCGTGCTGCGCTCCCTGATCGAATGACCCTAGACATCTTCCCCATCGACGACCTCGACGACCCGGCGCTTGCCGCACGCCTGCAGCAGCGGCTCGACGGCAAGACCAAGCCGGTCGGCGCCCTCGGCCGGCTGGAGGCGCTGGCCTTGCGGCTGGGCACCATTCTCGGCACCGAGACGCCGGCACTGGCGGCGCCTCAGATGCTGGTCTGCGCCGCCGACCACGGCCTGGCCGCGCGCGGCATCTCGGCCTATCCGAGCGACGTGACCTGGCAGATGGTGCAGAACTTCCTCGCCGGTGGCGCGGCCGTCAGCGTGCTGGCGCGGCAGCACGGACTGGCGCTGACCGTGGTGGATTGCGGCGTGCGGCATGACTTCGCACCGACCGAGGGGCTCCTGATCCGCAAGATCGCGGCCGGCACCGCCGACGCCTCGATCGGCCCGGCCATGAGCGCTGCGCAGTGCGGGCAGGCCATCGCCAACGGCATGGCGGTCGTGCGCACGCTGCCGGGCAATGCGCTGCTGCTCGGCGAGATGGGCATCGGCAATTCATCCGCGGCAGCGATGCTGCTGGCGCGGCTCGCGAACCAGGATATCGACGCCTGCACCGGGAGCGGCACCGGTCTCGACGCCAGCGGCCGGGCCCGCAAGCGCGAGGTGCTGCGCGGCGTGCTCGACCTGCACGCCGACGCCACCGCGCCGCTGGACGCATTGGCGGCCTTCGGCGGCTTCGAGATCGCGACGCTGGTCGGCGCGGTGCTGCAGGCCGCGCACGAGCGCCGCGTGATCGTGGTCGACGGATTCATCGCCAGCGCCGCGGTGCTGGTCGCGGCGGCGCTGCGGCCGCAGGTCGTGCAGCGCTGCGTGGCGGCGCACGAATCGGCCGAGCCCGGCCATCGCCTGCTGCTCAATCATTTGCGGCTCGAACCGCTGCTTCGGCTCGACCTGCGGCTGGGCGAAGGTTCGGGCGCGGCGCTGGCCTGGCCGCTGCTCGAGTCGGCGTGCCGCATCCTGCACGAGATGGCCAGCTTCGAGTCGGCGGGGGTTTCGGGCCGGGAGAATCAATGAACGGCGTGCGCCACTTCCTGCTGGCGCTGCAGTTCTTCACGCGCGTGCCGGTCACGGGCGGGCTGGCGGGCTGGGTCGGTTTCAGTCCGGCGATGCTGCGCGCCAGCGCGGCGCATTTCCCCGGTGTCGGCTGGCTGGTCGGCGCGGTCGGGGCCGGTGTCTTTCTCGTGGTGCAGGCGGGTCTTCCGGGCCTGGCCGGCGCCTGCGTGGCGGCACTGCTGTCGACCGTCGCGACCGTGCTGATGACCGGTGCCTTCCACGAAGACGGGCTGGCCGACGTGGCGGACGGGCTGGGCGGGTCGGCCGATCGGTCGCGCGCGCTCGAGATCATGAAGGACTCGCGCATCGGGGCCTTCGGGGCGATCGCGCTGGTGCTGACACTGGGCCTCAAGGTGGCGCTGCTGGCGGCGCTGGCGGGGCAGGGCGCGCTCGGCGCGGCCGTGGCGCTGGCGAGCGCCCACGTGCTGTCGCGGCTCGCGCCCTTGTTCCTGATCCGGCGGCTGCCCTATGTCGGCGACGCCAATGGCGCAAGCAAGGCCAAGCCCCTGGCCGATGCGATCAGCGGCGGTGCCCTGCTGGTCGGTGCCGCGTGGTCCCTCCCGGCCGTCCTGCTGCTGCTCCTGGCCCATGGCATGGCGCATGGTCTCGCCGCCATCGGCCTGTGCGCCGTGGCCGCCCTGTACATGGCGCGGCTCTTCAAACGCCGGCTCCACGGCTTCACCGGCGACGGCCTGGGGGCGACCCAGCAGGTCTGCGAGCTCGCCATCTATCTCGCACTAGTCTGGCAGCCATGAAGCTGCTGCTGATCCGCCATGCGAAGACGACCGCGGCCGACGGGTTCTGCTACGGCCGCACCGATGTGCCCGTGCTCGCCGAGCTGACACAGGCGGCGGCGCTGCAGGTGGCCTCCGGGTTGCCCGCCGGTGCCGCGATGGCCTGCTCGCCGCTGAGTCGTTGCCGCGACCTGGCGCAGGCCATTTGCGCGCTGCGGCCCGACCTGCGCGCGGTGCCCGATCCGCGGCTGGCCGAGATGGACCTCGGCGCCTGGGAAGAACGCGACTGGGCCGCGATCGAGCGCGCCGAACTCGAGGCCTGGAGCCGCGACTTCGCCGACACGCGCGCGGGCGGCAGCGGCGAGAGCACGCGCCAGTTCATGCAGCGGGTGGCCGGCGCCTTCGACGCCTGGCGCGACAGCGGACGCGATGCGATCTGGGTCACGCATGCCGGCGTGATCCGTGCGGTGCGGCTGCTGCACGGCGGCATGCGATGCGTCGAACGCGCCGACCAGTGGCCGGGCGAGCCGATCGCCTTCGGGGCGATGGTCACCTTCGAAAGCTGACTCATGCGTGAGCGGCGGCCGGCTCGCAAGCGTCGCCGGATCCGCGCGGTCAAGGCGCGGGCGTCTTGGGCTTGTAGTCGCACCAGGGCGCCACTGCGCACTGCCAGCACAGCGGCTTGCGCGCCACGCAGACATAGCGGCCGTGCAGGATCAACCAGTGGTGGGCATGCAGGCGGTACGCCTCGGGCACCCGTTTCTCGAGCTTGAGCTCGACCTCCAGCGGGGTCTTCCCGGGGGCCAGACCGGTGCGGTTGCCGATCCGGAAGATGTGCGTGTCAACCGCCATGGTGGGCTCGCCGAAGGCGACGTTGAGCACCACGTTGGCGGTCTTGCGGCCGACGCCCGGCAGGGCCTCGAGTTCGGCGCGCGTCCTGGGCACCTCGCCACCGTGCAGTTCGACCAGCATGCGGCAGGCCTCCACCAAGTGCTTCGCCTTGCTGCGGTAGAGGCCGATGGTCTTGATGTAGCCCTCCAGGCCCTCGACGCCGAGGTCCAGGATCGCCTGCGGCGTGTTGGCAACCGGGAACAGCCTGCGCGTCGCCTTGTTGACGCCGACGTCGGTCGCCTGGGCGGACAGCAGCACGGCGGCAAGAAGCTCGAAGGGCGTCTGGTACTCGAGTTCGGTCTCGGGCGTCGGGTTGGCCGCCTGGAGCGTGGCGAAGAACGGCTCGATATCTGATTTCTTCATCGTGGCGGGGAGTTTAGTGAGGCGCCCGGCCGTGTTGCCGCACGCTGCGACAATCTCCTTCTGCAACTCCTCCGAAGAAGGCTCTCATGCAATTCGCCTCCCGCCTCGACAACGTCGAAACCTCCGCCATTCGCGAACTCTTCAAGCTGCTGGGCACGCCCGGCATCATCAGCTTCGCGGGCGGCTTCCCCGACAGCGCGATGTTCGATGTCGAGGGGCTGAAGGAGGCCAGCGCCAAGGCGCTGGCCGAAGAGCCCGGCGGCGCCCTGCAGTACGGCGCCACCGAAGGCTATGAGCCGCTGCGCACGCAGCTCAGTGCCTTCATGAAGACCAAGGGCGTCGAGGTCGATCCCAGCGGCCTGATCGTCACCACCGGCAGCCAGCAGGCGCTGGACCTGCTCGGCAAGACGCTGATCTCGCCCGGCGACAAGGTGATCGTCGAAGGCCCGACCTTCCTCGCGACCATCCAGTGTTTTCGCCTGTACGGCGCGCAGTTGATCAGTGCACCGATCGACGCCAACGGCGTGCGCACCGACGAACTCGAGAAGCTCATCGCCGAGCACAAGCCGAAGTTCGTCTACCTGATCCCGACCTTCGGCAACCCGAGCGGCGCGATGCTGAGCCTGGAGCGGCGCAAGAAGGTGCTCGAGATGGCGGTCAGGCACCAGACGCTGATCGTGGAGGACGACCCCTACGGCGACCTCTACTTCGACCAGGCACCGCCGCCGTCGATCATGTCGCTCACCAAGGATGTGCCCGGCAGCCGGGAACTCGTCGCGCATTGCGGCAGCCTCAGCAAGGTGCTGAGCCCGGGCCTGCGCATCGGCTGGATGATCGGCCCGGCCGAGCTGCTGGCCAAGGCCACCATGTGCAAGCAGTTCAGCGACGCCCACACCAGCACCTTCGCGCAGGCGACGGCCGCGCAGTACCTCAAGAGCGGCCGCATGCCGGCCACGCTGGCCAATGTGCGCAAGGTCTATGCGGAACGGGCGCTGGCCATGGGCGAGGCGCTCCGGAAGGAACTCGGCGATGCCGTCACCTTCACGCAGCCGGGCGGCGGCCTGTTCTTCTGGGCGCGTCTCACGGGCGCGAACGGCAAGATCGACGACGCCAACGTGCTCGCCAAGCGGGCGATCGAAAAGCTCGTGGCCTTCGTGCCCGGCGCGCCCTTCTTCGCCGAGAAGCCGGACGTCGCGACGCTGCGGCTGAGCTTTGCGACTGCCAACGTCGATAAGATCCGCGAAGGCATTGCGCGGCTGGGCGCGGCGCTGTAGTTTTCGCGCGACCGTCGGCACGGGGCCGTCATCGAACTGACACCGCGCTTTCGTCGCGGCGTCATCCGTTGTCTTTAACTTCATGGGTTGATCTCCCGATCTTCATACCCATGAAAGAACCACGCATGACCGCGAACATCCCTTCGGACGCCCCCCAGATCGACCCGGACGACATCGGCTACAACAAGACATCGAACCCCTCCTTCGGCGACCTGGTCGAGGCGCGCCTGAGCCGCCGCAATCTGTTCGGGCTCGGCGTCGGCAGCGCCAGCGTCGCGCTGCTTCAGGCCTGTGGCGGCGGCGGAAGCAATGGATTCCTGCCCGTCGCGGCACCGGCTCCCGCGCCTTCGCCGGCACCGGCCCCTGTGCCTTCGCCCGCACCGGCCAGCACCAAGCTCGGCTTCACCGCCGTGCCGAAGAGCCTTGCCGACGTGGTCTCGGTACCCCTGGGCTATACGGCGAGCGTGCTGTACCGACTCGGCGACCCGATCGCGGCAGGCGTTCCGGCCTATCTGAACGACGGCACCGACGCGCCCGCCAGCTACGATCAGCGGGCCGGCGACCACCATGACGGCATGACCTACTTCGGCATCAACGCGTCGAACAAGTGGGACCCGGCGGCCGCGGCGCGCGGCCTGCTCGCGATGAACCACGAGGCGATCACGGCGCTGTTCCTGCATCCCACCGGCCAGACCATCGTCGGCTCCGGCAACGCCGCCGTGCGCAGCGTCGCCGCCGAGGTGCAGCGCGAGTTCTTCGTGCACGGCGTGAGCGTGATCGAGGTCGCCAGGAACGGCAGCGCCTGGAGCTACAAGCAGGACTCGACCTTCAACCGCCGTGTCCACACGCTGACCGAGATGCAGTTCTCGGGCCCGGCTGCGAAGACCAACTACCTGAAGACCAAGTACTCGATCGACGGCAGCAAGACCCGCGGCACGGTCAACAACTGCGCCAACGGCACCACGCCCTGGGGCACCTATCTCACCTGCGAGGAGAACTGGGCCGGCTACTTCCGCCGCATCGCGGTGAACGACGATCCGAGCCGCAACGCGAAGGAAATCGCCGCCTTCGGACGCTACGGCGTCGCGGGCACGGGCCGCGAACTCTGGGCCACGGTCACGCCCGACACGGCCGACAACCTCTATGGCCGCTGGAACACCGAGGTCATCGGCGGTGCGGCCAGTGCCGTGGATGACTATCGCAACGGTGCCAACACCTACGGCTGGGTGGTGGAGATCGACCCCTTCACACCCGCCAGCACGCCCAGGAAGCGCACCGCGCTGGGCCGCTTCGGCCATGAGGGCGCGTGCCTCGGCCCGGTCGTGGTCGGCAAGCCGCTGGTCTGGTACATGGGCGACGACTCGCAGAACGAGTACATCTACAAATTCGTCTCGACAAAGGCATGGGACGCGGCCGACGTCAACGGCGGCATCGCGGCCGGCGACAAGTACATGGACGACGGCAAGCTCTACGTGGCCAGGTTCAACGCCGACGGCACCGGAACCTGGCTCGAGCTCGCGCTTGGCGTCAACGGTATCACGGCCGGCAACCCTGCCTATGCCTTCGCCGATGCGGCAGATGTGCTGGTCAACGTCCGACTTGCGGCCGACGCGGCCGGTGCGACCAAGATGGACCGGCCCGAGTGGACGGCCGTCAACCCGAAGAACGGCGAGGTGTACGTGACCCTCACGAACAACTCGGCGCGCCCCGTGGGCGGCACCGACGCGGCCAATCCGCGGTCCTACAACGACCCCAAGGGTCCGGGCCAGACGGCGCAGAAGGGCAATCCGAACGGCCACATCGTCCGCTTCGCGGATGCGAACGGCAACCCGGCCGCCACGACCTTCAAGTGGGATGTCTATCTGTTCGGCGCGCGCTCCACGGCCTCGGCCGACGTCAACCTGTCGAGCCTGGTCGCCGACAACGACTTCTCGAGCCCCGACGGCATGTGGTTCAGCTCGGCGACTGCCGGCCTGCTCTGGCTCGAGACCGACGACAGCAAGTACACGGACGTGACCAACTGCATGATGCTGGCCGCGCTGCCGGGCCAGGTGGGCGATGGTGCCGCGAAGACCATCACCAACGTGGACGGCGCCACCAGCGCCACGCAGGCGACCTTCGTCGGCAAGGCGCCTGGCACGGAGGGCTTGCGTCGCTTCCTCGTCGGTCCGAAGGATTGCGAGATCACCGGCATCGCCGAATCCGGCGACGGCCGTGCGCTGTTCGTGAACATCCAGCACCCGGGCGAGACCACGCCGGCCGCCAGCATCAGCGACCCGAGCAAGTTCGGCAGTCACTGGCCCCAGGGTGGAACGGCGCGGCCGCGCTCGGCCACGGTGGTGATCACGAAGGACGACGGCGGCTTGATCGGGCTCTGAGGCGAAGCGCCCTCGGGATGGCGTTGACGGGAGCCCGCGCGGGATCCTGGCGGCCACCCGAGGCGGCCTTGGGGCGAGTCAGGCGATGGCTTGCTCGAAATCCGCGATCAGTTCGTCGGCCGACTCCAGTCCGACCGAGACCCGGACCAGCCCGTCGGCGATTCCCATCTCGGCGCGCACCACCGGCCCGGCCTCCCAGTAGATCGTCGGCGCCACCGGAATCACGAGCGTGCGGTTGTCGCCCAGGCCGGTGGCCTTGATCGCCAGCTGGAGCCGGTCGAGCATCGCCGGCATGCGCGCGCTGTCGTGCAGTTCGAAGGCCAGCAGCCAGGAGCCGGCCTTGAAGTGGCGCACGGCCAGCGCATGCTGCGGGTGGCTTTCGAGCATCGGGTAGTGCACCCTGCCGACCGCCGGATGCGCGTCGAGAAAACGCGCCAGCGCCAACGCGGTGGCGCTGGTCTGCGCGACCCGCAGCGACAGGGTCTCGGCGCCCAGGCTGATGCGGTGGGCCTGCTCGGGCGCCAGTGTGCCGCCCATGTCGCGCAGGCCTTTCTTGCGGATCTGCTGCAGGCCCCATTGGCGCGGGTCCATGGCGCGGTAGCTGGCCGCGATGTTGGGATAGCCGCGCCAGTCGAACTCGCCCGTGTCGGTGACCGCGCCGCCCAGCGCCGCGCCGTGCCCCGCGATGGTCTTGGTGAGCGAGTTCACGACCAGCCCGGCGCCCACGCTCTTCGGGCGGAAGAGGGCTGGCGAGGTGATCGTGTTGTCCACCACGTAGAGCAGCCCGCGCTCGCGGCACAGCGCGCCGATGGCCTCGAGGTCGGGAATCTGGGTGCCGGGGTTCGCGACCGTCTCGACGAACACCATGCGGGTCTCGGGCCGCAGCGCCGCGCGAACCTTGTCCGCCGACCCGGCGTCGACCTTGCTGACCGCCACGCCCAGATCGCCCAGCGTGCCGAACAGGCTGTTGGTGTTGCCGAAGACGTAGCGGCTGGCCACCAGGTGATCGCCCGCGCGCAGCAGCGTCAGGAAGAGGGCGCTCAGCGCGGCCATGCCGCTGGCGAAGCAGATGCTGCCGATGCCCTGTTCGAGCTGGCTGATCTTGGCTTCGAGCGCGGCGCTGGTCGGGGTGCCCTGGCGGGCATAGCTGAAGCTGTTCCTGACGGTGCCCTGGAAGACGCCGATCAGGTCCTCGACGCGGTCGAAGCCGTACTGCACCGAGGTGTGGATCGGCTTGTGGATCGCGCCGTGCTCGACGCCGTCCCGGCGATCGCCATGCAGCGTCTGCGAGGTGGGCGGAGGGAGCTCGTCGTCGGGCACGGCGGTCACCGCAGGACTTCGAGCAGCCGGTCGAGGCCGCCTTCGTTGATCGCAACCATGGCCTGTTCGCGCACCTTCGGCTTCGCGTGGTAGGCCACCGAGAGGCCGGCCTCGCCCATCATCGGCAGGTCATTGGCGCCGTCGCCCACGGCGATCGTCTCGGCGGCCGAGATGCCCAGCAGCGAAGCGACCTCGAGCAGCGTGCGGCGTTTCTCGGCACCGTCGCAGATGTCGCCCCAGGACTGCTGGACGACGCTGCCGGTGAGCTGGCCGTCGGCCTCGTCGAGCAGGTTCGAGCGCGCGAAATCCAGCCCCAGGCGCGCCTTCACCCGGTTGGCGAAGAAAGTGAAGCCGCCCGAGACCAGCAGGACCTTGAGCCCGGCGGCCTTGCAGGTCGCGACCAGTTGTTCCGCGCCCGGATTCAGCCGCAGCCGCTGGTCGTAGACCTGCTGCAGCGAGGCCACCGGAACGCCTTTGAGCAGGGCCACGCGGCGCCGCAGGCTTTCCTTGAAATCCTTGATCTCACCGCGCATCGTGGCCTCGGTGATGGCCGCGACTTCGGCCTTCTTGCCGACCGCGTCGGCGATCTCGTCGATGCACTCGATGTTGATCAGCGTCGAGTCCATGTCGAACGCGATCAGCTTGAAGTCGGCGAGCGCGAGCGGCGGCGTGAAGCGCTGGACGACCAGGCCGGGAGAGAGTTCTTTCATGCCGGTGCCGGCTCCTGTACTTTGGGTTGGCCCAGGCTGCGCAGCACGTCGCGCACCATCTGCGCGCGCTCCTTGGGCTCCTTCAGCTCGCGCTCGATGCGCAGCTTCTCGTTGCCCGCGAGCTTGATGTGCTTGTTCTTCTGGATCAGCTGGATGATGTTCATCGAATCGACCGGCGGGTCCTTCTTGAACGTGATGTGGATCACGCCCGGCGCGGCGTCGACCTTGACCACGCCGTAGGGCCGCGCCAGCACGCGCAGCCGGTGCACGTCGATCAGCGTCTGTCCCTGCGGCGGCAGCTTGCCGAAACGGTCGACGATTTCTTCCAGCAGGGTGTCGATCTGGTCGGGCGTCTTGGCCGTCGCGAGCTTCTTGTAGAACGACAGCCGCAGGTGCACGTCGCCGCAGTAGTCGTCGGGCAGCAGCGCCGGCGCATGCAGGTTGATCTCGGTCGTGACGGACAGCGGCGCCAGCAGGTCGGGCTCCTGGCCGGCCTTGAGCGAACGCACGGCCTCGGCCAGCATCTCGTTGTAGAGCTGGAAGCCGATCTCCAGCATGTTGCCGCTCTGGTTCTCGCCCAGCACCTCGCCGGCGCCGCGGATCTCGAGGTCGTGCATCGCGAGGTAGAAGCCCGAGCCGAGCTCTTCCATCTGCTGGATCGCGTCGAGCCGCTGCGCCGCCTGCTTGGTCAGGCCGTCGATGTCCGGCACCATCAGGTAGGCGTAGGCCTGGTGGTGGCTGCGKCCGACGCGGCCGCGCAGCTGGTGCAGCTGCGCCAGGCCGAACTTGTCGGCACGGCTCATCACGATGGTGTTGGCGGTCGGCACGTCGATGCCGGTCTCGATGATTGTCGAGCACAGGAGCAGGTTGTAGCGCTGGGCCACGAAGTCGCGCATCACGCGCTCGAGTTCGCGCTCGGGCATCTGTCCGTGCGCTACCGCGATGCGCGCCTCGGGCAATATCTGTTCGAGCTTCTGGCGCCGGTTCTCGATCGTCTCGACCTCGTTGTGCAGGAAGTAGACCTGCCCGCCGCGCTTGAGTTCGCGCAGCACGGCCTCGCGGATCACGCCGGTGCCTTCGTTGCGAACGAAGGTCTTGATCGCGAGCCGCCGCTGCGGCGCGGTGGCGATCACGCTGAGGTCGCGCAGCCYTTCGAGCGCCATGCCCAGCGTTCGCGGGATCGGCGTCGCCGTGAGCGTGAGCACATCGACCTCGGCGCGCATGGCCTTCATCGCTTCCTTGTGGCGGACGCCGAAACGATGCTCCTCGTCGATGATCAGCAGGCCCAGGTTCTTGAACTTGACCGACTGCGAAAGCAGCTTGTGCGTGCCCACCACGATGTCCACGCTGCCGTCGCCCAGCCCCTTGGCAGCGGTGGTGATTTCCTTGGCCGAGCGAAAGCGGCTCATCTCGGCCACCTTCACGGGCCACTTGGCGAAACGGTCGACCAGCGTCTGGTAGTGCTGCTCGGCCAGCAGCGTGGTGGGCGCCAGGAAGGCCACCTGCTTGCCGCCGGTCACCGCCACGAAGGCGGCCCTCAGCGCGACCTCGGTCTTGCCGAAGCCGACGTCGCCGCAGACCAGCCGGTCCATCGGCTGCGGCGAGATCATGTCCTGGATCACGGCGTGGATCGCGGCCTTCTGATCGGCGGTCTCGTCGAAGCCGAAGTCGTTGGCGAACACCTCGTAGTCGGCGGCCGAGAAGCGGAACGCATGGCCCTCGCGCGCCGCGCGGCGGGCGTAGATGTTGAGCAGCTCGGCGGCCGAATCGCGCACCTGTTCGGCGGCGCGACGCTTGGCCTTCTCCCACTGGCCCGAGCCGAGCTTGTGCAGCGGCGCCTCGTCGGCGCTGACGCCGGTGTAGCGGCTCACCAGGTGCAGCTGCGACACCGGCACGTAGAGCGTGGCCTTGTCGGCGTACTCCAGGTGCAGCATCTCCTGCAGCAGCGGCTTGCCCTCGGCATCCACGCCCTGGCCCAGGTCCATGTTGACCAGCCCGCGGTAGCGGCCGATGCCGTGCGCGGAATGCACCACCGGGTCGCCGATCGCGAGTTCGCTCAGGTCCTTGATCAGCGCCTCGACGTCGCTGACCTGCTCCTGCTTCTTGTTGCGGCGCCGGGTTGCCGGCGCGGTGGCGAACAGCTCGGTCTCGGTGACGAAGTCGATGCCCTGTTCGCGCCAGGCGAAGCCCGCCACCAGCGCGGCGGTCGCGATGCCGATCTTCTCGTCGGGCGAGGCCTCGAACTCGGCCAGCGAATCGAAGGCCGGCGGACCGACGCCGCTGGCGCGCAGGAAGTCGAGCAGGCTTTCGCGCCGGCCGTCGCTCTCGGCAATCACGAGCACGCGGTGCGGCGTGCTGCCGATGTGCTCCTTGAGCTTGACCAGCGGGTCGTCGGCGCCGCGCACCACCGCGAAGGGGGGCAGGGTGTCGAACTCGGCGTAGGGCGGCACATCGGCGGCCGCCTCGCCGCGGATGGCGAGCTGCGCGTGCGGCTTGGCGCGCTGGTAGAACTGCTCGGCGTTCAGGAACAGCGCCTCGGGCGGCAGCGCGGGCCGCTCAGGGTCGCCCTGCACCAGGCGGTAGCGCTCGCCGGTGTCCTGCCAGAAATGCTGGAAGGCCGGCTCCAGCTCGCCGTGCAGCACCACCGTCGCATCGGCGCCCAGGTAGTCGAAAACGGTCGCGGTTTCTTCGAAGAACAGCGGCAGGTAGTACTCGATGCCCGCCGTGGCGACGCCGTTGCCCATGTCCTTGTAGATCCGGCTGCGCGTCGGGTCGCCCTCGAGCAGTTCGCGCCAGCGGCTGCGAAAGCGCGCCCGCGCGTCGTCGTCCATCGGGAACTCGCGGCCCGGCAACAGCCGCACCTCGGGCACCGGGTAGAGGCTGCGCTGGGTGTCCGGGTCGAAGGTTCGGATCGAGTCGATCTCGTCGTCGAACAGGTCGACCCGGAACGGCACCGGCGAGCCCATCGGGAACAGGTCGATCAGGCCGCCGCGCACCGCGTACTCGCCCGGGCTCACCACCTGCGTCACATGGGTGTAGCCGGCCAGCGTGAGCTGGGCCTTGAGCTTGGAATCCTGCAGCTTCTGGCCGCTCTTGAAATGGAAGGTGTAGCCGGCCAGGAAGGCCGGCGGCGCCAGCTTGTAGAGCGCGGTGGTGGCGGGCACCAGCACCACGTCGGCCTCTTTCTGGCTGATGCGCCAGAGGGTCGCGAGCCGCTCGCTGATCAGGTCCTGGTGCGGCGAGAAGCTGTCGTAGGGCAGCGTTTCCCAGTCCGGAAACAGCGCGCAGCGCAGGCCCGGCGCGAAGAAGGCGATCTCGTCGATCAGCCGCTGCGCGTCGTTGGCGTCGGCGGTGAACACCGCGGTCGCGCGGCCGGCCGTTTTCTCGCGCTCGGCCAGTTGCGCCAGCATCAGCGCGTCGGCCGACAGCGGAGGGCGCGGCAGCGTGAAGCGCTTGCCCGCCGTGAGTTGGGGGAGGTCCATGGAGTGCCCGGGAAATGCAGAACACCCCGCGCCGGTCGGCGAGGGGTGTGCGAAGCCCGATTCTAGAATGGCTGCCCCTTTGTCGCTGGCCGCCATTGCACCCCCCCATGTCCGCTTCCCGTCTTTTCGTCCTGATCCCCTGCGCGGGCTCCGGCAGCCGTGCCGGCAGCACCGGCCCCAAGCAGTACCAGCGTATCGCCGGCCGCCCGATGGTCGAACACACGCTGGAGGCTTTCCGCGCCCTGGCCGGAACCTTCGCCGGGCTGGCGCTGGTGGTGGCCCCCGGCGATGCCGACGTCGGCATCGTGCTGCCGCGCTTTCCGGCCGAGCGCGAACACCTGCTGCGGGTTGGCGGCGCCAGTCGGGCCGCGACGGTGCGCAACGGGCTGCGCTCGCTGCGGCAGCTCGGTGCCGAGCCGCACGACTGGGTGCTGGTGCACGATGCCGCGCGCTGCCTGGTCACGCCGACCCAGATCGAGGCGCTGATCGCGGCCTGCGAGCACGACGCGGTTGGCGGCCTGCTGGCGCACCGGCTGGCGGACACGCTCAAGGTCGCCACGCCCGACGGCCGGGTTGCGGGCACGGCGACCCGCGCCGACAAGTGGCTGGCCCAGACGCCCCAGATGTTCCGCATCGGCATGCTGCTCGACGCGCTGGAGCGCAGCGGCGATGCGGTGACCGACGAGGCCAGCGCGATCGAGGCCATCGGCCTGGCCCCGCTGCTGGTGCCGGGCAGCGCGCAGAACTTCAAGCTCACCTTTGCGGAGGACTTCGCGCTGGCGGAGTCGATCCTGCGCAGCCGCCGGAGCAAGCCATGAACGGTTCCGACATCCGCATCGGCGAAGGCTGGGACATCCACCAGCTGGTGGCCGGCCGCAAGCTGATACTCGGCGGTGTCGAGGTGCCCCACGGCACCGGTCTGCTGGGGCATTCGGACGCCGACGTGTTGCTGCACGCGATCACCGATGCGCTGCTCGGCGCCGCCGGCCTCGGCGACATCGGCCGCCATTTCCCCGACACCGATCCCCAGTTCCGCGGCGCGGATTCATCGGTGCTGCTCGCTGAGGCGGCGCGCCGGGTACGCGCCGCCGGCTGGCAGATCGGCAACGTCGACAGCACCGTCATCGCGCAGGCGCCGAAGCTGGCGCCGCACATCCCGGCGATGTGCCAGCGCATCGCCGCGGCGCTCGGCATCGTGGTCGAGCAGGTGAACGTCAAGGCCAAGACCGCCGAGAAGATGGGCCCCGTGGGCGAGGGCAGGGCGATGGAAGCGCGCGCCGTTGTCCTGCTGTTCCGCTAGCCCCCACGCTCCGCACTTCGTGTCGTCGCTGCCCCCCGAGGGGGCCGCAGGCCGCCTTGGGGCCGCCCGGCGCCGGCCAGGCTAGGCCTTGGCGGCCGCCCCCGGCGCCTGCTTGTCCTTGGCCGCCGCATCGCCCTTGACCGAGGCCGCGCGCGGCATCCGGATGTGCGCCGCCAGCCCGCGCCCCGGCGTGCTGGTGAGCGCGAAGGTGCCGCCCATGCGCTCGATGTTCTTGGTCACGATCGACAGACCCAGTCCGGCGCCGGCCGCCGAGGTGCGCGCCACGTCGCCGCGGAAGAAGGGCTTGCTCAACTGCGACAGCATCGCGGGCGCGACGCCGGCGCCGTGGTCGCGCACCTTGATCAGCACCGCATCGTTGTGCGCCTGGGCCTGGATCGTGATGTCGGCGACGCCGGTGGAAGGCGTCTTGCCGTAGCGGCGTGCGTTCTCGACCAGGTTGGAGATCACCCGCTGCAGCTCGACCTCGTCGGCCATCACCCGGAGGTCGGCCGGCACGTCGACCGTGATCTTGATGTCCTCGTGGTCCTGCACGGCGTAGGTGCAGGCGTCGATCACGTCGCGCAGCAGCACCGGCCGGAAGTCGACGTGGTCGGGTCGCGCGTAGTCGAGGAACTTGTCGATGATCGCGTCGAGCTGCGCGATGTCGGCCGCCATGTGGTCGCGTGCGTCCTCGTCGGCCACGCTCATCTCGGTCTCCAGTCGCAGCCGCGCCAGCGGCGTGCGCAGGTCGTGCGAGATGCCGGCCAGCATCACGGCGCGGTCCTGCTCGATCTTGGCGAGCTGGTCGGCCATCCGGTTGAAGCCGACATTGACCGCCCGGATCTCGTTGGTGCGGGCCCGCTCGTCGAGCCGGTGCGCCTCGTACTCGCCCTCGCGCACCTGCAGCGTGGCCTGCGACAGCTGCTTCAGCGGCCGGTTGATCAGCCGCGTGATCAGCGCCGCGCCGGCCAGCGAGAGCGCCATCGTGGTCGCCAGCCAGATCATCCAGGTGCGGCGGTCGAGGCGGCTGAAGCGCGTCGGGTCGACCAGCAGCCAGTAGGTGTCGCTCTCGATCGTGAAGCCGATCCACAGGCCCGGCTCCTCGTTGACGCGGCTGGCGACGGTGGTGCCTTCGCCGAGCCGCGCGATCAGCTCCTCGGTCACCCGTTGGTCGAGCGCTCCGCTGGTGTAGGGCATGAAACGGTCGCCGGGCTCGCGCGGCAGGATCCGCACGCCTTCCTGGTCGGCCAGGGTCTTGATCAGCGACACGCGCGTGATGGCGTCGGAGTACACCAGCGCCGCTCGCGTCAGGTTCACCAGCGAGGCGATCTGGTGGGCGGTCTGGATCGCGCGCGGCTCGTACTCCAGCGCGCGGAAGGTTTGCAGCCAGGCCACTGTGCAGCCCACCAGCAGCAGCACCAGCAGGAAGAAGGTGCGCCAGAAGAGGCTGAGCCCCAGGTGCAGCCGCTTCCTGCGACGGCGCGCGCCGATGCTGCCCAGAGGGCTCGGCAGCGTGCCCTGGGTGCTGTCCTCGAGCGGGCTGGGCTGGGTGGTCTGGGGGCCGATGCCTGCGGCCATCCGTCAGCGCTTCAGGTCGTGCCGTCCGGCACGAACACGTAGCCGACGCCCCAGACCGTCTGGATGTAGCGCGGCGCCGCGGCGTCGGATTCGACCAGCTTGCGCAGGCGCGAGATCTGCACGTCCAGGCTGCGGTCGAAGGGCTCGAATTCGCGCCCGCGCGCCAACTGCGCCAGTTTCTCGCGCGACAGCGGCTGCCGGGGGTGGCGCACCAGCGCCTTCAGCATCGCGAACTCGCCGGTGGTCAGCGAGAGTTCCTCGCCGTCCTTCTTGAGGGTGCGCGAACCGAGGTCGAAGCTGAAGGGGCCGAAGTTCACGGTCTCGTTGTCGGTCGACGGGGCGCCGGGCGCCTCCAGCGGCGGGCGCCGCCGCAGCACCGCATGCACCCGGGCCAGCAGTTCGCGCGGATTGAACGGTTTGCCGAGGTAGTCGTCGGCGCCGACTTCGAGCCCGACGATGCGGTCGACGTCCTCGCCTTTGGCGGTCAGCATGATGATGGGCGTGCGGTCGTTGGCGGCACGCAAGCGGCGGCAGACCGAGAGGCCGTCTTCGCCGGGCATCATGAGATCGAGCACGATCAGGTCGACCGTGTCGCGCAGCAGGATGCGGTTGAGAGCCTTGCCGTCTTCCGCCACGATGACCTCGAAACCTTCCTGGGTCAGGTAGCGGCGCAGCAGGTCGCGGATGCGTGCGTCGTCGTCGACGATCACGATCTTGTCTGTGCGAGCGGGAGCTTGATTCATTTTCACAACGCCGAATTTGTAACAACGCCAATTCTGAAGCCGTTAAGGGTCCATTGGCCGGCTTTGGGGTAGGTGTTGACACTAAGTTACAAAACTTGCGGACGCTAGCGGTCGGGACGTCTGCGCCTTGCAAGGCGATGGCACAGTGACCCGTCGTCACTTCTTGCCGCCATGAAATCCAACCTCCTCATGCTGTCATTGCTGCTTGCCTCCTGGGGCTTGCCGACCTGGGCCGGCCCCGCCGGAATGCTGGGCGCGGGCAACGCCCCCCGCATGGAGGCGCGAGATGGCGGCGCCGGGCGGCGCCTGTCGCCTGCCGAACTGGCCCAGCTTCGCCAGCAGGTGCGCCAGCAGTGGGCGCCGGCGCCGGAAGGCGTGCGGTCGGCAGAATCGCAGCCGGCTGAGCGCATGATGCCGGACGCGCCATCCAAGGGCGCGTCGACCACCCCGCGCAGCCAGCGGCCCTGAGCCGCGGCAGGTCGGGGCTCTTTTCTTTCATCCGAGGATTTGCTGATTTGAACAATGTCAAATGGATGGCGGCCTGTGCCGTCTTGATGGGCGCTGGTGCCGCCTGGGCCCAGGGCGTGACCCTCCCGCCGCCGCAGAACGTGCTTCAGCTGTCGGCCGATTCGACGGTCGAGGTCCAGCAGGACCTGCTGAGCATGACGCTCAACACCACCCGCGAGGCGGCGGATGCGGCCACGGTGCAGACGCAGTTGCGCACCGCGCTCGACGCTGCCTTGACCGAGGCGCGCAAGAACGCCCAGCCGGGCCAGCTCGACGTGCGCACCGGCAATTTCAATCTGGCGCCGCGCTACAGCCGCGATGGCAAGATGACCGGCTGGCGCGGCACGGCTTCGCTGGTGCTCGAGGGCCGGGACTTCCCGCGCATCACGCAGACCGCAGCCCGGATCAGCACCCTGACGATCGCCAACATCGGCTTCGGCCTGAGCCGCGAGCAGCAGGCCAAGACCCAGACCGAGGCGCAGGGCGTCGCGATCGACAACTTCAAGCAGCGCGCCGACGAACTCGCCAAGCGCTTCGGCTTCAGCGGCTACACGCTGCGTGAAGTGGCGGTCAACGCCCATCTCGGCGGCCCCGTGCAGCCGCGCATGATGTCGATGGACGCCATGGCGAAGTCGAGCGGCGACGCCCCGGTGCCGATCGAGGCCGGCAAGGCCAACGTGGTGGTCAATGTCTCGGGCTCGGTGCAGCTGAAGTAGCCCGGGGCCGCCGGGCAGGGCAGGCCTACTGGGCGGTCCAGCCGCCGTCCACCTGCCAGGCGACGCCGCGCACCTGGTCGGCCGCCGGCGAGCACAGGAACACCGCCAGCCCGGCCAATTGCTCCACGGTGGTGAACTGCAGCGAAGGCTGCTTCTCGCCCAGCAGCTCGTTCTGCGCCTGCGCCAGCGAAATGCCCTCGCGCGCCGAGCGGTCGTCGATCTGCTTCTGCACCAGCGCGGTCAACACCCATCCGGGGCAGATCGCGTTGCTGGTGACGCCGGTGGTGGCGGTCTCGAGCGCCACCGACTTGGTGAAGCCGACGATCCCGTGCTTGGCCGCGACGTAGGCCGATTTCTGCGCCGAGGCCACCAGGCCATGCGCGGAGGCGATGTTGATGATGCGGCCCCAGTTGGCTTCACGCATCGCCGGCACGGCCAGCCGCGTGGTGTGGAACGCGCTCGTGAGATTGATCGCGATCACCGCGTCCCAGCGCTCCACCGGAAAGTCCTCGACCTTCGCGACATGCTGGATGCCGGCGTTGTTCACGAGCACGTCGATGCGGCCGAAGCGGCTGGCGGCGAACTTCATCATGTCCTCGATGTCGGCGGCGCGGCTCATGTCGGCGCCGTGGTGCTCGACCTTCACGCCCAGCGCGGCGATCTCGGCCTTCGGTCCTTCCGTATCGCCGAAGCCGTTGAGCACGATGTTCGCGCCTTGGCCGGCGAGCGCTTTCGCGATGCCGAGCCCGATGCCACTGGTGGACCCCGTGACAAGCGCGGTTTTGCCTTTGAGCATGATGACTATCTCCGAATGAATTAGGATGCAACGAGCCCATTATCTTCATCGAGATTCCGCCCTTTTCATGATCGAGCCCGCCCTTTCTCACGTTCCTCGTGAAGCTCGCGGGCTCGCCGGGCGACAGTCGCTTTCCTGGTGGTCGAACCCGTGAAGCGCGAACAATCCAACCTCCACGTGCCCGCGCCGTCCGACTCGCTGGTGGTCGACTATCCGTTGTCCGCGGCGACCGCCGAGCGCACGCCAGTGATGGAGAACATGCTGGCCCGCGCCCGCGCCTTCGCCGAGCCCCTGATTGCCGATGAAACGCTGGACACCGGCGAGAACACGCTCGCGCACGCCGATGCGGTGGCGGCGATCGTTCGTGCGATGGGCGGCTCCGAGGCCATGCAGGCCGCCAGCTACCTGGTCTATTCGTGCCAGCACCTGAACCGTCCGCAGGAGGTGATCGCCAAGGTGTTCGGCGACAACTTCGCGGCGCTCGCGGTCGAGACCACCAAGCTCGTGCACGTGCAGAAGCAGGCCCGCACGGCCACCGCCAACGCCCACTTGGCCGACAGTGCCGGCACCCAGACCGAGAACGTGCGTAAGATGCTGCTGGCGTTCTCGCGCGACCTGCGCGTAGTGATGCTGAGGCTGGCTTCGCGGCTGCAGACCCTGCGATACGCAGCGGCCAGCAAGCAGCCGCTGCCCGAGAACGTGGCGCGCGAATCGCTGCAGGTGTTCGCGCCGCTGGCGAACCGGCTGGGCATCTGGCAGGTCAAGTGGGAAATCGAAGATCTGTCCTTCCGATTCCTCGAACCCGAGACCTACAAGCTGATCGCGCGCCTGCTCGACGAGAAGCGCATCGAGCGCGAAGGCTATGTCGAGCAGTTGCGTGTCCGCCTCGAGCGCGACCTGGCCGCCGAGGGCATCCAGGCCAAGGTGCAGGGGCGGCCGAAGAACATCTACAGCATCGTCAAGAAGATGCGCGGCAAGTCGCTCGACTTCGCGCAGGTGTTCGACATCATGGCGCTGCGCGTCGTGGTGGCCGATGTCAAGGACTGCTATGCGGCGCTGGCCTGGGTGCACTCGCACTTCCAGCCGATCGACGAGGAGTTCGACGACTACATCGCGCGCCCGAAGCCCAACGGCTACCAGTCGCTGCACACGGTGGTGCGCGACGTGGTCGACGGTCATGTCGGCAAGCCGATCGAGATCCAGATCCGCACCGAGCAGATGCACGACCATGCCGAGCACGGCGTGGCTGCCCACTGGGCCTACAAGGAGGCCGGCCACAAGGGTTATGCGGGTGTCTGGGCCAGCGGCGAATACGACGCCAAGATCGCGGTGCTGCGGCAGCTGCTGGCCTGGGAGCGGGACCTCTCGGGCGGCCAGCGCGGCCAGGGCCTGTTCGACGACCGCATCTACGTGCTCACGCCCGACGCCGCGATCGTCGAGCTGCCGCAGGGCGCGACCGCGGTCGACTTCGCCTACACGGTGCACACCAGCCTCGGCCATCGCTGCCGCGGCGCGCGCGTCGACGGTGCGATGGTGCCGCTCAACACGCCTCTGCAGAACGGCCAGACGGTCGAGATCATCGCTGCCAAGGAGGGTGGCCCGTCGCGCGACTGGCTGAACGCCGATCTGGGTTATCTGGCCAGCCATCGGGCGCGCGCCAAGGTGCGCGCCTGGTTCAACGCGCAGATCACGCACGAGACGGTGGCGCGCGGCCGCGAGGCGGTCGAGAAGCTGCTGCAGCGCGAAGGCAAGACCGCGCTGAAGCTCGACGACCTCGCCTCGCAGCTGGGGTTCAAGTCGGCCGACAACCTGTTCGAGGTGGTGGGCAAGGACGAGTTCTCGCTGCGCAACATCGAGATGCTGCTGCGCCCGCCGGAGCCCGCGCCGGGGCCGGACGACGGCGTCATCATCAAGAAGTCGCGCGGCAGCGAGCAGGCGGGCCGCGGCGGCGTGCTGGTGGTCGGCGTCTCGTCGCTCATGACGCAGCTCGCCAAGTGCTGCAAGCCGGCGCCGCCGGACACCATCCGCGGCTTCGTGACCAAGGGCCATGGTGTCAGCGTGCACCGCTCGGACTGCAGCAACTTCCGCACGATGGCGGCACAGAACGGCGAGCGCGTGATCGATGTGGAGTGGGGTGCGCCGAAGGGCGATGCGGGTTCCGTCTACGCCGTCGACATCGCGGTGGAGGCCGCCGACAGGCAGGGCCTGCTGCGCGACATCTCGGACGTGCTCGCGCGCGAGAAGATGAACGTGATCGGCGTGCAGACTCAATCGGTGAAGGGCACCGCATGGATGACTTTCACGATCGAGATCGCCGACGTCACGCGGCTCAAGCAGGTGCTCGGCGTGGTCGCCGCGGTGGCCGGTGTGCGTTCTGCACGACGCCGCTGAAAAGCGCCCAAATAGCCTGCTATACTTCGGCCTCTCGAATACAACCTCAGGCGCGTAGCTCAGCTGGTTAGAGCACCACCTTGACATGGTGGGGGTCGTTGGTTCGAGTCCAATCGCGCCTACCAAATTTCTCCCTCTGAAAGTGACCAGCTTTCAGGCCCTGCGGGAGATTGATGGGAGATTCCGGTCCCCAGCGGACGGAATCTTTTTCTTCCTCGACATCACGGTGTCTTGCACGCCGACGCCAACGTCTGCCGTTGGCCGCCGAGGCGGACTTCATCGGCTCGAGCCCCTTCTCGACGTCCTCCCCTGAGTTGCCTGGCCATGGCCGTCGGGCTTGCTCTGCGTCAACGGGTCGCGCCATTGCGCGTTGAATCGGCTCGCCCCTTCCATCAATCTCCACCAAGGAACTGCCATGAGCAAGATAGTCGCCATCACGATCGCCGGCCTCTTCGCTGCCGGTGCCTATGCCCAGAACCCTCCGGGCACGACGTCCCAGGAGCAGGTGATCACCAACAGCAAGCAGCAGGACAAAGCTCAGGCCAGGGTCGATGCACGGCCGCAGGGCAAGTTGAAGACGCAAGGCGGCGACACGGCGATGTCGGCCCAGAACGATGCGATCGGCACCGGCAAGGCGGCAGCAGCGGGCGAGGCGCGCGTCGATACCCGCGATGCCCGCCATCCGACGCGGAAGCCGTCCAAGCAGGGCGGCACGCCTGACATGCCGGGCGCCAAGTAGGCAGGCAACTCGAGCCCCGCCCGGGGCGCGATCTAGGAAGAGGCGCCCGTGCGCACGATGAAGTGCGCCGGACTCAGACCACGCCCTGTGCCAGCATCGCGTCCGCCACCTTGACGAAGCCGGCGACGTTGGCGCCATCGACGTAGCTGACCGTGCCGTCCTCCCGGCGGCCGTGGCGCATGCAGTCCTCGTGGATGTTGCGCATGATCGAGCGCAGCCGCGCATCGACCTCCTCGCGCGGCCAGGAAATGCGCATGGCGTTCTGGCTCATCTCCAGGCCGGAGGTCGCCACGCCGCCGGCATTGCTGGCCTTGCCGGGCGCGAAGAGGACGCCGCTGTGTTCGAACGTCTCGATGGCGGCCATCGTGGATGGCATGTTCGCGCCCTCCGCGACGCAGAGCACGCCGTTCTTCACGAGCGTGGCGGCGTCGTCCTTGTCCAGTTCGTTCTGCGTTGCGCAGGGCAGCGCCACGTCGACCGGCACGTGCCAGGGGCTGCGTCCCGGGAGGAACTGGGCGCCCACCTGTTCGGCGTAGTCGCCGACGCGCCCGTACAGGTGGTTCTTCACCTCCATCAGCTGCGCCAGTTTTGCCGGCGTGAATCCGGCTTCGTCGAAGACGGTGCCGCTCGAGTCGGAGACGGTCACCACCTTGGCGCCCAATGCCATGGCCTTTTCCACCGCGTACTGGGCCACATTGCCGGAGCCGGAAACGCTGACGCGCAGGCCCTCGAAGCCGAGGCCCTTCTGCCGCAGCATCTCTTCGGCGAAGTACACCGTGCCGTAGCCCGTGGCTTCCGGGCGCATCAGCGAACCGCCGTAGCTCAGGCCCTTGCCGGTGAAGACGCAGTCGGCGCCGTTGCTGAGCTTCTTCACCATGCCTGCCATGAACCCGATCTCCCGGGCGCCGACGCCGATGTCCCCGGCCGGAACGTCCCGGTCGGCCCCGATGTGGCGGAACAGTTCGGTCACGAAGGCCTGGCAGAAACGCATGATCTCGCCCGGACTGCGGCCCTTGGGGTCGAAGTCGGAGCCGCCCTTGCCGCCGCCCATGGGCAGGGTCGTCAGGGCGTTCTTCAGGGTTTGCTCGAAGGCGAGGAACTTCAGGATCGAGAGATTGACCGACGGGTGAAACCGCAGCCCGCCCTTGTACGGACCGATCGCCGAACTGTGCTGGACGCGGTAGCCTCGATGGACCTGGACCTGGCCGCTGTCGTCGACCCACGAGACCCTGAAGATGACGATCCGCTCGGGTTCGATCAACCGGTCCAGCAAGCCATGCTCGGCGTAGCCGGGGTGCTTGTCGATGTGCGGCCACAAGCTTTTCATCACTTCGGCGATGGCCTGCAGATACTCGGGCTGGGCGGGATTGCGCGCTTGCGCGCGGTTCAGGAAATCTTCGAGTGACTTGTATTTCATCTTTTGGCGTAGTCCGGTCACGGCCTGGTGGAGGGAAAGAGACGGCGAAGTGTGAACGATGCGTCCGTCTGAACGAGGGAAATGCCCCACAGCGGGGTCGGGTGCCGAGAGGGCCTATGGCATTCGGCGACTGCAAGGCCGACTTCAGTTGTGGTAACTTGATTGTCCGTCACCTCCGCAGTATCCGACCCACCGATGAACACGCCCGTGGCCGAGTTCGATTCTTCGCTCGAAGAGCTCCGCATTGCAGCACTGGTGCGCCAGGCGCCGCTCGAATTCGCGCGGGTGGTCTACGGGCTCAACGACCGCGCCAATGGCCGCGCCGGCACCATGGCAGCCGAAGATGTCGCCCGCACGGTGCGCCAGGGCATGCCCGTCACGCGCGAGCGGGCCGAGCAGCGGGCCCGCGCCTACCTGCCGCTGGCGGGGCAGGAGCATTGCCCGCGCTGCTGGGTCTTCAACGGCATCAAGAGTCCGCTGCAGTACCGCGACGCGACCAGCGATCGCCCCGAGTCCGGCGGCTGCAAGGTCTGCGGCGCGGAATACGCGACCACGCTCGATTGACCAGCTCCCGCCGCGGACCGTCTTGAGGCGGCCCGGCGCCGGCCTGAGGGCCGCGGGCATTCACTGACTCCCCGGTCAGGGTAAACCTTGGCGCGGTGCAGCAAAGCCGCTCCCTAGAATTGCTCGCGCGCCATGGCGCTCAACCTGAAGGAGTTCCTAGTGCAGAGCAAGAAGTCCGGCGCCAAGCCGGTCCAGCGGGTGATCAAGAAGTATCCGAACCGAAGGCTCTACGACACGGAAACGTCCAGCTACATCACGCTCGCCGAGGTCAAGCGGCTGGTGATGGACAAGGCCTCGTTCGTGGTGCGCGATGCCAAGAGCGGCGACGACCTGACGCGCAGCATCCTGCTGCAGGTCATCCTCGAGGAAGAGGCCGGCGGGGCGCCGATGTTCACCGAGCAGGTGCTGGCCAGCATCATCCGTTTCTATGGCCAGACGATGCAAAGCTACATGGGCCCCTACCTCGAGAAAAACATCCAGGCGATGTCCGAAGTGCAGGCGCAACTGAGCGAGAAGGCCGAAGGCCTGACGCCCGAGATGTGGTCCAGGTTCATGGCGATGCAGTCGCCGATGCTGCAGGGCCTGATGGGCAACTACGTCGAGCAGTCGAAGAACGTCTTCCTCCAGATGCAGGAGCAGATGCAGAAGAACACCGAGCAGGTTCTGGGCGCTTTCGGGCTCAAGCGACCCTGATTCGGCCCCGGCGGCCGATAGCTGGGACAATAGGGGATATGAGCGAAGTTGCCTCCCCTGAACGAATTGCCGCGCCTGCGGCCCCCAAAGTCGGCTTCGTGAGCCTGGGCTGCCCCAAGGCCCTGACCGATTCCGAGCTGATCCTGACGCAATTGAGTGCCGAGGGTTACCAGACCTCCAAGACCTTCGAGGGCGCCGACCTGGTGATCGTCAACACCTGCGGCTTCATCGACGATGCCGTCAAGGAGAGCCTCGACACGATCGGCGAAGCCTTGGCCGAGAACGGCCGCGTGATCGTCACCGGCTGCCTGGGCGCGAAGACCGGGGAGCAGGGCGGCAACCTGGTGCGCCAGATGCACCCGAGCGTGCTGGCGGTCACCGGACCGCATGCGACGCAGGAGGTGATGGACGCGGTGCACGCCAACCTGCCGAAGCCGCACGACCCCTTCATCGACCTGGTGCCGCAGGCATTCGGCATCGCCGGGCTCAAGCTCACGCCGCGCCACTACGCCTACCTGAAGATCAGCGAGGGCTGCAACCACCGCTGCACCTTCTGCATCATTCCATCGATGCGCGGCGACCTCGTGTCGCGGCCGGTCGGCGACGTGCTGTCGGAGGCCAAGGCGCTGTTCGAAGGCGGCGTCAGGGAGCTGCTGGTGATCAGCCAGGACACCTCGGCCTACGGCGTCGACGTCAAGTACCGCACCGGCTTCTGGGACGGCAAGCCGGTCAAGACGCGCATGCTCGAACTGGTGCGCACGCTGGGCGAGATCGCGGAGCCCTACGGCGCCTGGGTGCGCCTGCACTACGTCTACCCCTACCCGAGCGTCGACGAGGTCATTCCCCTGATGGCGAGCGGCCAGGTGCTGCCGTACCTCGACGTGCCGCTGCAGCACAGCCATCCGGATGTGCTGCGGCGCATGAAGCGTCCGGCCAGCGGCGAGAAGAATCTGGAGCGCATCGCACGCTGGCGCGAGGTCTGTCCCGAGCTGGTGATCCGCAGCACCTTCATCGCCGGCTTCCCGGGCGAAACCGAAGAAGAATTCGAGCACCTGCTGGACTTCATCCGGGAAGCCGGGATCGACCGGGCCGGCTGCTTTGCCTACAGCCCGGTGCAGGGCGCCGCCGCGAACGACATCCTGGGCATGCTGCCCGAGGCCGAGCGCGAGGCCCGCCGTGCGCGCTTCATGGAGGTGGCGGAGGCGGTCTCGATCGCCAAGCTGCGCCAGCGCATCGGTGCCACGATGCAGGTGCTGGTGGATTCGGCGCCGGGCCTGGGGCGCAAGGGTGGCGTCGGCCGGACCTACGCCGATGCGCCCGAGATCGACGGCATCGTGCGGCTGCTTCCGCCAGAGAAGATCAGCAAGACGCTCAAGGTGGGCGAGTTCACCCGGGCCCGCATCGTCGGCGCCGAGGGGCACGACCTGATCGCGCTGCCCGTCTGACAGCCATCTCGCTGTCGGTCTGCGACCGCCAGCGAAAACGTTCAGGACTTTCCGGCCTTGAGCTTGCGCAGTTGAGCCTCGGCGCGTTCGAGTTCGATGCGCAACTGCTGGATTTCCTGCTCCTGCCGCTTGATCTGCGTCGCCGGATCCTTGGCGGCCATCATGGCCTCGCAATGGGCCTGCAGCGCAGCCAGGGAGTCGGTGAGCTGGCGGCGCCTGAGCATCTGGCCCCGGGCGCGGGCCTGAGCGATGTCCTGATCCAGCGAGGCCTCCTCGGCTTTGCAGCTGGCGGCATCCGTCGGCTCCGCGGCCTGGGCGAATGAGGGGCTTGCGGAGGCAAGCAGAACGATGGCCAAGAGGCCCATTTTCAAGCGCATGGGAAGACTGCCCTGACAGAAGAAGGATTGAGGCTGCCGATTCTGCACCGGCCGGAGGGCGCGCGGCCAGGCCCTATCGGATATCGACGCCGGTGCCGTCAGCCACATCGATGCCGGAACGGAGGATGCCGCTCTGGCAGCGGTAGGCCAGGATGCCGCGCCCGCGTGCATCCGCATTGACGCCGAAGGCCGCCGAGCGGGCGCCATGCGCGAGCGCGAACGGGCTTCCCTCCACCGGGCGCGTGCCGCCGGTGAGCGTGTCGAAGACATGGACCAGCTGGGCATGGCCGGTGAGATTGGCGACAGTGACTTTGAGTTGCGGCATCCGGAGGCAGGGTTGGGGATCTCGTGCGATTCTGCCCGAGGCCGATCGCGTTCACGCCTGGCGCAGCGTCCGCCATTCCGGCGCAGCGCCATCCTGCGCTAGACTGCGCCTGATCCCTTGGCTGTTGTGTCAACGGCTAGACCAAGCGCCCTTCGGCCAGCGGGTCMTTGCACCACTTCATTCGCCGCAAACTGTTCCACCTCTCTGAATCCGCCTTGCCGGCAACGGCGTCGAGCTTCGTCTCGAACCGTTCGCCGTTCGCGTTGCCGCCGGCCCGGGCCGGGCTCCGCGTTGCAGGCGCAGGCATCTTCGCGACGCGCGCATTTCTCGCATTGGCCCTGGCCATGGCGTGGGTGGGCGCAATCTRCATGCTGTCGTGGGGGAGGCGCACAATAGGGCGCGTGGATTCGCCCGAGGGCTCGATGGAGGCCGTGCAAGTGCAGGAAGTGCAAGTTTTGCAGGCAACAAAAAACCCCGGCAAATCAGTGATCTGCCGGGGTTTGCTTGTATCAGTTATGGTGCCCAGAAGAGGACTCGAACCTCCACGATGTTACTCGCTAGTACCTGAAACTAGTGCGTCTACCAATTCCGCCATCTGGGCCCACATGCTGCTTGGAATGAATCCTTGCAGCAGGTTTTGAATTTCAGGAACGAAGGAGATCATATCAAAAATATTGGCCATCCCAGCGGCTTGCTGGATGAAATTGAAGGTTCGGTGCAAGGACACCGCGATGGACACGGTTTCGTACTGCGTGATGACGGCGAAGCCGACATCTATCTACCCCCCAACGAAATGCGCGCGGTGCTGCACAAGGACCGCGTCAAGGCGCGTGTCGTGCGCCAGGATCGGCGCGGCCGTCCCGAGGGCCGCGTGGTCGAGATCATCGAGCGACCCGAGCAGCCGATCATCGGCCGCCTGCTGCATGAAGGCGGCGTCTGGCTGGTCGCACCCGAGGACAAGCGCTACGGGCAGGATGTCCTGATTCCGAAGGGCGCGACCGGCACAGCGAAGGTCGGGCAGGTGGTGGTGGTGCAGCTCACCGAGCCGCCCGCGCTGTTCGGCCAGCCGGTCGGCCGCGTGAAGGAAGTGCTCGGCGAGATCGACGACCCCGGCATGGAGATCGAGATCGCGGTGCGCAAGTACGGCGTGCCGCACGAGTTCTCCGAGGCCTGCATCGCCGAAGCGAAGGCGATTCCCGACAAGGTGCGCCCCACCGACAAGCAGGGCCGCGTCGATCTCACCGATGTGCCTCTGGTCACGATCGACGGCGAGGACGCGCGCGACTTCGACGACGCCGTGTACTGCGAGCCCGCGAAGGTCGGGCGCGGCAAGGGCTGGCGCCTGCTGGTCGCGATCGCCGACGTCAGCGCCTATGTGCAGACCGGCTCGGCGATCGACATCGATGCCTACGACCGCGCGACCAGCGTGTACTTCCCGCGCCGCGTGATTCCGATGCTGCCCGAGAAGCTGTCGAACGGCCTGTGCTCGCTCAACCCCGAGGTCGAGCGCCTGTGCATGGTGTGCGACATGCTGGTGGCGGCCGACGGCGAGATCTACGCCTACCAGTTCTACCCGGCGGTGATGTGGAGCCATGCGCGCTTCACCTACACCGAGGTGGCCGCGATCCTCGGCAACACGCGCGGCCCCGAGGCGCTGAAGCGCAAGGAGCGCGTGAAGGACCTGCTGAACCTGCACGACGTCTATCGCGCGCTCTTGAAGCAGCGCGGCAAGCGCGGGGCGGTCGACTTCGAGACCACCGAGACGCAGATCATCTGCGACGACGCCGGCCGGATCGAGAAGATCGTGCCGCGCACGCGCAACGAGGCGCATCGCCTGATCGAGGAAGCGATGCTCGCGGCCAACGTCTGCAGCGCCGACTTCATCGCCGAAGGCAAGCACCCCGGTCTCTACCGCGTGCATGAAGGACCGACGCCCGAGAAGAAGGAGATCCTGCGCGGCTACCTGAAGGCCATGGGTGTCGGGCTGTCGATCACCGACGACCCGAAGCCGGGCGAGTTCCAGGCCATCGCCGACGCGACCAAGGAGCGTCCGGATGCGCAGCAGATCCACACCATGCTGCTGCGCTCGATGCAGCAGGCGATCTACACGCCGATCAACAGCGGCCACTTCGGCCTCGCCTACGAGGCCTACACGCACTTCACGAGCCCGATCCGGCGCTATCCGGACCTGCTGGTGCACCGCGTGATCAAGGCCATCCTCGGCAAGACCAAGTACCAGTTGCCGATGCTGCCGACGCCCGGCGAGGCGCACGCCAAGCTGGCGAAGCGGCTGGCCTCCCGCGTCAAGGCGCCGACGAGCAAGCCTCAGAAGGCGATCGTCGCGCCAAGCAAGGAGACGCTGGCCTGGGAGGCCGCGGGCCTGCACTGCAGCGCCAATGAGCGGCGCGCCGACGAGGCCAGCCGCGACGTCGAGGCCTGGCTCAAGTGCAAGTACATGCGAGAGCACCTGGGCGAGGAGTACGGCGGCGTGGTCACGGCCGCGACCACCTTCGGCATCTTCGTCACGCTCGATGCGATGTACGTCGAGGGCCTGGTCCACATCACCGAACTCGGCGGCGAGTACTTCAAGTTCGACGAGCATCGCCAGGAACTGCGCGGCGAGCGCACCGGCATCCGCTATGCGATCGGCACCCGCGTGCGGGTGCAGGTGAGCCGCGTCGACCTGGACGGCCGGAAGATCGATTTCCGCCTGGTGCGCGAAGGCGAGGAACTGTCGACGCGGGCCACGAAGGACAAGGGCGCGACCGCCGCCGGCGTGCCCGCCAAGGCCTCGGCCAAGCGCTCGCGCAGCAAGGCCGAGGCGCCGGTCGAGCGCCCGGCGCGTCCGGATCGCTCCGAACGCACCGAGCGCCCCGAGAGGGCGGCTGCGGCCGCGGCGCCACAATCCGCCATGCAGGCGTTCAGGACCGCCGTCAAGAAGGCGGCCAACAAGATGAAGGGGCGCAAGCCGCGCCGTTGAGAAGATTGAAAAGAGGGACACAGGAATGAATGAGAAGACAAGCCGCATCGCGGTCGTCACGGGCGCCGGCAGCGGCATCGGCCGGGCGGCCGCCCTGGCCTTGCTGGCCGATGGCTGGCGCGTGGTGCTCGCGGGCCGTCGGCAGGAGCCGCTGGCGCAGGTCGCCAAGGAGTCGGGCGCCGAGGCGCGGGCACTCGCGGTGCCCACCGACGTGGCCGACCCGGAATCGGTGAAGGCGCTGTTCGCGGCCGCGGTCGAGCGTTTCGGCCGGGTCGATCTGCTGTTCAACAACGCCGGTGTGGGCAACCCCCCGGGCCCGTTCGAGGACTGGACGCCCGAGCAGTGGAAGGGCGTGGTCGACATCAACCTGACCGGCATGTTCTATTGCATCCAGCAGGCCTTCCGCACCATGAAGGCGCAGTCGCCGCGCGGCGGCCGCATCATCAACAACGGGTCGATCTCGGCCACCACGCCGCGGCCGAACTCGATCGCCTACACCGCGACCAAGCATGCGGTGAAGGGGCTGACCAAGACCGCTTCGCTGGACGGCCGCAAGTACGACATTGCGGTCGGCCAGGTCGATGTCGGCAATGCGATGACCGAACTCGCCGCGCGGATGACCCAGGGCGTTCCGCAAGCCAGTGGGGAGATCGCGATCGAGCCGGTGATCGATGTGGCCATCGTCGGCCAGTCGGTGCTCTACATGGCCAACCTGCCGCTGGAAGCCAACGTGCTGTTCCACACGATCATGGCCACCAAGATGCCCTTCGTCGGGCGGGGCTAGCTTTCTTCAGCCGGCGGCCGAGGGCAGGCTGCCGCGCGCCAGCGCACCTGCGGTGAGCGGGACGCCGGCCGGCCAGCGGTCGGCCCGATCGCCATGCGTCCAGACCGCCTCGCAGGCGGCCGCCTGCGCCGGCCGGCCGGCGGCCAGGGCGGCGCCGACCATGCCGGCGAGCACGTCGCCGGTACCGGCGGTGGCCAGTCGCGCGTTGCCGCTGGGGTTGATCACCGTCAGCTCGCCCACGGCGGCAATGACCGAGCCCGAGCCCTTGAGGATCGCCACCGCGCCGAAGCGCGCCGCGAGCCGCGCGGCCGAGCCCAGCCGGTCGGCCTGCACCTCGTGGGTGGTCGTCGTCAGCAGCCGGGCCGCTTCGAGGGGATGCGGCGTCAGCACCGTCGCGCGGCCTGCATGCCGGCGCGCCAGCAGCAGCGTCTGCAGGCCGGCGTCGCAGGCGATGGCGTTGAGCGCGTCCGCATCGAGCACCAGCGCACCGGCTTGCGCCAGCACGCGGGGCAGCATGTCGGCGATGGCCGTGCCGCCCCCGCAGCCGCAGACCACGGTCATCGCGGCCAGGTCCAGCGTGTCGGGGCGGCGAAACATCAGCTCGGGCTGCAACAGGTCGAGCGGCGCGACGCCGGTATCCAGCGGGGCGACGAAGACGCGTCCCGCGCCGGCGGCGAGGGCAGAGGAGGCGGCCAGCAGGGCGGCGCCCGCCATGCCGGGGGCGCCCCCGATCACCGCGACATCGCCGTAGCTGCCCTTGTGCGAGGACTGCCGTCGGCTCGGGGCAGCCGGCGCACCGGGCAGGCGCGCCACCGGCCATTCGGCGCCGGGGCCGATGCCCAGGTCGTCGAACCACACTTCGCCGGCGGCATCGCGGCCTTGTGCGGTGAAGAGGCCGGGCTTGAGGGTCAGCAGGCTCAGGCAGAGCCGGCGGGCCGTCGACGCAGCCGCCGTCGCAGGCAGCAGATCCGGAGCCAAGGTGCCCGTGTCGGGGTTCAGGCCCGAGGGCGTGTCCACGCTCAGCAGCGGCGCGAGGCCGGCGTGCATGTGCCGCAGCCATTCGAGCATCCGCCCTTCGGGCACTCGCGTAGCGCCGATGCCCAGCAGGGCGTCGATCGCCAGATCGAACTGCGCCGGTGGCGCGTCCTCGAAGCACACGCCGGCGTCGCGCGCACGCGTCAGCGACGCGCGTGCGTCGGCCGGCAGGCGGCCCTCATCGCCGATGCACGTGACGACCGGCCTGAAGCCGCGCTGCTGCAACTGCGCCGCCGCTTCGAAGCCGTCGCCGCCGTTGTTGCCGGGTCCGCAGGCGATCCAGACCGTGCGCGCCTGCGGCGCGACGGCCATCGCGAGACGGGCGACCGCGAGACCGGCGCGCTGCATCAGCGTGTGCGGTGGCAGCGCGGACGCGGCGGCCCGTTCGATCCGCCGCGTCGCCGCGACGTCGAACAGATCTGCGGCGGTGGCGGTGGTGACGCGTTGCATGGCGGCGCGGAGGCATCAGTGCTGGAGCAGGCGCTCGATGCCGAGCCCCTCGAGGTCGATGCCGGCGTCCCGGCCGGCAATGAGGTCGGCCACGACCCGGGCGCTGCCGCAGGACAGCGCCCAGCCGCTCGAGCCGTGGCCGAGGTTGAGCCAGACGCCAGGCACGCCGCTCGCGCCGATGATCGGTGGGCCGTCCGGCAGCATCGGGCGCGCGCCCTTCCATTGCTGCACGCCGGAGCGCAGCGTCGCGGCGCCCGGGAACCAGTCGTGCAGCACCTTGTAGAGCGTCTGCAGCGATGCCGGGTTGATGATGGTCTGGGAGCCGCCGAGCTCGGCGCTTCCGGCCACCCGCACGCGCAGGCCAAGCCGCGAGATCGCCACCTTGTAGCGCTCGTCCATCACGGCGCTGCGCGGTGCGTTGAGCGGTTCCCGGATATTGGCGCTGACCGAGTGGCCGTAGACCGGCGCCAGCGGAATGCGCAGACCCAGCGGTTTCAGCAATCTGGCCGAGTCGACCCCGGCGCAGACCACCACCGCGTCGAAGCGGTGTGCCTCGGAGCCGGCGGCCAGCGACAGGGCGGTCGGCGCCGACCGGCTCATCGGCGCCAGGTCGCAGTTGAAGTGGAACTGGGCGCCCAGTGCCTCGGCCTCCCACTTCAGCAGCAGCGCGAACTGCCGGCAGTTGGCCACCTCGTCGTCCGGCAGATGGATGGCGCCGGCCAGCGCGGTGTCGGTGCTCAGGGCTGGTTCGATCTTGCGGGCCTCGTCGGCATCGATCTCGCGAAAGCTGCTGCCGGCGGCGCGCAGCAATTCGAGCCCGGCCTGAACCAGCTTCCTCTCGCGCTTGGAACGCAGCAGCACGAGGTAGCCGTCGCTGCGCTCGTACTCGAGCTCGCAGGCTTGCGTGACGGCATGCAGCCGGTTGCGGCTGTAGAAGGCGAGCCGCTGCATGCGGGAGCGGTTGGCCAGGTAGGTCTCGAGCTTGCAGGCGCGCTGCCAGCGCGCCATGAAGCCCAGGTCCCGGGACGACAGCGGCCAGCGCAGCTTGACGGCGCCATGCGTCGACAGCAGCGAGCGCAGCACCTTGCCGCGCATGCCGGGGCCAGCCCAGGGAGTGACGTAGCCGGGGGCGACCACACCGGCGTTGGCGAAGCTCGACTCCTCGGCGGCGGCGCCGCGGCGCTCGAAGACCACCACCTCGTGGCCGTCCGAGGCCAGCTCCCATGCAGTGGTGACGCCGATGATCCCGGCTCCCACGATCGCGATTTTCATTCGTTTCTTTTGCGGTGAAATGTGTGAGTCGGCGGCCCCGGAAGGCGCAGCGACCCTGTGGACTTTATAGTTATAGCGCCCGCTCGGCCTGCAGTGCGACGGCCAGAACCGCGTCGTCGTGCAGGGCGGCATGCCAGAGCATCAGGCCGACCGGCAACTCGCCCGCCGCATGGCAGGGCAGCGACAGCGCGCAGCCGTCGAGCATGTTGACCACCGCGGGATTGCGAAGCAGCAGGCCGTTGATGCGGAAGAAGGCCTCGTCGCGCGCCTCGCCGGGCGCCACGCTGGCGATGGTCGGCGCGGTGATCGGCACGGTCGGCGACAGCACGGCGTCGAACGGCTCGATCGCCTGCTCCATGCGCCGAATCCAGCTGCGGCGGGCGTTGATCAGGTCGATGTACTCGTGCGCCTTCATGGTCGCGCCCTTGAGGATGCGCTGCGCCACGCGCGGGTCGTAGCCCGCGCCGCTGCGCTCCAGCAGCAGGCGGTGCCAGGCGTAGGCTTCGGCGGCCGAAAACCCGCCGGTGGCGTTGATGGCGGGCAGGTCGGCCAGCGCCGGCAGGTCGATCTCCTCGATCCGGGCGCCGGCTTCGCCAAGCCTGCTCAGGGTCCGCTCGAAAGCCTTCGCGACCACGGGATCGAGGTCGTCCAGAAACAGGTTCCGGGCGACGGCCAGGCGGTAGGCCGACAGTGGCGCAGCGCCGGGCGTGACCCGCCGTGCGGCGAGGATTTCGTGCGCCGTGACCGCATCGCGGACCGAGCGCGTCATGGCGCAGACGGTGTCCAGGGTGGTCGACAGGGGCAGGGCGCCATCCGCCGGCACCAGCCGTGCGGTGCTCTTGAAGCCGACGATGCCGTTGAGCGCGGCCGGGATGCGGATCGAGCCGCCCGTGTCGGAGCCCAGGCCGATGAAGGCCGCGCCGCTGGCCACCGAAATCGCGGCGCCGGAGGACGAGCCGCCCGGAATGCGCGGCGTGCCGGGATCGCCGAAATTGGCTGGCGTGCCGTGGTGCGGGTTGACGCCGACCCCGGAAAAGGCGAATTCGGTCATGTTGGTGCGTCCCAGCAGGGCGCCGCCGGCCGCCCGCAGGCGCGCCACCGCGACCGCATCGGCCCGGGCCGCCGGTGCGTGGGCCAGCACCACCGAGCCGGCAGGCGTGGGCTGGCCGGCGACGTCGAACAGGTCCTTGACCGAAAACGCCAGCCCGGCGAGGCGCTGACCGGGCGCGGCGGCGGCGGCTTCCCGTCGCGCCTCGTCGAACAGGGTGCGGGTGAACGTGTGCTCGCAGGCCGGCGAGGCTGCGGTCGCGATGCTGTGCTCCATTTCGGTGCGCGCGTCGGAGGAGGTCGCCAGCAGGGCGAGGCGGGTGGCGTGCAGGTCTGGGCGCATGGTGAGAGTGGCGGGTGGGGGAGGGGATGCCAGGGGCGGTGCGTGCTATACTCCTTGGGTTTCGCCCAGCGGCAAAAGCCGAGCAAAAGCCAGGCCGTCGTTCGAGCGAGACGCATCCGCAAACCAGCCCATTCAAGGTGTTGTGCGCCTTTTCTTTCAATGGAAAAGTACACAAAACGGGCTGGATTTTAGACCCAACCTTTGGAGTTATTTCTATGTCGACCACCATGCGCGAAATGCTGGAAGCCGGTGTCCATTTCGGCCACCAAACCCGCTTCTGGAACCCCAAGATGGCCCCGTTCATCTTCGGCCATCGCAACAAGATCCACATCATCAACCTGGAAAAGTCGCTTCCGATGTTCCAGGATGCGATGAAGTACGCCAAGCAGCTCACCGCCAACCGCGGCACCATCCTGATGGTCGGCACCAAGCGCCAGGCCCGCGAGATCGTGGCTGCCGAAGCCCGCCGCGCCGGCGTGCCTTTCGTCGACACCCGCTGGCTCGGCGGCATGCTGACCAACTTCAAGACCGTCAAGACCTCGATCAAGCGTCTGAAGGACATGAAGGCCCAGCAGGAAGCCGGCCTCGACAGCCTGAGCAAGAAGGAGCAGCTGACCTTCTCGCGCGAAATCGCGAAGCTCGAAAAGGACATCGGCGGCATCCAGGACATGACCGCGCTGCCCGATGCCATCTTCGTGATCGACGTGGGCTTCCACAAGATCGCCGTGGCCGAAGCCAAGAAGCTCGGGATCCCGCTGATCGGCGTGGTCGACTCGAACCACTCGCCTGAAGGCATCGACTACGTGATCCCGGGCAACGACGACTCGTCGAAGGCCGTCACGCTGTACGCCCGCGGCATTGCCGACGCGATCATCGAAGGCCGCTCCAGCGCCGTCAACGACGTGGTCAAGGCCGTGGCCGAAGGCAATTCCGACGAGTTCGTCGAAGTCGAAGAGGGCGCTTCGGCCTGATTCGCGCTCGCAAGAGCCTGAAGAAGGGGCTTCGTTGCCCCTTTTTTTTAATCTGATTTTCGCGGGCGCCGGTGCGGCGACCGCCACTGACAAACCGAACGGAGTACACGAGATGGCAACAATCACCGCAAGCATGGTCGGCGAGCTGCGCGCAAAGACCGACGCCCCGATGATGGAGTGCAAGAAGGCCCTGACCGAAGCCGAAGGCAACATGGACAAGGCCGAAGAGCTGCTGCGCATCAAGCTCGGCAACAAGGCCGGCAAGGCGTCCGGGCGCGTCACGGCCGAAGGCGTGGTCACCGCTTTCGTCGACGGCGATGCCGGCGCGATGATCGAGATCAACTGCGAAACCGACTTCGTCACCAAGAACGACAGCTTCCTCGCCATGGCCAACGCCGCCGCGATGCTGGTCGCCAAGAACAATCCKGCCGACCTCGCCGCGCTGGGTGCGCTGGCCTACGAGCAGGACGGTTTCGGCCCGACGCTGGAAGACGTGCGCAAGGGCCTGATCGGCAAGATCGGCGAGAACATGAGCTTCCGCCGCTTCAAGCGCTTCGCCGGCAACGGCAAGCTGGCCTCCTACCTGCACGGCACCCGCATCGGCGTGATGGTCGAGTTCGAGGGTGACGACGCTTCGGCCAAGGACGTCGCGATGCACATCGCCGCCATGAAGCCGGTGGCGATCTCCAGCGCCGACGTGCCTGCCGACCTGATCGAGAAAGAGCGCGCGGTTGCCGCCGGCAAGGCCGAGGAAGACCGCAAGGTCGCCGAAGCCGCGGGCAAGCAGCCGCAGCCGGCCGACATCGTCGCCAAGCGCATCGAAGGCGGCGTGCAGAAGTACCTCAAGGAAGTCTCGCTGCACAACCAGGCTTTCGTGAAGAACGACAAGCAGACCGTAGAGCAGATGCTCAAGGCCGCCAACACGTCCATCAAGGGCTTCACGCTCTACGTGGTCGGCGAAGGCATCGAGAAGAAGGTCGACGACTTCGCGGCCGAAGTGGCGGCGCAGGTCGCGGCCGCCAAGGCTGCGGCCTGAGTCACGCCGCAGGGCGGCAGCGCACGTGACGCGCTGCCGCTTTTTCACAGTCACGTTTTACACTCGCCCCCGCTCACCCCAAAGGAACCATCCATGCCTGAAGCCCGCCCAGCCCACAAGCGAATCTTGTTGAAGCTGTCGGGCGAGGCGTTGATGGGCGACGACGCCTTCGGCATCAACCGCGCCACCATCGTCCGCATGGTCGGCGAGGTGGCCGAGGTCGTGAACATGGGGGTCGAGGTGGCGGTCGTGATCGGCGGCGGCAATATCTTCCGCGGTGTCGCGGGAGGCTCCGTCGGCATGGACCGTGCCACCGCCGACTACATGGGCATGCTGGCCACGGTGATGAATGCGCTGGCGCTGGCCGACGCGATGAACAAGCAGGGCCTGATCGCCCGCGTGATGTCGGCGATCGCGATCGAGCAGGTGGTCGAGCCCTACGTGCGGCCGAAGGCCTTGCAGTACCTCGAGGAAGGCAAGGTCGTGATCTTCGCGGCCGGTACCGGAAACCCCTTTTTCACGACCGACACCGCCGCCGCGCTGCGCGGTGCCGAGATCGGCGCCGAACTGGTGCTCAAGGCCACCAAGGTCGACGGTGTCTACACCGCCGACCCCAAGAAGGACCCGAGCGCCACACGCTACACCAACCTGAGCTTCGACGAAGCCATTGCACAGAACCTCGGCATCATGGACGCTACGGCCTTCGCGCTGTGCCGCGACCAGAACCTGCCGATCAAGGTGTTCTCGATCTTCAAGAACGGCGCGCTCAAGCGCGTCGTGATGGGCGAGGACGAAGGCACCCTCGTGCACGCTTGAGGAGAATGAACCCATGACCACCACCATTGCAGAAATCCGCAGCGCGACCGACGTCAAGATGAACCAGTCGCTCGCCGCCTTCCAGAACAACCTGACCAAGATCCGCACCGGCCGCGCCAACCCCGCGCTGCTGGATTCGATCCATGTCGACTACTACGGCTCGACCGTGCCGCTGTCGCAGGTGGCCAACGTGTCGCTGCTCGATTCGCGCACCATCAGTGTCCAGCCCTGGGAAAAGGGCATGGGCGCCAAGATCGAGAAGGCCATCCGCGAGAGCGACCTGGGCCTGAACCCGGCCTCGATGGGCGACTTGATCCGCGTGCCGCTGCCGGCGATGAGCGAGGAGCGCCGCAAGGAGATGACCAAGCTGGTGCGCAACGAAGGCGAGAGCGCCAAGATCGCGACCCGCAACCTGCGCCGCGACGCCAACGACGCCATCAAGAAGCTGGTCAAGGACAAGCTGGCCTCGGAAGACGACCAGAAGCGCGCCGAAGCCGAGATCCAGAAGGTCACCGACCGCCACATCGGCGAGATCGATCGCCTGGTGACCGCCAAGGAAGCCGAGATCATGGCGGTCTGACATGAAGCAGAGCGCGCCGCCGGTTCCCCATCACATTGCCATCGTCATGGATGGCAACGGCCGCTGGGCGACGCGCCGCTTCCTGCCCCGCGTCGCGGGGCACAAGCAGGGTGTGGAGTCGCTGCGGCGCTGTGTCAAGGCCTGCGTGGCCCGCAACATCGCGGTGCTGACCGTGTTCGCTTTCTCGTCGGAGAACTGGAATCGTCCGGTCGAGGAAGTTTCCGGCCTGATGGACCTGATGGTCGGCGCGCTGGGCCGCGAGGTGCCGAGGCTGAGCCAGGACGGGGTGCGGCTGCACTTCATCGGCGAGCGCGGCGGACTGTCCGAGAAGATGATCGCGGGCCTGGTCCAGGCCGAGGCGGCGACGGCCCACAACAGCCGGCTGGTGCTCAATGTCTGTTTCAACTACGGCGGCCGCTGGGACATCGCCCGTGCCGCGGCCCAGCTGGCCGCGCGCGGCGAGCCGCTGACCGAGGCCAACCTCGACGCCGCCATGGCGCTGGCGCACGTGCCCGACCCCGACCTGTTCATCCGCACCGGCGGCGAGCAGCGGCTTTCGAACTTCCTGCTCTGGCAGAGCGCCTACGCCGAGCTGTTCTTCAGCGATCGCCTGTGGCCCGAATTCGACGAGGCCGCCCTCGACGATGCGATCGCCGCCTTCCAGCGCCGCGAGCGCCGCTACGGCCAGACTTCCGCGCAGGTCGTCGAGACCGGCAAGTCTCCCGATCAGCGAGTCGCCTGAGCGCATGCTCAAACAACGCATCATCACTGCGATCGTCCTGCTGGCGATCCTGCTGCCCGCGCTCTTCTATCCCTCGCATGTGCCCTTTGCCTGCGTGATGCTGGCGCTGATCGGCGCTGCTGCCTGGGAGTGGGGCCGCCTCAACGACTACGGCCCGCGCATGTCGCTGTTTCTCGGCGCCGAGATGGTGTTGCTGTGCGCGCTGTCCTGGTGGCTGGGCCTGCTGCAAGGCTCGCTGCTGGGGGTCTGGATCGCGGCCAGCGCAGCCTGGGTGCTCGGCGGCGCCGCGCTGCTGCGCGTCGCGGTGCCGGGCTGGCCGCGCGTGCCCAAAGGGCTGCGCCTGGTGGGCGGTCTGCTGGCGCTGTGGGTCGCCTGGCTGGCGGCCGTGCAGGCGCGAATGGTCGGCATCAATTTCCTGCTGTCGATCCTGGTGCTGGTCTGGGTCGCCGACGTGTTCGCGTATTTCACCGGCCGAGCCTTCGGTCTCAAGTTCACCCGCAGCAAGCTCGCACCGACCATCAGCCCAGGCAAGAGCTGGGAAGGTGTCTGGGGTGGCATGGCCGGCGTGCTGGTGCTGGCGCTGGCCTGGGTCTGGGGCGATGCAGCGGCTCAGTCCAGGGTCGCCAGCCTGTACAGCCTGCTGGCCGAGCGCGGCTGGTGGCTGCTCCTGCTCGGGGTGGTGTTCCTGGCGGCGATGAGCGTGGTCGGCGACCTGGTCGAGTCGTTGATCAAGCGCAGCGCGGGCGCCAAGGACAGCAGCGCCCTGTTGCCCGGCCATGGCGGCGTGCTCGACCGGATCGACGCGCTGCTGCCGACGCTGCCGATCGCCATGATGCTGGCCTTCCTATGAATTCAGTCAGACAACGTGTCACGGTGCTCGGCTCGACCGGCTCCGTCGGCGTCAGCACGCTCGATGTGATCGCGCGTCATCCCGGGCGCTTCGAGGTCTTCGCCCTGTCGGCGGCGACCAAGGTCGACGACATGCTCGCCCAATGCGCGCGCTTCTTGCCGAAGTTCGCGGTGATGGCGAGCGCGCCGCACGCCGCGATGCTGGCCGACAAGCTGGCGCAGAACGGCTTGCCAACGCGGGTCCTGAGTGGCGACGGTGCGCTCGACGACATCGCCTCGCACGAGGAAACCGATGCCGTGATGGCGGCCATCGTCGGCGCGGCCGGGCTCGGCCCCTGCCTCGCGGCGGCCCGCGCCGGCAAGCGCCTGATGCTGGCCAACAAGGAGGCGCTGGTGGTCGGTGCCGAGCTGTTCATGCGCACGGTGCACGAGGGCGGGGCGACGCTGCTGCCGATCGACAGCGAGCATTCGGCGATCTTCCAATGCCTGCCGGAGGACCGGAGCACCTGGGCCGAGCGGGTCGATCATGTGCTGCTGACCGCGTCGGGCGGGCCGTTCCGTCTGCGCGATCCGCGGACGTTGGCCGAAATCACGCCCGATCAGGCCTGCGCGCATCCGAATTTTTCCATGGGGCGCAAGATCTCGGTCGATTCGGCCACCATGATGAACAAGGCACTCGAGGTCATCGAGGCCCGGTGGCTGTTCGACCTGACGCCCGATCAGGTCAAGGTGGTGATCCATCCGCAGCAGATCATCCATTCGATGGTGCAGTTCCGGGACTCGTCGGTGATCGCGCAGCTGGGCACGCCGGACATGCGGGTCCCGATCGCCTCCGGGCTCGCCTGGCCGGAACGCATCGAGAGCGGGGCCGGCAGACTGGATTTCGCTTCGCTGGCGGCGCTCACCTTCGAAGCCGCCGACGAAGTGCGTTTTCCGGGCCTGCATCTCGCGTGGCAAGCCCTTCGCGCGGCGCCCGGCACCACCGCGGTCCTGAATGCCGCCAATGAAGTGGCGGTCGAGGCCTTTCTCGAGCGTCGGCTGCGCTTCGATCGCATTCATGCGGTGAATCTGGAAACTTTGGCGAAGGTCAGGCCCTCCAAGCCTTCATCGCTCGCGGATCTGCTGGCGCTGGATGCCAGCGCCCGTGCCGCGGCCCGTGCCGCCGCGCTTCGTTTCGCGGTCTGACCTTCTCAATCCCCGGGGAAACCGATGCTCACAGTCGTTGCCTTCGTCGTCGCACTCGGCCTGCTGATCGCGGTGCACGAATACGGCCACTACCGGGTCGCGGTCGCCTGCGGGGTCAAGGTGCTGCGCTTCTCGGTCGGCTTCGGCAAGACGCTCTATCGCTGGCAGCCCAAACGCCAGCATCCGGGCCAGAACACCGAGTTCGTGATCGGTGCCTTCCCGCTGGGCGGCTACGTGAAGATGCTCGACGAGCGCGAAGCTCCGGTGCCGCCCGAAGATCGCCACCGCGCCTTCAACACCCAGCCATTGCGCTCGCGCGCCGCGATCGTCGCGGCCGGGCCGATCGCCAACCTGCTGCTGGCTGTCGTGCTCTACACGCTGGTCAACTGGATCGGCGTCCAGGAACCTACTGCGACGCTGGCCCGGCCGGTGGCCGCATCGCTCGCCGAGCGCGCGGGGCTGCAGGGCGGCGAACGCGTCACGCGAGCCGGCTTCGACGGCGAACTCGAAGCCGTGCAGTCCTTCGAGGATCTGCGCTGGCGCATGACGCGCGGTGCGCTCGATGGCCGCGACCTCACGCTGGAGATCGCGGGCGAGGGCGGCCGGCCGGCGCGCGAACTGGTGCTGCCGCTGAGCCGCGTCGAAGCCAAGGACGCGGATGCGCAGATGTTCCGCAAGATCGGTGTCGTCACGCCGATGACCCGTCCCGAGATCGGCGAAGTGATGCCGGGCGGCGCCGCCGAGCGCGCCGGCCTGCGCAACGGCGACCTGGTGCGCGCCGTCGGCACGACGCCGATCGTCGATGGCCAGCAGCTGCGCGAGACGATCCGCGCCTCGATCGATGGCGACCAGCCGCGCACGCAGGCCTGGCGGGTCGAACGGGGCGAACAGACGCTGCGGATCGAGGTCACGCCCGAGGTCCGCGAGGAAGCGGCCGGCAAGGTGGGCCGCATCGGTGCCTACGTCGGCGCGCCGCCCGAGATGGTGCTGGTGCGCCAGGGCGTGGTCGACGGTCTCTGGCGCGGTGTGGTCCGCACTTGGGAGGTGTCGGCACTCACGGTGCGCATGATGGGCAAGATGCTGATCGGCGAGGCCTCGCTCAAGAACCTCAGCGGACCCCTCACGATCGCCGACTACGCAGGCAAATCCGCCAGCCTCGGCCTGACCCAGTACCTGGTGTTCCTGGCGCTGATCAGCGTCAGTCTGGGCGTGCTGAACCTCATGCCGCTGCCGGTCCTCGATGGGGGACACCTGATGTATTATCTTTGGGAGGGCCTGACCGGCAAGAGCGTTTCCGACGCCTGGATGGAAAGGTTTCAGCGCGGCGGTGTCGCGCTGCTGCTGGTCATGATGTCGATCGCACTCTTCAACGACGTCACGCGGCTCTTTGGTTAACTTATCCGCCAGCCCTTTCCGGCTCTGGCTCAATTCACAGATGAACACAACATTCAGTCGCTTTCGCCTGCGCAGCGTTGCCGCGGTAGTGGCCAGTGCGCTGGCGGCCACGGCAGCCTGGGCGGTCGAGCCTTTCACCGTTCGCGACATCAGGGTCGAAGGTCTGCAGCGCGTCGAGCCGGGGACGATCTTCGCCTCGATGCCATTGCGCGTGGGCGACACCTACAACGACGAGCGTGGGTCGGCGGCGATCCGGGCGCTGTTCGATCTGGGCCTGTTCAAGGACGTGCGCATCGACGTCAACGGCAACGTGCTGGTGGTGATCGTCGAGGAGCGGCCGACCATCGCCGACGTCGATTTCGTCGGCGCCAAGGAATTCGAGAAGGCTGCCTTGCAGAAGGCGCTGCGCGAGGTCGGCCTGGCCGACGGACGCCCCTACGACAAAGCGCTGGCCGATCGCGCCGAGCAGGAGCTCAAGCGCCAGTACGTCAGCCGCAGCCTCTACAACGCCCAAGTGGTGACCACGGTCACGCCGATCGAGCGCAACCGTGTCAACCTGACGTTCACCGTGACCGAAGGCGAGCCGGCTCGCATTCGCGAAGTGCACATCGCCGGCAACAAGGACTTCAGCGAGTCGACCCTTCTGAGCCTGTTCGACCAGGACAGCGGCGGCTGGCTCAGCTGGTACACCAAGTCCAACCAATACTCGCGGGCCAAGCTCAACGCCGACCTCGAGACGCTGCGCTCCTACTACCTCACGCGTGGCTACCTCGAGTTCCGCATCGACTCGACGCAGGTCGCGATCTCGCCGGACCGGCAGGATCTGTCGGTCACGGTCAACATCAGCGAAGGCGACAAGTTCGTGGTCTCCGGCGTGAAGCTGGACGGCAACTACCTCGGCCGCGAGGAAGAGTTCAAGACGCTCGTCGAGATCAAGCCCGGCGAGCCCTACAACGCCGAGCAGGTCACCCAGACGACCAAGGCCTTCTCCGATTATTTCGGCTCCTTCGGCTATGCCTTCGCGCGCGTGCAGGCCACGCCCGAGATCGACCGCACCACCAACCGGGTGGCGCTGACGCTGAACGCCGAGCCCGAGCGCCGCGTCTATGTGCGGCGCGTCGCCATCGGCGGCAACAACCGCACGCGCGACGAAGTGATCCGGCGCGAATTCCGCCAGTACGAGGCTTCCTGGTACGACGGCGACAAGATCAAGTTGTCGCGCGACCGCGTCGACCGTCTGGGCTTCTTCACCGAAGTCACGGTCGATACGCAGGAAGTGCCGGGCGTGCCCGACCAGGTCGACCTGACGATCGCGGTGACCGAGAAGCCGACCGGCTCGCTGCAGCTGGGCGCCGGCTTCTCAAGCGCGGAAAAGGTCAGCCTGACCTTCGGTATCTCGCAGGAAAACGTGTTCGGCTCGGGCAACTATCTGGGCGTGCAGGTCAACACCAGCAAGTACAACCGCACGCTGTCGCTGGTCACCACGGATCCCTACTTCACCAAGGAAGGGATCTCGCGCAGCTTCAGCATCTACACGACCACGACCCAGCCGTACTTCAGCAACATCGACGGCAACTACAGGCTGAGCAACGAAGGCGCGACCATCCGATTCGGCGTGCCCTTCAGCGAACGCGATACGGTCTTCTTCGGCGCCGGACTGGAACGCTACCGCTTCGACCCGGGCTCCTCGCTCGCGGGCTATACGCCCAGTTCCTACCAGCGCTACTTCGGTTGCGTCACGAGCAGCGGCGGGGTCCTCCTGTACTGCGGCAATCCCTCGGTCTGGGGCATTCCGCTGACCGTCGGGTGGGCCCGCGACAACCGCGACAGCGCGCTGGTCCCGACCAGCGGTGTCCTGCAGCGCGCCAACCTCGAGGTCGGCGTCGGCGGGGACATGAAGTACTACAAGACCAGCTACCAGTACCAGCAGTTCTTCCCGCTCAACAAGCAGTACACCTTCGCGATCAACGGCGATGTGGGCTATGCCAAGGCCTACGGCGGCCAGGAATACCCCATCTTCAAGAACTTCTACGCCGGTGGCCTGGGCTCGGTTCGCGGCTTCGAGCAGAACTCGCTCGGCCCGCGCGACATCCCGCTGATCGGCCAGACCGAAGGCGCCGCACTCGGCGGTACCAAGAAGGCGATCTTCAACGCCGAACTGAACACGCCGTTCCCGGGTGCCGGCAATGACCGCACGCTGCGCCTCTACACCTTCCTCGACGTCGGCAACGTGTTCGGCGACCGCACGCCATGGTCGACCGATGCGCAATGGGATTCGATCAAGAAGCTGCGCGCATCCGTCGGCCTGGGCATCAGCTGGATCTCGCCGCTGGGCCCGCTGCGGCTGGCCTACGCCTTCCCGGTCGTGTATCAGAAGGAAGATATCAGCCAGCAAATCCCGGAGGATAGAATCCAACGCCTGCAATTCCAGATCGGAACCACCTTCTAATGACTCCACTGTTCCGTGCCGCCGGTGCGCTGCTCGTTCCCGTTTTCATGGCCGCGGCGATGCCCGTCCATGCGCAGGAAAGCTTCCGCATCGGTTTTGTCAATCCGGACCGGGTGCTGCGCGAAGCGCAGCCGGCGAAAGCTGCCCAGGCCAAGCTGGAGGCCGAGTTCCTCAAGCGGGAAAAGGATCTGACGGCACAGGGCGCGGCGCTCAAGGCGGCCTCCGAGCAGTTCGAGCGCGAGGCGCCGACGCTGTCCGAAAGCCAGCGCGCGACGCGCCAGCGGGCATTGGTCGACCAGGATCGCGACTTCCAGCGTCGCCGTCGCGAATTCCAGGAAGATCTGAACGCGCGCAAGAACGAGGAACTGCAGCAGGTCTACGAGCGCGCCAACCGCGTGGTCAAGCAGGTGGCCGAGGCTGAAAAGTACGACGCGATCCTCCAGGAGGCGATCTACATCAACCCCAAGCACGACATCACCGAGAAGGTGATCAAGGCGCTCAACGCGTCGACCTCGGCCGGCGGCAAGTAGCGCCGTCTATCGGCGTGGCACTGCGGTTAGGCGCAATCGTTGAAGCCCTCGGAGGTGAACTCCAGGGCGATTCCGGGCTTTCGATCGAGCGGCTGGCGCCGCTGGCGACGGCGCAGGCCGACGCGATCGCGTTCCTGAGCAATCCCCGGTACCAGAAGGAACTGGCTGCGTCCCGCGCCGGCTGCGTGATCGTTGCACCGTCCATGCGCGAAGCGGCGGCCGCACGCGGGGCCTTCATCGAGACGCCCGATCCCTACCTTTACTTCGCGCGGCTCACCCAGCTCTGGAAGAAGTCCCACGCCAGGCCCGAGGCGCAGCGCATCCACCCGAGCGCCGTGATCGATCCGGAAGCATCGGTCGACCCCAGCGCCCGCATCGGCGCGCTGTGCGTGATCGAGCGCGGCGTCCGCATCGGCGCCGACACCGTGCTCAAGTCGAACGTGACCGTCAGCGAGAACTGCGTGATCGGCGCGCGCTGCCTGCTGCATCCGGGGGTGGTCATCGGTGCCGACGGCTTCGGCCTGGCGCCGCACGAGGGCGCCTGGGTGAAGATCGAGCAGCTCGGGGCGGTGCGCATCGGCGACGACGTCGAGATCGGCGCCAACACCTGCATCGATCGCGGGGCGCTCGATGACACGGTGATCGAAGACGGCGTCAAGCTCGACAACCTGATCCAGATCGGCCACAACGTGCGCATCGGCAAGCACACCGCCATGGCGGGCTGCGTTGCGGTCGCCGGCAGCGCCACCATCGGGGCCTACTGCACCTTCGGCGGCCGGGCCGGCGTGCTGGGCCATCTCACGATCGCCGACCACGTGCACATCTCGTCGACCTCGCTGGTGACGCGATCCATTCTCAAGCCCGGCCAGTACACAGGCGTGTTTCCCATCGACGACAATGCCGCCTGGGAAAAGAACGCCGCCACTCTCAAGCAATTGCACAGTCTGCGGGACCGGCTGAAGGCCCTGGAAAAAATGACGAAGCAGGACCCCAAACAATGACGACGACGATCGATATTCACGAAATCCTCAAGCTGCTTCCGCACCGATACCCGTTCCTGCTGGTGGACCGCGTGCTCGACATGGAGAAGGGCAAGCGCATCACGGCACTCAAGAACGTGACCATGAACGAGCCGTTCTTCAACGGCCACTTTCCGCATCGCCCGGTCATGCCGGGGGTGTTGATGCTGGAGGCGATGGCGCAGGCCGCGGCCCTGCTGTCGTTCCGCTCGCTCGACATCGTTCCCGACGACAACACCATCTACTACTTCGCGGCGATCGACGGTGCGCGCTTCAAGCGGCCGGTCGAGCCCGGCGACCAGCTCATCCTCGAAGTCGAGATCGAGCGCATGAAGGCCGGTATCTCCAAGTTCAAGGGCCGCGCGATGGTCGGCACCGAATTGGCCTGCGAAGCCACCTTGATGTGCGCCATGCGCCAAATCAGCTGAATCCGCGCTCGGCATGACCCTGATTCATTCGACTGCGATCGTCGACCCTCGGGCCGAACTCGACCCGACGGTCAGTGTCGGCCCCTATGCCGTGATCGGCCCGCACGTTCGGATCGGCGCCGGCACCACGATCGGCGCGCACTGCGTGATCGAGGGCCGGACCACCATCGGCCGCGACAACCGGATCTTCCAGTTCGCATCGCTGGGCGCGGAGCCGCAAGACAAGAAATACGCCGGCGAGCCCACCGCACTGATCATCGGCGATCGCAACACGATCCGCGAGTTCTGCACCTTCAATATCGGCGTGCCCGGGGCGGGCGGCGTGACGCGGGTGGGCCACGACAACTGGATCATGGCCTACACGCACATCGCGCATGACTGCCGCGTCGATGACCACACCACGCTCTCCAACAACACGACGCTGGCCGGCCACGTGCACCTGGCGGACTGGGTGACAGTGGGCGGACTGACCGGCATCCACCAGTTCGTGTCGGTCGGCGCCCATTCGATGCTCGGTTTTGCCAGTGCGGTCACGCAGGACGTGCCGCCCTTCATGCTGGTGGACGGCAATCCTCTCGCCGTGCGCGGGTTCAACGTGATCGGCTTGCGCCGCCGGGAGTTTTCGCCGGCCCGGATCGCGGCGGTGAAGCAGATGCACCGGCTCCTGTACCGCCAGGGCAAGACGCTGGATGAGGCGCGCACCGCGATCGAGGCACTCGCTGTCGAGATGCCTGAATCGGCGCCCGACGTCGCGATGATGAGTGAATTTCTCGCCGGCGCCACGCGCGGCATCGCGCGCTAAGTCGTCGCATGCCTGAAACGCAGCGGCAGTTTTCGCTGGTCGCCGGCGAGGCCTCGGGCGACCTGCTGGCCGGCCTGATGCTCGACGGCCTGCAGGCCCGCTGGCCGGCGATGAAGGCGGTCGGCATCGGCGGCCCGCAGATGCTGGCGCGGGGCTTCGAAACCTGGTGGCCCCAGGAGAAGCTGGCGGTCAGCGGCTATGTCGAAGTGCTGCGGCACTATGCCGAGATCGCCGGCATCCGACGCCAGTTGCGCGCCCGGCTGCTGCGCGAGTCGCCAGAAATCTTCATCGGCGTCGATGCGCCGGATTTCAACCTCGACCTGGAAGCCGGCCTGCGCGCGCGCGGCCTCAAGACGGCGCATTTCGTCTGCCCCTCGATCTGGGCCTGGCGGCCGGAGCGGGTCGTGAAGCTGCGCGCAGCCGCCGACCACGTACTGTGCATCTTCCCGTTCGAGCCTGCCTTGCTCGAGAAACACGGCATTGCCGCGAGCTACGTCGGCCATCCGCTGGCCAAGGTGATCCCGATGGCGCCCGACCGTGAGGCTGCACGCGCGGCGCTCGGGCTGGACCCTCAGGCCCAGGTGGTCGCCATCCTGCCCGGCAGCCGGCGCTCGGAGCTGCGTCACTTGGCGGCCTTGTTCTTCGAAGCCGCGGCCCTGATGCTGAAATCACGGCCCGGGCTGCGCTTCATCTGCCCGGTGCTGCCGAACCTCCGGGCCGAGATGGAACAAGTGCTGCAGGCCAGCGGCCTGGCGGGCCGGGTGACGCTGCTCGACGGCCGCTCCCACACTGCGCTGGCGGCTTGCGACGTCACGCTGATCGCCAGCGGAACCGCCACGCTGGAGGCGGCGCTCTTCAAGCGGCCGATGGTGATCTCCTACCGCGTGAACCCGCTGACCTGGCGATTGGTGATGCGGCGCAAGCAGTTGCAGCCCTGGGTCGGTCTGCCCAATATCCTCAGCGGCGAGTTCGTGGTGCCCGAGGTGCTGCAGGATGCCGCAACGCCCCAGGCGCTGGCCGAGGCCACGCTGGCTTGGCTCGCTTCGCCGGACAGGGTTCACGCCTTGCAACAACGTTTTTGCGCGATGCACGCAGAATTGCTGCGCGATACGCCGACACTGTGCGCCGATGCGATCCAGAAAGTTCTTGAAGGCTGAGCAGGCCCGGTTGGTCTGGGACGGCCCCGGGCTGCTGGCCGGCGTCGACGAAGCGGGCCGCGGTCCGTTGGCCGGTCCGGTGGTGGCCGCGGCCGTGATCCTCGACGACCAGCGGCCGATCCGCGGCCTGGCCGACTCGAAGACGCTCACCGCGCTGCAGCGCGAGCGCCTCCACGACCAGATCCTGGCCAAGGCCCTGTGCTGCTCGGTCGCGCAGGCCAGCGTCGAGGAGATCGACACCCACAACATCCTGCAGGCGACCATGCTGGCGATGCGGCGCGCGGTCGAGGGCCTGCGGCTGAAGCCGGTCAAGGTACTGGTCGACGGCAACCGGTTGCCCACGCTCAGCGTGCTGGCCGAGGCGATCGTCAAGGGCGACGCGCGGGTCAAAGCGATCTCGGCCGCCTCGATCCTGGCCAAGGTGCACCGCGACCGGCTCTGCGCGGACCTGCACGCCGAGTTCCCGCAGTACGGTTTTGCCGGCCACAAGGGCTACGGCACGCCCGAGCATCTCGAGGCGCTGCTGCGCCACGGTGCCTGCGTGCACCATCGCCGCTCCTTCAGCCCGGTCGCCGCGGCGCTGGCGCGGGCGGCCGATCCGGCGTCCGGCCTTGGCGGGAGCAGCGCATGAGCGCCGCGCCGGGCCGCCCCAAGCAAGCTCGCACCGCAGTGCGAAGCACGGAGGTTCGTCAATGCGCCGCGCCGGGCCGCCCCAAGCAAGCTCGCACCGCCGTGCGAAGCACGAAGGTATCCCGATGAGCGTCGACGACGTCAGCCACGTCACTTCCAGGGACAACCCGCTGCTCAAGGAACTGCGCAAGCTCGCCCATGACCCGGGTGCCTACCGCAAGAGCGGACGCGTCTGGGTCGAAGGCGACCACCTGTGCCGCGCCGCCCGCGAGCGCGGCGTGCGGCCGGCGGTCGCGGTGTTCGCCGAATCGCTCTGGCCGGCGGCGCGCCACGAATGGGCCGGCGCGGCCGCCAAGACCGTGGTGCTGGCCGACGCGCTGCTGGCAGGCGTCAGCGGGCTCGAATCGCCGGCACCGATGGGCTTCGTGCTCGACCTGCCGGCCCGGCCCGCGGTCGAGCCGACGGCGCCGACCGTGGTGCTCGACCGCCTGCAGGACGCCGGCAACGTCGGCTCGATCCTGCGCAGTGCCGCGGCCTTCGGTTTCACCCAGGTGGTGGCGCTCAAGGGCACGGCGGCGCTGTGGGCGCCCAAGGTGCTGCGTGCCGGCATGGGGGCCCACTTCGGCCTGCGGCTGATCGAAGGCGTGGAAATCGACGCCCTGGACGCCCTCGCGGTGCCCTGGATTGCCACCAGCTCGCACCGCGGCGACTGGCTGCATCGCACCCGGCTGCCGTTTCCCTGCGCCTGGCTGATGGGGCACGAAGGGCAGGGGGTCTCGGCCGCCCTGGAGGCCAAGGCATCCCGCCACGTGCGCATCGCGCAGCCGGGCGGCGAGGAGTCGCTGAACGTCGCCGCCGCCGCCGCGATCTGCTTGTATGCAAGTGCTGCCGGGGCGGATTCGTAGGCCGCTCACGGTTATAATCAAGGGCTTTCCCGCTCACACCCCGCCCTCAGCGCACGCAAGCCAACTCCTCGACGAAAGTCGCAGCCCACGGTCACATTTCTTGACGACTTGGGTTCGCTTTGGGCGTCATCCATCCGGAGATCCCAGTGCTTTTGTCTCTCAAGGGAAAATTCCCGCCCGCCATCCTGGCGCTTGCAGACGGCACGGTCTTTCTCGGCAACTCGATCGGCGCCACCGGCGTCACGACCGGCGAAGTGGTGTTCAACACCGCCATGACCGGTTACCAGGAAATCCTGACCGACCCGAGCTATTGCCAGCAGATCGTGACCCTCACGTACCCGCACATCGGCAACTATGGCGTCAACGAGGAAGACATCGAGGCCGACAAGATCCACGCCGCCGGCCTGATCATCAAGGACCTGCCGCTGGTCGCGTCCAACTTCCGCAAGACCGCCACGCTGACCGAATACCTGGTGGGCGGCAACACGGTCGCCATTGCCGACATCGACACCCGCAAGCTGACGCGCCACCTGCGTACCAACGGCGCCCAGAACGGCTGCATCCTCGGCCTGGCCGAAGGTGAAACCGTCACCCAGGCGCTGATCGACAAGGCCGTGGCTGCCGCCAAGGCCGCGCCCAGCATGGCCGGCCTCGACCTCGCCCGCGTGGTGTCGGTCAAGGAAACCTACGAGTGGACGCAGACCGAGTGGAAGCTGGGTTCGGGCTACGGCGTGCAGATCACGCCCAAGTTCCATGTCGTGGCCTTCGACTACGGCGTCAAGAAGAACATCTTGCGGATGATCGCCCAGCGCGGCGCGCGCATCACGGTGGTGCCGGCGCAGACGCCGGCGGCCGATGTGCTCAAGCTGCGCCCGGACGGCATCTTCCTGGCCAACGGCCCGGGCGACCCGGAGCCTTGCGACTATGCGATCTCGGCGGTGAAGGAGCTGATCGAAACCGGCATCCCGACCTTCGGCATCTGCCTGGGCCACCAGATCATGGCGCTGGCCTCGGGCGCCAAGACCTTCAAGATGAAGTTCGGCCACCACGGCGCCAACCATCCCGTGAAGGACCTGGACAACGGCCGCGTCAGCATCACGAGCCAGAACCACGGCTTCGCGGTGGACGAGAAGACCTTGCCCGCCAACCTGCGGCCCACCCACATCAGCCTGTTCGACAACACGCTGCAGGGTCTGGCGCGCACCGACAAACCGGCTTTCTGCTTCCAGGGCCACCCCGAGGCCTCGCCCGGGCCGCACGACATCGGCTACCTGTTCGATCGCTTCACGGCACTCATGCAAAGTCACAAAGAAGGACAGAAGAATGCCTAAGCGCACAGATCTGAAGAGCATCCTCATCATCGGCGCCGGCCCGATCATCATCGGCCAGGCCTGCGAGTTCGACTACTCCGGCGTGCAGGCCTGCAAGGCGCTGCGCGAGGAGGGCTACAAGGTCATCCTGATCAACAGCAATCCGGCGACGATCATGACCGACCCGGCCACGGCCGACGTCATCTACATCGAGCCGATCACCTGGCAGACGGTCGAGAAGATCATCGCCAAGGAGCGCCCGGACGCGATCCTGCCGACCATGGGCGGCCAGACCGCGCTCAACTGTGCGCTCGACCTCTGGCGCAACGGCGTGCTCGACAAGTACAAGGTCGAGCTGATCGGCGCCACGCCCGAAGCCATCGACAAGGCCGAGGACCGCCTGAAGTTCAAGGATGCGATGACCAAGATCGGCCTCGGTTCGGCGCGTTCGGGCATCGCCCATTCGCTCGACGAGGCCTGGGCCGTGCAGAAGACGGTCGGCTTCCCCGTCGTGATCCGCCCGAGCTTCACGCTCGGCGGCACCGGCGGCGGCATCGCCTACAACCCGGAAGAATTCGAGACCATCTGCAAGCGCGGCCTCGAAGCCTCGCCGACCAACGAGCTGCTGATCGAAGAATCGCTGCTCGGCTGGAAAGAGTACGAGATGGAAGTCGTGCGCGACAAGGCCGACAACTGCATCATCGTCTGCTCGATCGAGAACCTCGACCCGATGGGCGTGCACACCGGCGACTCGATCACGGTGGCGCCGGCCCAGACCCTTTCCGACAAGGAGTACCAGATCCTGCGCAATGCCTCGCTGGCCGTGCTGCGCGAGATCGGCGTCGACACCGGTGGCTCGAACGTCCAGTTCTCGATCAACCCGAAGGACGGCCGGATGGTCGTGATCGAGATGAACCCGCGCGTGTCGCGTTCTTCGGCGCTGGCGTCGAAGGCGACCGGCTTCCCGATCGCCAAAGTCGCGGCCAAGCTCGCCGTCGGCTACACGCTCGACGAACTGCGCAACGAGATCACGGGCGGCGCCACGCCCGCGAGCTTCGAGCCCAGCATCGACTACGTGGTCACCAAGATCCCGCGCTTCGCTTTCGAGAAATTCCCGCAGGCCGACTCGCGCCTGACCACGCAGATGAAGTCGGTCGGCGAGGTGATGGCCATGGGCCGCACTTTCCAGGAGTCGTTCCAGAAGGCGCTGCGCGGGCTCGAAGTCGGCGTCGACGGCCTCAACGAGAAGACCCAGGATCGCGAGGTGCTCGAGAAGGAGCTCGGCGAGCCCGGCCCCGACCGCATCTGGTACGTCGGCGATGCCTTCGCGATGGGCCTGAGCGTCGACGAGGTCTTCGCGCTGACCAAGATCGATCCGTGGTTCCTGGTGCAGATCGAGGAAATCGTGAAGATCGAGCTCGAGCTGGAAACCAAGTCGCTCGACGAGATCGACAAGGACACCCTGCTTGCGCTGAAGAAGAAGGGCTTCTCCGATCGCCGCCTGGCGCGCCAGCTGAAGACCACCGACACCGCGATCCGCGAGAAGCGCCGCGCGCTGGGCGTGCGTCCGGTCTACAAGCGGGTCGACACCTGTGCGGCCGAGTTCGCGACCAACACCGCCTACATGTACTCGACCTACGAGGACGAGTGCGAATCCGCGCCGACGACCAACAAGAAGATCATGGTGCTCGGCGGCGGCCCGAACCGCATCGGCCAGGGCATCGAGTTCGACTACTGCTGCGTGCATGCCGCGCTCGCGATGCGCGAGGACGGCTACGAGACCATCATGGTCAATTGCAACCCCGAGACCGTCTCGACCGACTACGACACCAGCGACCGCCTGTACTTCGAGCCGCTGACGCTCGAGGACGTGCTCGAGATCGTCGACAAGGAAAAGCCGACCGGCGTGATCGTGCAGTACGGCGGCCAGACGCCGCTCAAGCTCGCGCTCGACCTGGAAGCCAACGGCGTGCCGATCATCGGCACCAGCCCGGACATGATCGACGCCGCCGAAGACCGCGAGCGCTTCCAGAAGCTGCTGCACGAACTCGGCCTGCGCCAGCCGCCGAACGCCACCGCGCGCACCGAACCCGAGGCCCTCGAGAAGGCGGCCGCGCTGGGCTACCCGCTGGTGGTGCGCCCGAGCTACGTGCTCGGCGGCCGCGCGATGGAGATCGTCCACGAGCAGCGCGACCTCGAGCGCTACATGCGCGAGGCGGTCAAGGTCAGCAACGATTCGCCGGTGCTGCTCGACCGCTTCCTCAACGACGCGGTCGAATGCGACGTCGACTGCCTGCGCGATGCCGAGGGCACGACGCTGATCGGCGGCGTGATGGAACACATCGAGCAGGCCGGCGTGCACTCGGGCGACTCGGCTTGTTCGCTGCCGCCCTACAGTCTGAAGGCCGAGACGATCACCGAACTCAAGCGCCAGAGCGCCGCCATGGCCAAGGCACTGAACGTGGTCGGCCTCATGAACGTGCAGTTCGCGATCCAGGAGAGGGACGGCCAGGACGTGATCTACGTGCTCGAAGTGAACCCGCGTGCGTCGCGCACCGTGCCCTTCGTGAGCAAGGCGACCGGCATCCAGCTGGCCAAGGTCGCGGCCCGCTGCATGGCCGGCCAGTCGCTGAAGTCGCAGGGCGTGACGAAGGAAGTCACGCCGCCGTACTTCAGCGTCAAGGAAGCCGTGTTCCCGTTCGTCAAGTTCCCGGGCGTGGACACCATCCTCGGCCCCGAGATGAAGTCCACCGGCGAGGTGATGGGCGTGGGCAAGACCTTCGGCGAAGCCTTCGTGAAGTCGCAGATCGGCGCCGGCACCATCCTGCCCAAGTCGGGCCGTGTGTTCATCTCGGTCAAGAACAACGACAAGGCGCGCGCGGTCGAAGTCGCGCGCGGGCTCGCGAAGCTGGGCTTCGTGCTGATCGCGACCAAGGGCACGGCCGCGGCGATCGGTGCCGCGGGCATCGCCTGCGCGGTGGTCAACAAGGTGACCGAGGGCCGTCCGCACATCGTCGACATGATCAAGAACAACGAGATCGCGCTGGTCATCAACACGGTGGAGGAGCGCCGCAACGCGATCGCCGACTCGCGCCAGATCCGCACCTCGGCGCTGCTGGCCCGCGTGACCACGTTCACGACCATTTTTGGCGCCGAAGCGGCGGTCGAAGGCATGCAGCACATGGACGAGCTCGGCGTGATCTCGATCCAGGAAATGCATGAACAGTTGCTTGAGCACTGAGCTCGCTCCCAGGTGGCCCGTACTTCGTGTCGGGCGCCCATCCCCTGCCGGCGGCGACGCCAGCGGGCCGGCAATGCCGGTTCGCTGCGCTCGCCCTTGATCGAGCGCAGGGCCTTGCGGGCCGGGTGAGCACAGAATCGCATCAAAGGAGACTTTGCATGGACACGCAGCTCGTAGAGCTTGACCTTCACGACTGGAGCGCGGCCACGCCGAACGAGGCGTGGATCGCTGCGCTCGAGGCCGGCAAGGTGCTGTACTTCCCGCGGCTGGGTTTCGACCTGCTGCCCGAAGAGCAGGCCCTGCTGACGCCCACGGTGCTGTCTCCCGACGTGCGCAACATCAGTCTCGATGCCAATGGGCGCATCAAGGGCGTGGCGGGCGACGAGGCCCGGCAGCGCGCGGTGGCGGCGATGGTCGGGCGCTTCCGCACCCAGGCGCAGCAGCTGATCCACGGGCTGCTGCCGCACTACGTGCCGGCGCTGCGGCTGGCGCCGACCAGCTACCGGCCGGCCCAGGTCGAGACACGGGTCCAGTCGTGGCGCGCCGACGACCGCCGGCTGCATGTCGATTCCTTCCCCTCGCGTCCCAACTACGGCGAGCGCATCCTGCGCGTGTTCACCAATGTCAATCCGCAGGGCGCCCCGCGCGTCTGGCGGGTCGGCGAGCCCTTCGAGACGGTCGCGAAGCGCTTCCTGCCGCGCGCCAAGCCCTATTCGCGCTGGCAGGCCAGGATGCTTCGCACGCTGCGCGTGACCAAGTCGCTGCGCAGCGAGTACGACCACCTGATGCTGCAGCTGCACGACGGCATGAAGTCCGACCTGGACTACCAGGAAAAGTGCGAGCAGCAGACCGTGCCGTTTCCGGCCGGATCGGTATGGGTCTGCTTCTCGGACCAGACCTCGCACGCCGTGATGTCGGGCCAGTACATGCTCGAGCAGACCCTGCATCTGCCCGCCGCGAGGCAATACAATCCCGATTCGAGCCCGCTCGCGATCCTGAGCCGGCTGACCGGACGCACGCTCGTCTGAACTTTTTTTCTCCCTTCGACCGCCGAACGGCAGCGTTCGGCGGTTTCGCTTTCTGGAGCAACGAAATGGCAACCATCCCCATCACCAAGCGCGGCGCAGAGAAGTTGCGCGAAGAACTGCAACGGCTCAAGACGGTGGACCGCCCGTGGGTCATCAACTCGATCGCCGAGGCGCGCGCCCAGGGCGACCTCAGCGAGAACGCCGAGTACGAGGCGGCCAAGGACCGCCAGGGCTTCATCGAAGGCCGCATCCAGGACATCGAAGGCAAGCTGTCGGCGGCCCAGGTCATCGATCCGACCGCGCTCGATGCGGGCGGCAAGGTCGTGTTCGGCTCGACGGTCGAGCTCGAGGAAGAGAAGACCGGCGAAGCCGTGAAGTACCAGATCGTCGGCGAGGACGAGGCCGACCTCAAGCTCGGCCTCATCAACGTCTCCAGCCCCATCGCGCGCGCGCTGATCGGCAAGGAAGAGGGCGACACGGCCGAGGTGCAGGCGCCCGGCGGCGTGAAGCGCTACGAGATCGTCGGCGTCAGCTACCTCTGAGCGGGGCTGCGCGACGCATGAAGGACCGCATCGCACTGCTCGTCGCCGCGTTCTGGTGGGGCAGTCTCTCGACCATCGGCTTCCTGGTCGTGCCGATGCTGTTCGCGCGGCTCGGCAATCCGGCCGTGGCGGGCAACTTCGCCGGCCAGCTGTTCGCGGCCCAGACCTGGGTCGCGCTGGCCTGCGGGCTGTTGCTGCTCGTGCATTTCCGCGCGCAGGCCGGCGAGCGCATCGAAGGGCCGGCGCGCACCGCGATCGGGCTCGTCATCACCGCGCTGCTGCTCGCGCTGCTGCAACAGTACGCGGTCGCGCCCCGCATCCTGGCGCGCGAGAACCTCAAGCTGTGGCACTCGCTGGGCAGTGCGATGTACCTGGGCCAGTGGCTCTGCGCCGGCGTCCTGCTGTGGCGCATGGGACGCCGATCGGCCTGATCAGGCCTTCCAGAAGCTCGTGATCCAGCGCGCCGGCCGGATGAACCGGAAGCGCCGGTTGCGCCGTCCGGCCAGGGCGTCGGGCGGGTTGCACTCCCCGTGAAAGACCATGATCCTCGCGCCTTCCGGCACGAAGGGTTCGCGCCAGTAGTTGGTCGGCCAGGTCGGGATCCCGTGGTACTTGAAGCTCGGGCACCAGGCCTCGGGCCAGTAGGCGAGCTTGCCCTTGCGATGCATGAAATCCGACAGGTAGGCCTGCTCGTTGCGGTGTTCGGCCTGTACCGCATCCATGTTCTGGCGGAAGTGCGCCAGGACATCGGGGTGCGCGCCGATCTCGAAGCGGTACACCGAGGAATTCCCGGTGATGCGCCGGCGCCGCCAGGGGCGCTCGTAGTCGTGGATGATGAGGAATTCGCCCGGCTGCTCGAAGAAGGCGTCCAGGCTGCCGACCACCACCACGTCGAGGTCGACGAACAGCGCGGTACCGCGCAGTCCGTACAGGTCGGCCTCGAAGGTGGTCAGCTTCTTCCAGGCCCGGTCCGGCTGGCCCGGCGCCAGTTCCAGGTCCAGCGGCGGGATCGGGAAGCACTGGACCTCGCTGCGGATGCCCTGGGGGTCATCGGTCAGGCAGACGAAGCTGAAGTCGCCCTTCAGGTGGCGCCGCACCATCGCGTAGAGGCGGTTGACGTAGTCGGGCCCGTACTTGGTGCCCCATTTCATGCACAGGATGTGCCGCCGCGGCTGGCTCGCTGTCTCGCTCGGCATCCTCAGTCTGCCTGGTTCCGCTTCTTCGCCGAGAGCGGCCGCTTGGCCTTGGCGCGCTTGATGGTGCCGCCGGGGGTCAGCCGCTGGTTGCCGAGCACGCGCAGGGTCTTGATCTCGGGCCGCTGGCCGGCGCGCTTGCTGTATTTGACGACCTTGACGTCGCGCGGGCCGGGCATCCGGTCCTCGTCGATGGCGCGCTCTTTCTCGGGGATCGGCCGCCAGAGCACCAGCAGCTTGCCGATGTGCTGGATCGGCGCCGCGTCGAGCTCGTCGGACAGGGTCTGGAGCATCGCTTCGCGTGCGGCGCGGTCGTCGGAGAAGACGCGCACCTTGATCAGGCCGTGGGCCTTGAGCGCGGCGTCGGCTTCCTTCTTGACGGCCGGCGTCAGCCCGTCGCCGCCGATCATGACGATCGGGTCCAGATGGTGCGCTTCGGAGCGGTGCACCTTGCGCTGAGCAGGGGTAAGTTGAATGGCGGGCATCCCCGTATTATCGAGCGTCAATGAATCCAAAACCAAAAGCCAAGAAGCTCAACAAGGCGTGGCTGCACGATCACCTCAACGATCCCTACGTCAAACTGGCCAACCGCGAGGGCTATCGCGCCCGGGCCGCCTACAAACTCAAGGAGATCGACGAGACGCTGGGACTGATCCGTCCCGGCCACCTGGTGGTCGACCTGGGCTCCACGCCCGGCGCCTGGAGCCAGTACGTGCGGCGGCGGATGTCGCCCACCGGGGCGGCTTCGGGCGAACTGGCCGGCACCATCATCGCGCTCGACATCCTGCCGATGGAGCCGATCGAGGGGGTCACCTTCCTGCAGGGCGACTTCCGCGAGGCCGAGGTGCTGGAGCGGCTCGCCATCGCCATGGATGGCCGGCTGGCCGACGTCGTGGTCTCGGACATGGCGCCCAACCTGTCGGGGATCGCTTCGGCGGACACGGCGCGCATCGCCCACCTGATCGAGCTGGCGATCGACTTCGCCCGCCACCACATGAAACCCGAAGGCGCACTGGTCGCGAAGCTGTTCCACGGCAGCGGCTATGCGGAGCTCACCCGGCTCTTCAAGGACAACTTCCGCACCGTGAAGCCTATCAAACCCAAGGCTTCGCGCGACAAATCGTCCGAAACCTTCATGGTGGGCATCGGCCTCAAGAGCCTGGATACCAATTGATACGTATCAAAAACCGCTCGTGCCCCATGGCTGCTCTAGGGAATTCACGGGTTTTCGCAGGTTGAAAAGCCTAAAATAGGCGCCAATTGCCGCCCACAGCGCGCTTTTTTGATTCTTATTTTTTGCGCGCCCCCGACTGGAGCTTCGTTTGAACAATCAGTGGTTTTCCAAAGTTGCCGTTTGGCTCGTCATCGCGATGGTGTTGTTCACTGTGTTCAAGCAGTTCGACACCCGCGGTGTGGCCGGAGCCGGCAACATCGGCTACAGCGACTTCCTCGAGGAAGTTCGCGGCAACCGCATCAAGAGCGCGACGATCCAGGAAGGCCAGGGTGGCAGCGAGATCGTCGCGATCACCAATGACGACCGGAAGATCCGCACCACCGCCACCTACCTCGACCGCGGCCTGGTCGGCGACCTGATCGCCAACAACGTCAAGTTCGACGTCAAGCCGCGCGAAGAGGGTTCGCTCCTCATGACGCTGCTGGTCAGCTGGGGCCCGATGCTGCTGCTGATCGGCGTCTGGGTCTATTTCATGCGCCAGATGCAGGGCGGCGGCAAGGGCGGCGCCTTCAGCTTCGGCAAGAGCAAGGCGCGCATGCTCGACGAGAACAGCAACCAGGTCACCTTCGCCGACGTCGCAGGCTGCGACGAGGCCAAGGAAGAGGTCAAGGAAGTGGTCGACTTCCTCAAGGACCCGGCCAAGTTCCAGAAGCTCGGCGGCCGTATTCCGCGCGGCCTGCTGCTGGTCGGCCCTCCGGGCACCGGCAAGACCCTGCTGGCCAAGAGCATCGCGGGCGAGGCCAAGGTGCCGTTCTTCTCGATCTCGGGCTCCGATTTCGTCGAGATGTTCGTCGGCGTGGGCGCGGCCCGCGTGCGCGACATGTTCGAGAACGCCAAGAAGAACGCCCCTTGCATCATCTTCATCGATGAAATCGACGCCGTGGGCCGCCAGCGCGGTGCCGGCCTGGGCGGCGGCAACGACGAGCGCGAACAGACCCTGAACCAGATGCTGGTCGAGATGGACGGCTTCGAGACCAACCTCGGCGTGATCGTGGTGGCCGCGACCAACCGTCCCGACATCCTCGACGCCGCCCTGTTGCGTCCGGGTCGCTTCGACCGCCAGGTCTATGTCACGCTGCCCGACATCCGCGGCCGCGAGCAGATCCTCAATGTCCACATGCGCAAGGTGCCGCTGGGCCAGGACGTGAACCCCAGCGTCATCGCGCGCGGCACGCCCGGCATGTCGGGCGCCGACCTGGCCAATCTCTGCAACGAGGCCGCATTGATGGCTGCCCGCCGCAATGCGCGCGTGGTCGAGATGCAGGACTTCGAGAAGGCCAAGGACAAGATCTTCATGGGCCCCGAGCGCAAGAGCATGGTGATGCCCGAGGAAGAACGCCGCAACACGGCCTACCACGAGTCCGGCCACGCCCTCATCGGCAAGCTGCTGCCCAAGTGCGATCCGGTGCACAAGGTGACGATCATCCCGCGCGGCCGTGCGCTGGGCGTGACCATGAGCCTGCCGGCGCAGGACCGCTACAGCTACGACCGCGAGTACATGCTGAACCAGATCAGCATGCTGTTCGGCGGCCGCATCGCCGAAGAGGTGTTCATGCACCAGATGACCACCGGCGCCAGCAACGATTTCGAGCGTGCGACCCAGATCGCCCGCGACATGGTGATGCGCTACGGCATGACCGAATCGCTGGGCCCGATGGTCTACGCCGAAAACGAGGGCGAGGTCTTCCTCGGCCGCTCGGTCACCAAGACCACCAACATGAGCGAGTCGACCATGCAGAAGGTCGACGCCGAAGTGCGCCGCATCATCGACGAGCAGTACGCCCTGGCGCGCCGCCTGATCGAGGAGAACAGCGACAAGATGCACTCGATGGCCAAGGCCCTGCTCGAGTGGGAGACCATCGATTCCGAACAGCTCGACGACATCATGGCCGGTCGCGCACCGCGTCCGCCCAAGGACTGGACGCCGCGCATTCCGCCTTCGGGCAATGGCGGCAGCGGCGGCACGCCGGCGGTGAACCCCGACCCGGCGCCGACCGCCGCCTGAGCATGGCGCTCTGGCAAACGACGGGGCCTCTGGCCCCGTTTTTCTTGGGCGGGTGCAGGGCATGAGCGCAGCGCCGGGCCGCTCCCAGGCAAGCGCGTTGCGCAGTGGGCAGCACGATGGTCCCCCAACGAGCCGAGGCATCTGGCGCACCTCGCGCTTCGCCATCGATCTGGCGCGGCCGCAGGTGATGGGCATCGTCAACGTCACGCCCGATTCCTTCTCCGACGGCGGCGCGCACGCATCGACCGAGGCCGCGGTCGCGCACTGCGTTCGACTGGTCGAGGAGGGCGCCGACATCCTGGACATCGGGGGCGAGTCGACCCGGCCCGGCAGTCCCGCGGTGCCGCTCGACGCCGAGCTGGCGCGGGTGCTGCCGGTGGTGCGCGAAGCGGTGGCGCTGCGGGTGCCGGTCTCGGTCGACACCTACAAGCCCGAAGTGATGCGCGCGGTGTTGGCGCTGGGCGCCGACATCGTCAACGACGTCTGGGCGCTGCGGCAGCCTGGCGCGTTGCAGGCGGTGGCGGCGCATCCCGCCTGCGGGATCTGCCTGATGCACATGCACCGCGATCCGCAGACGATGCAAGCGGCGCCGATGGAGGGCGACGTGGTCCCCGTGGTCCGCGCCTTTCTCGAGCAGCGGGCCGAGGCCTTGCTGGCGCTGAAGGTCGACGCATCGCGCATCGTGCTCGACCCCGGCATCGGCTTCGGCAAGACCGTCGAACAGAATTTCGCCCTGCTGGAGCGCCAGCGGGAGCTGCTCGTCGCGGGCTGGCCCCTGCTGGCCGGCTGGTCGCGCAAGTCATCGCTCGGCACCGCCACCGGCATCGCGTCGGCGGGCGAGCGCATGGTGCCGAGCGTGGTGGCGGCCGTAATGGCGGTCGAGCGGGGCGCCGCGATCGTGCGCGTTCACGATGTGCGCGAGACCGTCTCCGCGCTGGCCGTGTGGCGGGCGATGAAGCAGCAACAACGAAAAGAGGATCGAGAGCAATGACAAGAAAATACTTCGGTACCGATGGCATTCGCGGTACGGTGGGGCAACCGCCGATCACGCCGGACTTCGTGCTGCGGCTCGCGCATGCGGTCGGCCGCGTGCTCAAGAAGACCGAGGCGCGGCCGACCGTGCTGATCGGCAAGGACACGCGCATCTCGGGCTACATGCTGGAGTCGGCGCTCGAATCGGGCTTCAACTCGGCCGGTGTCGACGTGGTGTTGCTCGGACCCTTGCCCACGCCCGGCGTCGCCTACCTGACGCGCGCGCAGCGCGCCAGCCTGGGCGTGGTGATCAGCGCCAGCCACAACGCCTTTCCCGACAATGGCATCAAGTTCTTCAGCGCCCAGGGCACCAAGCTCAGCGACGAGTGGGAACTGGCGGTCGAGGCGGCGCTCGAGGAAACGCCCGCCTGGGCCGATTCGGCCCAGCTCGGCAAGGCGCGCCGGCTCAACGACGCGCCCGGGCGCTACACCGAGTTCTGCAAGAGCACCTTCGCCAACGATCTCACGCTGCGCGGCATGAAGCTGGTGGTCGACGGCGCCCACGGCGCGGCCTACCAGGTGGCACCGCAGGTGTTCCATGAACTGGGCGCCGACGTGGTCAGCATCGGCTGCTCGCCCGATGGGCTCAACATCAACAAGGGCTTCGGCGCCACCCATCCTCAGGCACTGATCGATACGGTGCGGGCCCAGGGTGCGCACTACGGCATCGCGCTCGACGGCGATGCCGACCGGCTGCAACTGGTGGATGCCAGCGGGCGCCTCTTCAACGGCGACGAGCTGCTCTACCTGATGGTGATGGAGCGCATCGCGCGCGGCGAGAAACCTGCGGGCGTGGTCGGCACGCTGATGACCAACAAGGCCGTCGAAGTGGCGCTCAAGGCGCAGGGCATCGAGTTCGTGCGGGCCAAGGTGGGCGACCGCTATGTGCTCGAAGCGCTCGAGAAGCGCGGCTGGCTGCTCGGTGGCGAGGGCTCGGGCCACCTGCTCGCGCTCGACCGCCACACGACCGGCGACGGCATCGTGAGCGCGCTCCAGGTGCTGCAGGCCTGCGTGCGCAGCGGCCGGCGCGTCGATGAACTGCTGGCCGGCGTCAGCCTGTTTCCACAGACTCTCATCAACGTCCGTCTGGCCGATGGGCAGGACTGGAAAGCCAATGCCGCGCTGGCCGCAGAAAGCGAACGCGTGGAGGCCGAGCTCGGCGACGGCGGGCGCGTGCTGATCCGCGCCAGCGGCACCGAGCCGCTGCTGCGCGTGATGGTCGAGGCGCGCGATGCGGCCCAGGCCGAGGCCTGCGCGCGCCGCATCGCCGCCACGTTGAAGCCGGCCTAAGGGCAGGGCATGGACAAGAGCCTGAGCGTGGACGCGCCCGCCATCGACCTCGTACTGGCCGACTACCGCGACCCGGCGCATGCGCACGCGGTGGTGTCCCTGCTGGACGCCTATGCGCGCGACCCGGCCGGCGGTGGCGAGGCTCTGGCGCCGGAGGTTCTGGCCGGCCTGCCCGAGGCGCTGGCGGCCCGGCCCCAGGCCTTCAGCGTGCTGGCCTACGACGGCAAGCAGCCGGTCGGTCTGGTCAACTGCATCGAGGGCTTCTCGACCTTCGCCTGCCGTCCGCTGGTCAATGTGCACGACGTTGTCGTGCTGGCCAGCCATCGCGGCCAAAGGGTGGCGCAGCGCATGCTGGCGCGCGTCGAGGCCGAGGCCCGCGCACGCGGCGCCTGCAAGCTCACGCTCGAGGTGCTGTCGGGCAACCACAGCGCGCTGCGGGCCTACGAGCGCGAGGGTTTCGCCAGCTACCAGTTGGACCCTGCCTTCGGCTCGGCGATGTTCCTGCAGAAAAAGCTGTAAAAAAAGCCGCCGACACCCGTGAGTGCGGCGGCTCGATTCAGTGCAGCCCGATCAGAATCGCGTCACGGGCATCGCTTCGTCGCCGGCCTTGGCCGGCGCGTACTTGCCCAGCTCCCACTTGGCGATCGCGTTGCGGTGCACTTCGTCCGGGCCGTCGGCGAAGCGCAGCGTGCGGGCGCCGGCGTAGGCGTAGGCGAGCGGGAAGTCGTCGCACATGCCGCCGCCGCCATGCACCTGCATCGCCCAGTCGATCACCTGGCAGGCCATGTTCGGTGCCACCACCTTGATCATCGCGATCTCGGTCTTGGCGACCTTGTTGCCCGCCACGTCCATCAGCCAGGCGGCCTTGAGCGTGAGCAGGCGCGCCATGTCGATCTTGCAGCGCGCTTCGGCGATGCGCTCCTGCGTCACGGTCTGCGAGGCGACGGTCTTGCCGAAGGCCACGCGCGAGGAGGCGCGCTTGCACATCAGTTCGAGCGCACGCTCGGCCAGGCCGATCAGGCGCATGCAGTGATGGATGCGTCCCGGGCCGAGGCGGCCCTGGGCGATCTCGAAGCCGCGGCCCTCGCCGAGCAGGATGTTGCCGACCGGCACCCGCACGTTCTCGAACAGCATCTCGACGTGGCCGTGCGGTGCGTCGTCATAGCCCATCACGTTGAGCGGGCGCAAGATTGTGATGCCCTTGGCGTCGGCCGGCACGATCACCATGCTCTGCTGCGAATGGCGCGGCGCGTCGGGCTCCGACTTGCCCATGGTGATGAAGACCTTGCAGCGCGGATCGGCCGCGCCCGAGATCCACCACTTGCGGCCGTTGATGACGTACTCGTCGCCCTGGCGCTCGATACGGGTCGAGATGTTGGTGGCGTCGCTGGATGCCACATCGGGCTCGGTCATCGCGAAGGCCGAGCGGATCTGGCCTTCGAGCAGGGGCTTGAGCCAGCGGGCCTTGATTTCCTCGGAGCCGTAGCGCGCGATGGTCTCCATGTTGCCGGTGTCCGGCGCCGAGCAGTTGAAGGCCTCGCTGGCCCATGGCACGCGCCCCATGATCTCGGCCAGCGGCGCGTATTCCTGGTTGGTCAGGCCGGCGCCCTCGTAGCCCGAGGCGGCGGCGCTGTCGACCGGCAGGAACAGGTTCCACAGTCCCTGGGCCTTGGCCTTGGCCTTGACCTTCTCGACCGTTTCAAGCGCGGTCCAGCGCTTGCCGGCCGCGGTGTTGGCCGCCAGTTCGGCCGAGTACGCGGCCTCCGCGGGGTAGATGTGGTCGTCCATGAAAGCGCTGACGCGCTTTTGAAGCTCTTTGGTTTTGGCCGAGTATTCGAAGTCCATGTCGTCTCCAGGTGGGTAATTGGGTTCAGGTGCCGGCGCGCCGGTCACGCCTTCTGGGCGAACTGCCAGGCCATCTCGGCCATCGGCCGTGCACCGCGGCCCGAGGCCACGGCTTGTTCGCTCGATGCGGTACCGGCCTCCACCCGCTTGGCGATGCCCTGCAGGATCGCCGCGATGCGGAACAGGTTGTAGGCCAGGTAGAAATTCCAGTCGGGCGCCAGCGCCTCGGGCGTCGTCAGGCCCGTGCGGTCGCAGTAGCGGCGGATGTACTCGCTCTCGCTCGGGATGCCGAGGCTCTTCAGGTCGAGGCCGCCGATGCCGCGGAAGGTGCCCTGCGGGATGTGCCACGACATGCAGTGGTAGCTGAAGTCGGCCAGCGGATGGCCCAGCGTCGACAGCTCCCAGTCCAGCACCGCGATGGCGCGCGGCTCGGTGGCATGGAACATCAGGTTGTCGAGGCGGAAGTCGCCGTGCACGATCGAACTCATGGATTCGTCGCGGGCGCTGGCCGGAATGTGCGCCGGCAGCCATTCCATGAGCCGGTCCATCTCGGGGATCGGCTGCGTGACCGAGGCCACGTACTGCTTGCTCCAGCGGCCGATCTGGCGCTCGAAATAGTTCCCGGGCTTGCCGTAGTCGGCCAGGCCGCGCTCGGCGAACTTCACGCTGTGCAGCGCCGCGATGACGCGGTTCATCTCGTCGTAGATGGCCGAACGGGTGGCGTTGTCCATGCCGGGCAGGGACTGGTCCCAGAGCACGCGGCCGGCCATGAATTCCATCACGTAGAAGGCGCGGCCGATGATGCTCTCGTCCTCGCACAGGCAGTACATCCGCGGCACCGGCACGTCGGTGCCGGCCAGGCCGCGCATGACCTTGAACTCGCGCTCGACTGCATGCGCCGAAGGCAGCAGCTTCGCGACCGGGCCCGGCTTGGCGCGCATCACGTAGCTCTGCGAAGGCGTGACGAGCTTGTAGGTCGGGTTGGACTGGCCGCCCTTGAACATCTCGACCGTGAGCGGACCCTTGAAGCCGTCCAGGTTCTTCTCGAGCCAGGCGGTCAGCGCCTCGATGTCGACGAGGTGTTGTTGCGAGACGGCACGCGTGCCGACGAAGTTGTCGAAGTCCTGGGTCATGTGTCGATTTCTATTGTTCGTCGGCTTCGGAAATGCGCATCAGCGCGACCCGGTCCAGCACCACCAGTCCGCCCGGTTCGATGCGGATCGCTTCCTCGCGCTCCATGGCCTTGAGTTCCTGGTTCACGCGCTGGCGCGAGGCGCCCAGCAGCTGCGCAAGTTCCTCCTGCGCCAGATGCAGGCCGATGCGCATCTGGCTGCCGTCCGCCAGGTTCGGCACGCCGTAGCTGCGTACCAGGTGGATCAGCTGCTTGGCCAGCCGCGCACGCAGGGGCAGGGTGTTGAGGTCCTCGACCAGGCCGAACAACTGCCGGATGCGGCGCGCCTGCAGCCGCATCAGCGCTTCGTAGAGCTCGACGTGGTTCGACAGGATCTTCTGGAAATCGGCGCGCGCCACGCACAGGATCGTGGTTTCGCCATGCGCGTACGCATCGTGGGTACGCCGGTCGCCGTCGAACATCGCCACGTCGCCGAACCAGATGCCTGGTTCCACGTAGGTCAGCGTCACCTGCTTGCCCGAGACCGCGGTCGAGCTCACGCGCACCGCGCCCTTCGCGCAGGCGATCCACTGTTCGGGCGGATCGCCGCGAGCGGCGATCAGCTCGCCGTCCTTGAAGCGTTTGACGAATGCACATCGGAGGATGTCGTGGCGCAGTGAGGGTGAGAGGGAAGAAAACCAGCGACCACCGTTGATCGCTTCACGTTCTTCGATGGTAAGAATGGGGTCGTCCATGGGCTGTCCTGTCGGTGACTGAAAGGCGAGGGGGTGTCACGAGAGCGACGCGGGCTCATTCGTAGCGCGGCGTCTCCTTGGCAAGGAAGGCGGCGATGCCGATGCCGGCGTTGGCGTGGTGGAGGTTGCGCACGAAGTGGTCGCGTTCCAGGGACAGCTGGGACACCAGCGTCGCGCCGCGCGCGTCGCTCAGCAGTTCCTTGATGCTGGCCAGCGCGTTCGGGGCCCGCGCGTTGAGCTTCGCCGCCAGCGCCAGCGCGGCGGCCAGGGCCTGGCCGTTCTCGGTGAGCTGGTTGACCAGCCCCAGCGCATGCAGGCGCGCCGGCTCCAGCCGCTCGCCCTGCATCAGCCATTCGCTCGCGAGCTGCCGCGGCAGGGCCCGCGCCAGGTGCCAGCTCAGTCCGCCGTCCGGCGAGAGCCCCACGTTGCTGTAGGAGGCGGCGAACACCGCATCACGTGCGGACACCACGAAGTCGCAGGCCAGCGCCAGCGAAAAACCGGCGCCGGCGGCAGCGCCTTCGACCGCCGCGATGACCGGCTTCGGAAAGGTCCGGATCGAGTCGATCCAGGCGTGCAGCGCCTCGATGCTCTCGGCCTGCACCGAGGGTTCGCGATCGCGGTTTGCCGACAGCCGCTGCAGCGAGCCGCCGGCACAGAACCACTTGCCTTCGCCGACGATGACGACGCTCTTGATCTCCTGGCTGCTCTCGGCGCCGTTGAGCGCCTCGATGCCGGCGGCGTACATCTCGGGGCCCAGCGCATTGCGCTGCGAGGGATTGGAGAGCGTGAGCACCATGGTGCCCCCTTCGCTGGTGCTTTTCAGTTCTGCGGTCATGGTGTGCTTACTCTTCTTGGTGGGTGAGGCTCAGGCCGAGGGCGCCGCGGCGGCGCAGCCATGGGCTGGGGCGATAGCGCGGATCGCCGTAGACGGTTTGCAGGTTGAACAGGACCTCCAGCATGTTGGTCGGGCCGTACAGGTCGCCCATGGCCAGCGGACCCTGCGGGTAACCGAGGCCGAGCCGGACCGCGAGTTCGAGGTCGGCCGGCGAGCAGACGCCCTGCTGGCACATGTCGGCGGCGATGTTCACGATCGTCGCCACCACGCGCTGGGTGACGAAGCCGCCGCTGTCGCGGATCACGCTGACCGCCTTGCCGTCGCTGGCGAAGAGGGCGTGCGCCGCGTCGCGCATGTCGCGCCGGGTGGCCGGGTTGGTGGCCAGCACGCGGCGCTTGGTGGCTGCGTCGTCCACCATCAGGTCGATGCCGACCGTGCGGGTGGCGTCGAGCCGTTCGACCGCGGCCACGGTGGTGACGTCGAAGCCGAGCGGCGCGACCAGGATCAACGCTGCGTCCGAGGGCGTGGCGCCGCTCTCGAGTTGCGCGCCCAGCGCGTGCACCAGCCGAAGCAGTTCGGGGCGCCGGGCCGCGCGCGGCGAGACCCAGACCGGCGGCATCGCACCGACCACCGGCACCGGCGGCTCGGGCGGCTTCTGCATCTCGCCATCGGGATAGCGATAGAAGCCTTCGCCGGACTTGCGCCCCAGTGCGCCCGCGGCCAGCCGCTGCGCCGTGATGACGCTGGGTCGGAAGCGCGGCTCCTCGTAGTACTGGCGGTAGATCGATTCCATCACCGGATGCGAGACGTCGAGCGCGGTCAGGTCCAGCAGCTCGAAGGGGCCGAGCCGAAATCCGGCCTGGTCGCGCAGGATGCGGTCGATGGTCGCGAAGTCGGCCACGCCTTCGCCGGCGATGCGCAGCGCCTCGGTGCCATAGCCGCGTCCCGCGTGGTTGACGATGAATCCGGGCGTGTCCCTGGCCTGCACCGCGCTGTGGCCCATCTGCGCGGCATAGCCGGCCAGTTGCCGGCAGACCTCGGGCTCGGTCTTGAAGCCGGCCACCACCTCGACCACCTTCATCAGCGGCACCGGATTGAAGAAGTGAAAACCGGCCATCCGCCCCGGCAGCTTCAGGGCTGTCGCGATCGCGGTGACCGACAGCGAGGAGGTGTTGGTGGCCAGCGTCGCCGCGGGCGAGACCACGGCTTCGAGTTCGCGGAACAGCTGGCGCTTGACTTCCAGGTCCTCGACCACGGCTTCGACGACCAGGTCGCAGGCAGCGAGCGCCTGCACCGAGTCGACTGCCTGCACACGGGCGGCGAGCGTGTCGCGGCTGGCGGCATCGAGCTTGCCTTTCTCGTGCTGCTTTTGCCACTGGGCGAGGATGGCGTCGCGCCCGCGCACCGCGGCGCCTTCGAAGCTGTCGAGCAGCAGAACCTGGCTTCCGGCCTGCGCAGCGATCTGGGCGATGCCTCGGCCCATGGCGCCGGCGCCGATGACGCCGACATTGGAATAGTTCACAGTCATTTGATAATTGTCCCTTGATGAATGATCCGCCCTGACCCTCGTGTCAGAATGTGTCAACTTTCGATTGCTATTCGCGACCCATTTTGCAATTCCCACGCCTTGCGGCGAGCCTGCTCATTTTCGGCCTCGCTCTTGAATCCTCCGCCTTGACGATCGGTCGGCCTCAAGGGGCCGTCTGGATCGGCAAGCCGATGGACGTGGTGATCCCGCTTTCGCTCGATGCCGCGGAAGCCAGCGGCTCCCTGTGTCTCGAGGCCGAGGTACTGCAAGGCGACGCCGCGATCCCGGATCGCCGTGTGACTGTATCGCTCGAGCCGGGCTCTGCCGCCGGCGGCTCCCGCATGCGTATTCGCTCCACCGTTCCGATCGAGGAACCCGTGGTCACGGTGAACGTGCGCGCCGGCTGCGACACGAAGTCCACGCGCAACTACGTGCTGCTGGCCGATGTGCCGGTCGACGCCGCAACCCCGGCGGTGGGTTCGCCCGGTCCGCGGAGCTTTTCCGATGCGGCGCCCGCGCTGCCGCAGCCGGCGCCGCGCGCCCTCGCTCGCCGTGCGGCGGGGGATGGCGGGTCGTCGGGACCTGACGGCGTCGGAGCGCCTGCCGCGCGGCGCACCGGCCCCTCGGCGCCGCGCGCGCAGCCGCGCAGC